>NZ_CP054043.1:3069022-3375924 GCF_013282725.1 Yersinia mollaretii ATCC 43969 | reverse complement strand
AGCGGCGTGGTAGATCAGCTCAGACTCCTCACAATAAATTTCGTACTTATAAAGTGCGGTGCTGACTTTCAAATCTCCGAAGAAGACGGTTTTAGCTAATTTATATTGAGACATGAACGATAAGCCTTTGCTGTAATAGGGATGACATCATCCACCGAACCGCGTGATATAACTGTGATATTCGCAGCAAAAGCCCCCTAACCTCATGTCCCATGAGCAAAAATCCGGATTTACTCTAGCGGTAATAGATTAACGTCATTCAGCGGCAATGAGTTAAATAGGTAACCTTGCATAGCATCAACGCCGATATCAGCTAACTGGGTAAATTGCTGGCGCGTCTCGACGCCCTCCACAATCACGCACTGGCAATGATCGCGCAATCGTGTGACAAGATTTTCGAAGGTGACACTCCCTGCCCATTGCCAGTAAAAATGTTTATCCACTTTGACACACTCAAAGAAGCCACTGGCCACTGCTGCGAGGTGAGAGTTACCGCTGCCAAAATCGTCCAACCACAAGGCGTATCGTTCAGCTAACTTACTTAATAGCGTATTCTTTGGCCCATCACTGAGATTAGGGAAACTCTCCATGATCTCCAGCCGGATAAAGGGCATCGACCCTAACAACGAGATGATCTCCTTGTTGTCCAGCACCGCCTGTGCCATATCAAAATCTATATTTATCGAGAGTATTATTTGATGATCAATAAACCATCTTTGGTGGATGGCGACAGCAAATAATTGGTCACATAACAATTTCGTCTTCATCGGAGCATTAAGTTGATGCAGGAAGCGCTCAGTATAAATGGGCGCTTTAAAAGAGGTTGTCGTAAACCGACTCAATAACTCCACAGCAAATAACTGACCATTCCGCCTGTAAACCGGCTCACAGATAAAAGCACAATCAACTGCAATGTTTAGCCTGCTACCCACGATTAAATCCTTTTAATTAATAAGGATAACAGTATTGATCAATTGATAAAATTGATCAATTTTTTATTATTGATCACTAAAATCGATGAATATGCTAGCCAAAAAAGCAGAGCCAAAAAATCAACCCATTGATAGATAGGAAATATTAGTTAAATATGACGATTAATAAACTTATTATTTCATAATCACATATTTTACTGGGGGGAATGGCCGCTTCGAACAACCAAACAGTAACACCCCTGAAACTGAACGATCAGAACGAAGCGACCTAATATATAGAGTAGCGCTATGTCATTCTTATGTGAAATAAACTGATAATCTACTATGTTGCACTTTTTATTATTAACAGCAACATAGGAATTATCGCATTTTGATAATTTAGGATAGGTCTATTTTTTCTGCGATGAAACTCAGCATTTCAAGTGAAAAATATCCTCATTGAAATAAAAGCTGGTAACAATTTATTGACAAGAAAACTTAAAACCACAGAACCATGGAAAAAATCATAGGGAGTATCAGGGGTAAAAAAGGATTAAGTGCCTGACGTTTATCATGGATAAAACAAAAACAGCCTCATAAAGAGACTGTTTTTATTACCACCTCAGCGAATCACCATTCATAAGCAACCGTGAACAATAGCGACCTACGATGCTGATGTTCATTGCGCTGCCTAATGCTATAGATATGACGATAACGCCGTGATTGACCTTCAAGCCAGCGACTTCTTCGCCGCTGATTTTGCCGCAGCATACGCCAACGGCCCACCTCATTTTTACTCCGTCTCATGAAACAACTCTTCCCTCGCTGAGAACTGGGCTATTATAAACCTTTCACCTCTTCAGCCAAGTCGCTGTTGGATTAAATCCTCTATTTCGCGAAAATGCCCTATTTTTCTTTATCCAGACAGACCCAAAATAACCGCTCAATTATTGAATTACCCGTTGCAAGTCCTTTAGGTTAAAAGATTTTATCCGACAATATCTCTGATTAAAGGTTTCGCCTTTGCCATACTGTGCGTACACTCTTTAGTGACCGTTTGTGAACAGGATTTCCGCCCTCATGACAACATTTTATACCGTAATCAGCTGGCTCTCAGTTTTTGGCTATTGGTTGCTTATTGCCGGGGTAACGTTGCGTATTCTGATGAAGCGCAGAGCCGTTCCTTCGGCCATGGCATGGCTGCTTGTTATCTATATTCTGCCGTTGGTCGGAATCATCGCCTACCTCTCGTTTGGCGAGCTGCATCTTGGCAAGCGCCGCGCCGAGCGGGCAAAAGCCATGTGGCCCTCGACTGCGCGTTGGTTGAGTGAGTTGAAGGATTGCCAACACATTTTTGCCAGTTCCAATAGTGAAGTCGCCACGCCCCTGTTTCAACTGTGCGAACGCCGCCAAGGCATCAGCGGCGTTAAAGGTAATCAATTACAGTTATTGACCACCACTGACGACACATTAAAAGCGCTAGTACGAGATATTGAATTAGCCCGCCATAATATAGAGATGGTGTTTTATATCTGGCAACCCGGCGGTTTGGTTGATCAGGTGGCTGAATCCTTAATGTCTGCCGCACGCCGTGGCGTCCATTGCAGACTGATGTTAGATTCTGCCGGTAGCCAACAATTCTTCCGCACCCCATACCCCGCCATGATGCGCAATGCCGGAATTGAGGTGGTCGAAGCGCTTAAAGTGAATGTCTTCCGCGTTTTTTTACGCCGAATGGATTTACGCCAACATCGCAAAATCGTCTTGATTGATAACTATGTCGCCTATACCGGCAGCATGAATATGGTTGACCCGCGCTTCTTCAAACAAGATGCCGGAGTAGGCCAGTGGATTGACATGATGGCACGGATGGAGGGGCCAGTGGCGACCACCATGGGCATCGTCTATGCCTGCGACTGGGAGATTGAAACCGGTAAACGTATTCTGCCTCCCCCGCCGGATAACCACATTATGCCGTTCGAAGAGGAGAGCGGCCACACGATTCAGGTGATCGCCTCTGGACCGGGCTTCCCTGAAGAGATGATTCATCAGGCATTATTAACAGCCGTGTATGCCGCTCGCGAACAGTTAATCATGACCACCCCCTATTTCGTGCCCAGTGATGATTTACTGCATGCCATCTGTACCGCCGCACAGCGGGGTGTTGATGTCAGTATTATTGTGCCGAGGGAAAATGACTCAATGATGGTCCGTTGGGCAAGCAGAGCTTTCTTTTCGGAACTACTGGAAGCCGGGGTCAAAATTTACCAGTTTGAAGGTGGGCTGCTGCACAGTAAGAGTGTGCTGGTCGATGGTCAACTGAGTCTGGTGGGCACTGTCAATCTGGATATGCGCAGCTTATGGCTGAACTTTGAAGTTACTCTGGTGATTGACGATGATGGTTTTGGTGCTGATTTAGCCCAAGTGCAAGACGACTACATTGCCCGCTCGGTGTTATTAGATGGCGAGCTGTGGAATAAGCGCCCTCTCTGGCACCGCGTCACTGAGCGGCTATTCTACTTCTTCAGCCCGCTATTATAAGGCGACAGTCGTTCATGGTCGTCCTATTGAAGATTCTCTGAGTTATTGACTTCAGGCCGCATAATAATTGTAAAAGCGGTCTGGAGAGTGTTTTAATGAGCGCAATCTGCAAATGATAATGGGAATCTGCAAATGGACCAGAATGCACAAGAGCCAAGCTCAATGGATCTCAATAACCGCCTGACTGAAGATGAAACACTGGAACAGGCTTACGATATTTTTCTCGAGCTGGCGGGTGATAACCTCGACCCAGCCGACATTTTACTGTTTAACCTCCAGTTCGAAGAGCGTGGCGGTGCTGAGTTGTTTGACCCCGCAGAAGACTGGCAAGATCATGTCGATTTTGATTTGAATCCTGACTTTTTCGCCGAAGTGGTCATTGGTCTTGCAGAGAGTGATGGTGAAGAGATAAATGATGTCTTTGCCCGTGTTCTTTTATGCCGCGAGAAAGACCATAAACTTTGCCATATTTTGTGGAAAGAATAAAGTTATCAAAAAATAAAGAGTTAACCATTGCCCCGCAGTTCAATCCCGGGGCAATGTATCTTAATTATCTTTAGCGAGAATACAAATAAAATACAGGAGTGTTCTGTATTTTTAACAGTACAGCTCTATACGATATTAGACGCCATTATTAGAATGTGCTGGAAACTTACTATTAGTTTCCGCAACCATCTTTCAACTTACCGTACTCGATTAAGTCTTTAAAAATTGAGAATATATTCAACCCTGGAGTCACATACTTCACCACTGTCGCGATTATCTTATCACATTGTTTTTTAAAGTCTTTTTCTCCATACTCACCTTGTTCATTAATTGCAAAAGCAGAAGATGAAAGTAAAAGTAATGATGAAAGTAAAAGTAATTTTTTCATATGCTACCCCTTAAATTGAACATAAAAGTATATAAATTAATTACAGTGTAATTTAAACAGTCATTTAATTAAATGACAATAACACATTAACTTAATATATTTTAATTCGTCAATGAGACTAATGAAATAAAATTAATTCATTAAATCAATCAGCCAATTTATTTTATTTAACTTTAATATTTATATTTATATTATAGACTTTAAATGTTAATTCAATTTTTGAATGGCTGAATTAAAAAAGACATACCCTAAATAATTCGAGTTTCAGGAAGGCGACAACGGAGTAAGTCTCAGGAACTTATGTATTTTAAGGTCAACAACACGTTGGACCCTAGCTAACAGATCAGTATTTCGTATTATATTCTTGACTACGCCTGCCGTGAACGATGCAGACGTAGTCGCAGAAAATCACCAAGTTACAGTGGATCAACTTTAAGGCACGAAACCGCGTGGCGGAAACTCCCTTCTAACAAAGGACGGGTTTTCGCACATTCTGGCCCAGCAATGGGGCAACGAGTCCGGAACACGCAGCCTGATGGTGGGTTAATCGGCGAAGGCAACTCCCCCTCCAACAACTGAATGACTTTTGCCCTCTCTTTATCGGGATCAGGAATGGGCACCGCCGACATCAGCGCCTTGGTATAAGGGTGCTGCGGGTTATGATAAACCTCATCATAAGTCCCCAACTCAACAGCATGGCCCAGATACATCACTAAAACTCGGTCAGAGATGTGTTTTACCACCGCCAAATCATGGGCAATGAAAATCAGTGACAGCCCCATTTCACGCTGCAATTGCTGCAACAAGTTCACCACCTGCGCCTGAATGGAGACATCCAGCGCAGAGACCGGCTCATCGCAAATCACCAACTTCGGCTCAAGAATCAGCGCGCGGGCAATACCAATACGTTGGCACTGACCACCGGAAAACTCGTGGGGGTAGCGGTTGATTAAGTTTGGCAGTAAGCCCACCTTCAGCATCATCGCCTTAACTTTATCTTTAATCTCTTGGCGCGGCATTTTGGGGTGATAAGTTCGCAGCGGCTCAGCAATGATTTCACCAATCGTCATTCGCGGATTCAATGACGCCAGCGGATCCTGAAATATCATCTGGATATCACTGCGAATGTCGCGCCACTCAGTCGCATTCATGTTAAGCAAATCTTTGCCTAACCATGCCACACTGCCGCCAGTGGCTTTCACCAAGCCAATAATAGCGCGAGCAAAAGTCGATTTACCGCAACCTGACTCACCTACTACACCCAAGGTTTCGCCTTCATACAGACGCAACGTCACGCCATCAACGGCTTTCAATGTTTTCGAGGGTTGCCAGAACCACTGTTTACCATCCTGAATATCAAAATGCACTTTCAGGTCGGCCACTTCCAACAACACTTTTTTCTCTGTCATGGCATTCATACCAACTCCCCTACTGGCTTGTAGCAGGCGCGTAAACGGCCCTCACCGAAATTCTCCAATGCCGGTGCCGATGCGCAGCGATCCATGGCATATTGGCAACGGGGCTGGAACGGACACCCTTTCGGCAGACGCAGTAAATTCGGCGGATTACCCGGTATAGTCATCAGAGAGTCGCCCTCGGCATCAAGGCGAGGAACCGCATTCAGCAAACCAATAGAATAAGGGTGACTTGGGTGATAAAACACATCGCGGGCTTGACCATATTCCATCGTTCGCCCTGCATACATCACCAAAACTTTATTACAGATACCCGCAACCACCCCCAAGTCATGGGTGATCATGATGATCGCGGTATTGAACTCGCGCTTTAGTTCATTCAGCAAAGTCATGATTTGAGCCTGAACCGTTACATCCAGTGCCGTAGTCGGTTCATCCGCAATCAATAACTTCGGCCGGCACAGCAGCGCCATCGCAATCATGACACGCTGGCGCATACCGCCAGAGAATTCATGCGGATACATACGCATCCGTTTACGCGCTTCCGGCATTTTTACCGCATCGAGCATGCGGATTGACTCTTCGAACGCTTCGCTTTTACTCATCTTTTTATGCAGTTGCAGCACTTCCATGAGCTGCTCACCTACCCGCATATAAGGGTTCAGCGAGGTCATTGGGTCTTGGAAAATCATCGAGATCTCTTCGGCCCGCAAACGGTTCAACTGCTTCTCGGGCAGATTCAGGATCTCCCGGCCATTAAATTTCGCCGAGCCGCCTATCCGGCCATTGCTGGCGAGCAGCCCCATCAAAGCGAACGCTGTTTGAGATTTTCCAGAACCTGATTCGCCTACAATGCCCAATGTTTCCCCAGCGCGCAGGTCAAAATTGAGGGCATTGACTGCGGTCACATCGCCGTCCGGCGTGCTGAAGGTCACGGTAAGATCTTTGACATCCAACAGAACATTTTGGTTTTGTTCCAACTGTGCATTTTGTTCCAACAATGCAGATTGCTGAACAGCAGACTGATTATTAATAGTCGTCATGGTGTGACTCCTCAGCGATCTTTCGGGTCGAGAGCATCACGCAAGCCATCGCCGATAAAGTTGAAACAGAACAATGTCACTACCAAGAATCCGGCAGGAAACATCAATAACCAAGGCGAAACTTCCATTGAGTTGGCACCATCACTCAGCAATGCGCCCCAACTACTGAGCGGCTCTTGTGTCCCTAAACCGAGGAAACTTAGGAAAGATTCGAACAAAATCATGCTGGGAACCAGCAAAGAAGCGTACACCACCACCACACCTAATACGTTCGGGACGATATGACGCAAGACGATATGGCGAGTGGAAACACCCCCCACCAATGCCGCTTCGATAAACTCTTTTCGCTTCAGACTTAATGTCTGCCCACGAACAATACGCGCCATATCCAGCCAAGAGACCATGCCGATCGCCACAAATATCAACAGAATATTCTGGCCAAAGAAGGTCACCAGCAAAATAACGAAAAACATAAACGGAAATGAGTTAAGGATTTCCAGTAAGCGCATCATCAGTGAGTCCACTTTCCCACCTAAATAGCCCGACAAAGATCCATATAATGTGCCGACAACCACCGCAACCAGCGCCGCAGCCACCCCCACCATCAATGATATCCTCCCCCCAATGGCGACACGGACCAGTAGATCACGGCCAGAGGAGTCGGTGCCAAAATAGTGCCCAGACTCAAGATTAGGTGCCGCTGACATCATGCCCCAGTCAGTATCCGAATAGCTAAACTGCGCTAACATCGGGGCCAGAATAACAAACAGAGTAATCAACATTAGGATCACCAAACTGGTGATCGCCGCACGGTTATGAATAAAGCGGCGGCGGGCATCCTGCCAAAGGCTACGCCCTTCAACTTCCAGTTTTTCACTGAAAACTTCCAGAGCTTCGCTATTTTTCTTGCTCAACATAATTGGCGTGCTCCAGTGCTAGTAACGGATTTTCGGATCGATGACGGCATACAACACATCAACAATCGCATTGAATAGAATGGTTAAAGCGCCGACCAAAATGGTCAAACTCAAGACTAGAGAGTAATCGCGGTTTAACGCTCCGTTAACGAACAGCTGACCTATCCCCGGTAACCCGAAAATAGTTTCAATCACCATCGAACCGGTAATAATGCCGACAAATGCTGGCCCCATATAAGACAGAACGGGCAGCAGTGCCGGTTTTAATGCATGACGTAAAACAATAGTGCGCAGCGGTAAACCTTTTGCTCGCGCAGTTCGAATAAAGTTGGAATGAAGAACCTCAATCATTGAACCACGGGTAATACGCGCGATACTGGCGATATAAGCCAATGACAACGCCACCATCGGCAAAATAATAAATTTCGGTGCTCCGCCGTTCCATCCCCCACCCGGTAACCATTTCAATATAATGGCAAAAACCAACACTAATAAGGGTGCCACTACAAAACTCGGGATCACCACCCCGGTCATGGCAAACCCCATGACGGTATAGTCCCACTTGGTATTTTGGTTCAACGCCGCAATAACACCGGCGCTAACACCCAATACTACGGCAAGCAAGAATGCAGCAAATCCGAGTTTGGCTGAAACAGGAAACGAGGCTGAAACCAACTCATTCACTGTGTAGTCTTTATATTTAAATGAAGGCCCAAGATCACCTTGTGCCAGTTGACCCAAATAATTGAAATACTGTTTATAAACTGGGTCGTTGAGGTGATATTTTGCCTCAATGTTCGCCATCACTTCGGGTGGAAGATTACGCTCACCGGTAAATGGACTGCCGGGGGCGAGACGCATCATAAAGAATGAGATAGTGATCAAAATGAATAGTGTCGGAATCGCTTCCAGACAGCGGCGTAGAATAAATTTTAACATTGCCTGTACCTTTAGCCTCTTACTGCGACTTTATATTTCAAAGCAATAAGGGCAGCACACACGTTTTGCGGCTGCCCTTAAGATATTAGTGCTTGATAATATAAAGATCTTTAACGTGCATATTATCCAGTGGATCTTTACCGGTATAACCACCGACATAAGGTTTCACTAAACGGGCATTCACGTAATAGAACAGCGGTACAATCGCAGAGTCTTTATCGAGCAATACTTCTGCTTGTTGGTACAAACCAGCACGCTCTTTCTCAGATTTAACTTTCAGCGTATCCCCCATCAGCTTATCAAACGCCGGGCTTTTATAGTGCACGGTGTTATTACTGCTGTCAGAGAGCATCATGTTCAGGAATGAAGAGGGTTCATTATAGTCAGCACACCAGCCGGCACGGGCAACATCGAAAGTCCCTTGATGGCGGGTATCCAGGAAGGTTTTCCACTCCTGATTTTCCAATTTAACGTCAACACCCAAATTCTTCTTCCAGATGGATGCCGCAGCAATTGCCAGCTTCTTGTGCAGATCAGATGTGTTGTATAACAAGTTGAATGTCAGCGGCTTATCTTTAGTGTAACCGGCTTCTGCCAGTAACTTCTTAGCCACTTCATTGCGTTTTTCTTGTGTCCAGCTAAACCACTCCGGCGGAGTCAGTTCGGCACCACTGGTGTACGGTGGGGTGAAACCATAAGCCGGCAAGTCACCTTGGTTTTTCACTTTATTCACGATGATATCGCGATCCATACCTAGCTTCAGTGCTTCACGAACGCGAGCATCAGTAAATGGCGCTTTTTGGTTGTTGATTTCGTAGTAATAGGTGCACAGGTAAGGGTCAACATGTACTTCTTGCGGGATCTCTTTTTTCAGTTTCTGGAATAACTCGATCGGCATGTTGTTATAAGTCATGTCGATTTCACCGCTGCGATAGCGATTGACGTCAGTCACTTCAGAAGAGATTGGCAGGTAAGTTACTTGATTAATGACTGTTTTCGCGTTGTCCCAATAGGTTGGGCTGCGCTCTAACACAATACGTTCGTTAACCACCCAATCTTTCAACTTATAAGCACCATTGCCAACAAAGTTCTGTGGCTGAGTCCACTTCTCACCAAACTTCTCTACCACGGTTTTATTAACCGGAGACATGGATGGGTGTGCTAACAGTTTATCCAAATAGGGAACTGGCTCGGTCAGCGTCACTTCCAGCGTATGATCATCCAAGGCTTTGACACCCAAAGTGTCAGGTGATTTTTTGCCGGTAATAATATCGTCGATATTCGCGATATGCGCATATTGAACATAGCTTGCATAAGGAGAAACCGTTTTAGGATCAGACAAACGCTGCCAGCTATAAACAAAATCTTGTGCTGTTACAGGGTCGCCATTTGACCATTTTGCATCTTTACGAAGATGGAAAGTCCAGACTTTAAAGTCTTTATTGTCCCAGCTTTCTGCCACACCCGGCAGAATTTTGCCGTTCGGATCGTTAATAACCAACCCTTCCAACAAATCGCGTGAGATATTTGATTCTGGCACACCTTCAATTTTATGTGGGTCCAGTGACTGAGGTTCAGAACCATTATTACGGACTAAAACTTGCTTCTCGGCCAGTTGTACGCCAGCTGGCACATTGGCGGCAAAACTATTTCCGACAACCATCATACCTAAGGCAGCGACAATACCTGCGGCCAGGATACTTTTCTTCGTGATGTTGGTCATGCTTATATCCACTCCAGTTTTTATTATTGCATCGCCCAGTGACTGGGCAAGCTTCACCTTTAAAAGGTATTTTTAACTTACATCATCCGGGGAACGAATCCGGCAATGTAAGACCCCCATATGTATTAGCATCAGGCTGAAAACCATTCTGTGCAATACATCCTATTACTCGGTCTGTTGACCTAATACGTCTACCGCTCTATTTCTGACTACTGCAACTTACGGATATAAAGATTTTTTAAATCCGTTAAATCTTGTGGGTCTTTACCAGTGAATCCCCCTACTGTTGGCCGAATAAGGCGGACACTGACGCGGTAGTAAACGGGCACCATGGCAGAATCTTTATCCAGTAAATTCTCAGCCTGTTGATATAACGCCGTTCGCGCTTTGGCATCTGAAACCACCAGCGCTTTTGCTAATAGGGCATCAAACTCAGGGCTTTTATAAAAAAACGTATTATTGCTGCTATCGGATAGCAACATATTTAAAAAAGCGGTCGGTTCATTATAGTCACCACACCAAGTGGCTCTGGCAACATCAAACTGGCCTTGGTGACGGCTCTCTAACGATGTTTTCCACTCTTGGTTCTGTAAGGTGACGGTCGCACCCAGATTCTTTTGCCACATAGAAGCCGCAGCAATAGCTTGTTGCTTATTCTGATCTGAGGTGTTGTACAGCAAAGTAAACTTCAATGGATTTTCTGCGTTATAACCCGCTTCAGCGAGCAGTTTCTTAGCCTCAGCATTGCGTTTTTCTTGCGGCCAGTTTGCCCACTCGGGTAATGCAAAATCACCGCCGTCAGTAAATGTTGGGGTGAAACCATAAGCAGGGATCTGCCCTTGCCCCATAATTTTGGTCGCGATAATGTCGCGATCCAACGTTAATTTGATTGCCGCTCGAACTCTTGAGTCGGTAAATGGCGCTTTTTGATTATTAATTTCGTAATAGAAGGTGCAAAGGTACGGGCTGACATGAACCTGCGATGGCAGGTCTTTTTTCATTTTGGCAAACAGATTAGGCGGTATCGCACTGTTGGTTATATCAATTTCACCGCTGCGGTAGCGATTAATATCGCTGACTTCGGAGGTTATCGGCAAGAAAGTTGCCTTATTAATCACCGTTTCTTTGTTATTCCAGTACGTCGGACTGCGTTCAAGCACAATACGCTCGTTTACCACCCAGTCTTTCAACTTAAAAGCGCCATTGCCAACAAAGTTCTGTGGGAGCGTCCATTTATCCCCATATTTTTCAATAACGTCACGCTTAACTGGTTTCATTGAGGTATGCGACAACATGCTGATAAAATAGGGAACGGGTTCGGTAAGTGTGACCTGCAACGTTTTAGCGTCTAATGCCTTAACACCTAATTCATCTGGCTTCTTGGTGCCTTTTAGCACCTCGTCAACATTCTCAATCTGGGCATACTGCAAATAACTGGCATAGGGTGACCCTATTTTAGGATCAGCCAAACGCTGCCAGCTATAGACAAAATCCTGCGCAGTGACCGGCGAACCATCACTCCAGACCGCCCCATCACGTAGATGGAATGTCCAAATTTTATACCCGTCATTATCCCAGTGGGTAGCAACGGCTGGAATAATATGGCCATTGGCATCATTACTCACCAGCCCTTCTAATAAATTCAGGATAATATTAGTTTCAGGATTGCCCTCAACCTTATGTGGATCTAAAGAGGCAACTTCAGTCCCATTATTAATGGTAATACTCTGATCTATCGCTAATGTCTCACCAGTGGGAACGACTGCCGCGATTGATACCGCTGAGAAAGATAAACCCAGAAGAGTGCTAATTATTGCCAGTGGTCGTTGCTTAAACTTTATTTGCATTTCTAACCGCCCTTTTATGAGATTTGTGATGTTTTTCTCAAGGTTTGCGTTAATCTGCCGCCCACAACGACTAGCAATAACTATTCCAAAAATCAAAATTACGGTTCAGTTTCGTTGAAAAAACAAGAAGTCTCTCATCAGAAAGTTGACCGAAAGCTAACAGATGCCGAAATCTGACGCCAATAAATTTTACAGAAATGTTAAGCAATTCTCTTTTCTAGTGAATGACTAACGATATTCACCCTTTGTATTTACGCTTTTTTAAAAGCTCAAAACATTGATTTTATTAAATTTAATTTGAATTGGCTTTAACTTCATGGCGAAAAAGAAGTTACAAACCTGACGAAAGACACATAAAGTTAACATTAGCACTGCTGCCAGAATAAACCCCTACTCATTGGGATGTAATCACTAATAACATCTAGATAAATTCAGCACAAGCCCTACAGAATGATGTGAGCATTTTAACAACAAATAGCGCAGTTATTTTAATCGGCAGGCCCATAGCGTTATTATGAAAGACGAGGAAATACGCCTTAAGCCAAATTATTAATGCAGAATGGGTATTAATGCAACATTTGAGTGCAATAGAATGAAATTCATCCATTATTTGCACCAAAATAATGCTTAACCATTTGAATACCATGATTAGACAAAAGAAAAAGGTCGCCGGTAATAACCAAGCGACCTTTCAACTATCATCAATTGGGATAGGGGGATGGGATAGAGGAATTAAAGCAGTCCGGGGAACAGCGCTTTGATTCCTGTGACAATAAATTCGATCCCCAAGGCCATCAATAGTAAACCCATAATACGGGTTATGACGTTAATGCCAGTTTGCCCTAACAATCGCACTAAAAGTGGCGCGGCACGGAATAATAGCCAGCAACAAAACGCGAATAAGGCAACAGCGACAGTCAACCCCAGTAAATTCTGCCAACTGTGATAACGAGAACTCCAGACAATAGTTGAACTGATCGCACCCGGCCCGGCCATTAATGGCAACGCCAGCGGAACCACACCAATACTTTCACGAACCGCAGTTTCAGTTTTTTCCTGCTTGTTCTGTTTATCTTCTCCGAGTTTTCCGCTAATCATCGACATCGCAATGCTGACGACCAGAATCCCACCCGCGATACGGAATGAATCAATAGATATGCCGAATATTTTCAGGATGGCGTCCCCCAAGAACAGAGAGATCCACAAGATAATGGCGACCGAGAGGTTTGCCGTCAGGTTGGTTTTATCCCGCCCTGCCGGGGCCTGATAGCTGGTCATACTGATAAATACCGGCAAAATACCTACCGGGTTAACCAAGGCAAATAAGCCAACAAAAAACTTGATGTAACCTGAAAGGTCCAACAGTGATTGACTCACACATCACTCCGCGCAATTGCTGATAAATACATCACAGATAATAGGCCATTATCGCTAATGCCCAAGACAACACACTTTACGGCTCAAGCGTAGAAAATTTGCGGCGTAAAAGTTATCGCCAATGTGCAGACGCCAGCCTACATAATTCCAGCCCCTAACTGCAGCTCTTTCCACTGAAAATAACCCTTAAGGCAACACCCCAGTAGATATGCGCGCTAATGTAATAGAATTAGTCACAGTAATCCATGGAATAAACCAGCATTTATAGGCGATGAAACTTTGCCGCATAAAATGGCAATTATTGTTAATGCCCTGTGCTATTAATGATGCTTTAACGTCATGAATTATCAATCCACCAGTACAAATGATAATTACTCTCAACAAATAATAGCTGAATGGTGTCAGCTTGACGATTTTGTGATTTAAATCACGAAAATCATACCTAAGAATAGTTAAGCTCTGAGCAGTGGTAGAGAACAACACCATCAGGAAATAGAGCTAAGGTTGAAAAAAGAATTCTATCCTCTACATATATTCCTAGTGAACAAAAAAGCTCTTTCAGTAAATCAGCGGTGAGAATGAGAAAGTAAGCTATAAAAACTATCTCTATTTGTGAGTACAGCATGCTAGAGCCTGTCTATACTAGTTGCTTCAACAGCTCATTTACTAAAAGAGTTTAACATTATCAGGAGAGCATTATGGCTGTAACGAATGTCGCTGAACTTAACGAGCTAGTAGCACGCGTCAAGAAAGCCCAGCGCGAGTATGCCAACTTCACTCAAGAGCAGGTTGATAAAATCTTCCGCGCCGCAGCTCTAGCTGCAGCAGATGCCCGTATTCCCTTAGCCAAATTGGCTGTAGAAGAATCAGGCATGGGTATAGTGGAAGATAAAGTGATCAAAAACCACTTTGCTTCTGAATACATTTACAATGCTTACAAAGATGAAAAAACGTGTGGCATTCTGGAAGAAGATAAGACCTTTGGTACGATTACTATCGCTGAGCCTATTGGCTTAATCTGCGGTATCGTACCAACGACTAACCCAACTTCTACCGCTATCTTCAAGGCGTTGATTAGCCTGAAGACCCGCAACGGTATCGTATTCTCGCCACATCCACGAGCTAAAGACGCAACCAATAAAGCCGCTGATATCGTGCTTCAAGCCGCTATCGCCGCAGGTGCGCCAGCAGATATTATCGGTTGGATTGATGCGCCTACTGTCGAGCTGTCTAACCAACTGATGCATCACCCAGACATTAACTTGATTCTGGCAACCGGTGGCCCAGGCATGGTTAAAGCCGCTTACAGCTCTGGTAAGCCAGCTATCGGTGTTGGTGCCGGTAACACCCCGGTTGTTGTTGACGAAACCGCTGATATCAAACGTGTTGTCGCATCGATTCTGATGTCTAAAACCTTTGATAACGGTGTGATCTGTGCATCAGAACAGTCCATCATTGTTGTTGATTCAGTTTATGACGCAGTTCGCGAGCGCTTCGCATCCCACGGCGGCTACCTGTTACAAGGTAAAGAGCTGAAAGCAGTTCAGGATATCATCCTGAAAAATGGTGGCCTGAACGCGGCTATCGTGGGTCAGCCAGCCACTAAAATTGCTGAAATGGCAGGCATCAAAGTCCCAAGCAACACCAAAATTCTTATCGGTGAAGTTAAAGTTGTTGATGAATCTGAGCCATTCGCTCACGAAAAACTGTCGCCAACTTTGGCAATGTATCGTGCGAAAAGCTTTGAAGACGCTGTTGAAAAAGCAGAAAAACTGGTGGAAATGGGCGGTATCGGCCATACATCTTGCCTATATACAGACCAAGATAACCAGCCTGCACGCGTTAAGTATTTCGGCGATAAAATGAAAACCGCCCGAATTCTGATCAACACCCCTGCCTCTCATGGTGGTATCGGTGACCTGTATAACTTCAAAGTAGCGCCATCTCTGACGCTGGGTTGCGGTTCTTGGGGTGGTAACTCCATCTCTGAAAACGTCGGTCCGAAACACTTGATCAACAAGAAAACTGTGGCTAAGCGAGCAGAAAACATGTTGTGGCATAAACTCCCGAAATCTATTTACTTCCGCCGTGGCTCCCTGCCTATCGCGTTGGAAGAAGTGGCAACTGACGGTGCAAAACGTGCCTTCATCGTGACTGACCGCTACCTGTTCAACAACGGTTATGCAGATCAAATCACTAGCGTACTGAAATCTCATGGTATCGAAACTGAAGTCTTCTTCGAAGTGGAAGCGGACCCTACCCTGAGCATCGTGCGCAAAGGTGCAGAGCAGATGAACTCCTTCAAACCAGACGTGATTATCGCGCTGGGTGGTGGTTCACCGATGGATGCTGCAAAAATCATGTGGGTGATGTATGAACACCCTGAAACCCACTTCGAAGAACTGGCATTGCGCTTTATGGATATCCGTAAACGTATTTACAAGTTCCCGAAAATGGGCGTGAAAGCGAAAATGATCGCGGTCACAACCACATCAGGTACCGGTTCAGAAGTGACACCATTCGCGGTAGTGACCGACGACGCGACTGGCCAGAAGTATCCATTGGCTGACTATGCATTGACTCCAGATATGGCAATCGTTGATGCCAACCTGGTTATGAATATGCCTAAGTCTCTGTGCGCGTTCGGTGGTCTGGATGCAGTGACCCATGCGCTGGAAGCTTATGTCTCTGTATTGGCAAACGAATATTCTGACGGTCAGGCTCTGCAAGCGCTGAAACTGCTGAAAGAATTCTTGCCAGCCAGCTACAACGAAGGTGCAAAAAACCCGGTTGCTCGTGAACGTGTTCACAACGCCGCGACCATTGCCGGTATCGCATTTGCCAACGCCTTCTTGGGTGTCTGCCACTCAATGGCCCATAAACTGGGTTCTGAGTTCCACATCCCACACGGTCTGGCAAACGCCATGTTGATATCTAACGTTATCCGCTACAACGCGAATGACAACCCAACTAAGCAGACCGCTTTCAGCCAATATGACCGCCCACAAGCGCGTCGTCGTTATGCTGAAATTGCAGATCATCTGGGTCTGAGTGCACCGGGCGACCGTACCGCACAGAAAATTCAGAAACTGCTGACCTGGTTAGATGAAATTAAAGCTGAATTGGGCATCCCTGCTTCAATCCGTGAAGCTGGCGTTCAGGAAGCTGATTTCTTGGCAAAAGTAGACAAACTGTCTGAAGATGCATTTGATGACCAGTGTACCGGTGCTAACCCACGTTACCCGCTGATCTCTGAACTGAAACAGATTCTGATGGATACTTACTACGGCCGCGAATTTAGCGAAGAGCTTGACCGTGAAGAAGTTGCTGTTGCAGCTCCAGCACCTAAAGCAGAGAAAAAAGCCAAGAAGTAATAATCTTAATGTGCAAACCCCATTTTCGAATGGGGTAAGTTACTGAAGATATAACCCTCAATAGCCATCGTCTATTGGGGGTTTCTTTTTATCTCCACACTTGGCTGCATTATATTTACCCTCTTGTAGACTCTCGTCACTAACGACCTCCCCTCCCCCTTTGGCATCTCAATAGTACAATGCATTGAGCGGCGCTGTATTGGGCGGAGTAGCATGATCGCAATAGAAGGCAAGTTACCCCACAACATCAAAAAACAGTCCTGTGAGGCGCCTGTGGAGGGATAATTAACATTGAAGGATAATACTAAAGACAAGCGGCTTTAATAGCTTCTTTGTAATGGCGTCGGCAGACGGAGACGTAGCTCTCGTTACCACCAATAACGACCTGTTCGCCATCGTGCACAGCTTTACCCTGCGCATCCAGACGCAACACCATGTTCGCTTTACGGCCACAGTGACAAATCGTTTTTAACTCAACCAATTTGTCAGCCCACGACAACAAATATTTGCTGCCGGGAAATAGCTCGCCGAGAAAGTCGGTGCGCAAGCCATAGCACAACACGGGGATATGCAATTCATCTACGACCTGACACAACTCCTGAACTTGCTCTTTGGTCAAGAATTGGCATTCATCAAGTAAAATACAGTGAATGGGGTTTTCCTGATGCTCAGTCGAGATAATGGATAATAGTGAGGTCGCGTTATTATAAAGCAAAGCCTGTGAAGAGAGACCAATACGTGAACTGACAGTCCCAATACCAAAGCGGTTATCTATCTCAGCCGTAAACACCAAGGTACGCATACCCCGCTCTTGGTAGTTATAAGAGGACTGTAACAGCGCGGTGGATTTCCCTGCATTCATCGCAGAGTAATAGAAATAAAGCTGAGCCATGGGCCCGTCACTCCAATGGTATAATAAATAGTCATAACGACAACGTGGATGCAGTTTATCATAAATTCAGACTTTACGTGACGCAGACGCCCTCTCTCTATATTACTGTTTTCTATATTAAGTAATGATTGGGCTAATGAAATTTAGGTACCTTCATTTGAAACCGCTCGCTATTATCAGGTACATTACATGACCAACCTCACAATATTGATGCTGAGAAAGTGCACTGTTTGAGCGTTAACCCGATTAGAGAGGAAAAAGCAGCTATGCTGGATATGCAGTGCGCACGATTGGTTCATTAATGATACAAGTAATGTGCTCCCATGATTTATTCGTAAAATAGTGATAACAAATATTCTCAGAATCTGACAAATCCAATACAGCATCCTTTTTTTCCTTACTGAATCTGCCATAGCAACTATATCAATATCCTGATTTTCAGTGTGCTCCGTTATTGTGCAGAGCAACATGGATAGAAGCCTATTTTTGCTTTATTGATATAAAGCAAACTTATAACTTAGTGAGAAAATCATGTTCTCGTGTAGGGTCATTAGCGACAAAAATGAACTTTTACGTTAAAAAAAGCACGGTGAATAACAAGACGCCATCGCTTATTAGTAGCAAGCAGCAACTTTTCGCTAATAAAATACGTAAATTCGAGGATGCTAATCAAATTGGCTATTGCAGAAATTAAAATAGCACTCTATTATTATCCAGACGCCCCCCCACCAATTATAATTTGAGACCAGGACAATGAGCGAAGCGTTAAAGATTCTTAACAACATCCGTACTCTACGTGCACAAGCACGCGAATGCACTCTTGAAACTTTAGAAGAAATGCTGGAGAAGCTTGAAGTGGTCGTTAACGAACGCCGCGAAGAAGATTCTCAAGTACAAGCTGAAATTGAAGAACGCGAACGTAAATTGAGCCAATACCGTGAAATGCTTATTGCTGACGGTATTGACCCAAATGAACTGCTGCAAACTATGAGTGCAACTAAAGCGACGACTAAAGCGAAGCGTGCTGCACGTCCAGCTAAATATAAGTATGTAGACGAAAATGGCGAAACGAAAACCTGGACAGGCCAAGGCCGTACTCCAGCAGTGATTAAGAAAGCCATTGAAGAAGAAGGCAAATCACTAGATGATTTCCTGCTGTAATAGTATTCGTTAATTTACTATTGCGATAAAAATACCCTCCTATAATACGGAGGGTATTTTTTTATCCATCTCAAGCATTTCACCAATCATAGCTGAAGTATCTATCGTAGTTTCGATGAATTAACGTACAACTGACAAGGCGTAACTGACCTAAACATATCAACTTCTATAAATAACCCTCTGTTATCACTCTGTTAGTCAGGCCATAAGAATACTCTGTTAATTTATCGCTTCGCAATAATTGATATAACTAGGGTAACTGAGATTTTCCATAATTTTGCAATATGAAAGCGTATTTAACACAACCTGTGAAGTGAGTTCATCGGCATGCTGGGTTGAGTACAAAAAGGAAACGCATTTGATTTTGTACCCAACACATGAATCATCTTTTGTCGTTTATTTCACTTGATTAATCGACGCTCCACGACCAATCCCATAATAAGTGAATCCCCGGCTATTTAAGCGCTCAGGATCGTACAAATTGCGCCCATCAAAAATAACTGGCTGTTTTAATCTAGATTTGATCATGTCAAAATCAGGTGCTCTAAAATTCTGCCACTCAGTACAAATAATCAAAGCATCAGCCCCCTGTAGCGCCGACTCTTTTGTACCCATTAATCTTAGGTCATCTCTTGCACCATAAATGCGCTGAGCTTCATCCATGGCTTCTGGGTCATAAGCTTGAATAATCGCTCCAGCCCGCCATAATGTCTCCATTAAAACCCGACTTGGAGCTTCACGCATATCATCGGTATTGGGTTTGAATGCTAACCCCCAAAGAGCAAATGTTTTATTGGCAAGCTGTGAATCAAAATGATGTTGAATAAAATCTGTCAACTTATACTTCTGTTCGTTATTGATTTGCTCCACAGCCCGCAACAGTTGAGGTTGATAATCGCAACTTTCTGCTGTCCGAATTAATGCCTGAATATCTTTTGGAAAACAGGAGCCACCATAACCACAGCCCGAATAAATGAAATGGTAGCCAATGCGGGAATCCGACCCAATGCCCTGCCGTACTTTTTCGACATCTGCACCCAGCCGCTCAGCTATATTTGCAATCTCATTCATGAAACTGATTTTTGTTGCCAACATGCCATTTGCTGCATATTTGGTCAGTTCCGCGCTGCGAACATCCATAATTAGCATGCGATCATGATTACGATTAAATGGCTCATATAGCTCGCTAATTAAATCAATGACGCCATTGTCATCACTATCAATACCAATAACAATACGCTCCGGCCGTTTGCAGTCAGCTACGGCGGCCCCTTCTTTTAGAAATTCAGGATTTGAGACCACGTTGAAGGCTATTTCCAGACCACGCTGCTCTAGAACCGCTTTTATCCTTTGTTGCACTTTATCCGCCGTCCCCACAGGAACAGTAGATTTATCAATAATAACTTTAGGGCTATCCATATATTTAGCAATGGTGCTAGCAACTTCCAGTACATATTTAAGGTCAGCAGCTCCATCTTCATCAGGAGGAGTTCCCACAGCAATAAATTGAATGCAGCCATGCATAACACCTGCTTGTGCATCGGTTGAAAATCGAAGACGACCCTCCTCATAGTTCTCTTTCACCAAGGGTGCCAAGCCCGGCTCAAAAATTGCGATACGGCCTTTTTGCAGATCAGCAACCTTGTTTGCATCGACATCGATGCAAAGAACATCATGACCGACTTCAGCCAGCACTGCGGCTTGGACGAGTCCTACATAACCAATACCAAAAACCGTCACTTTCATTCGTTCAATCCTTCAGTTGCAATTCAATAAGGGACGCATAGCCGACCATTATCAAGAACTAACCTTAATTTAGCCTGAGGCGACACAACCTTATTGCCAGCGAATAATAAAATCTGGGTAGAAATTTTCAGACATAAGTCAGGAGAAAAGTATATCAATCGATATTTCACACATCATGAACGTACACATTGATTGATACAGATTTGGCTTATTTCGGTAAACTGTTATAGAACCATTTATATTCGCTGGGGAAATGAGGAGAATAAAAGAAAGAAATACATTAACTATATGAACCTGTTATTGTGCTATTTATACAATAGATGTACTACTCATCGGCTGAAAGCATCAACCTTAAACGACTCCCGCCCCCCCACACTTGGCATTGCCATGCATCACAACGCTGACTAATTTGATTTAAGTGTGCCGTTTTTAAGGTGCCTAAAGGCACCCCATTACTGAGTTGGACCTGGTTTTTCCCTGCACTGACATTGGCATGTAGACCTGCCGAAACCAAAATTAAATTTTGCTGTTCCACATGATAATAGCCGACGAGTAATGGAAATTGCCCATCCAGATGGGTACGCCTTAATAGTTGATTAACTTGTTTAAGCAAAGATGACATTTGCGGTAGACGCTGTTGTTGATGTGCCAAATGCTCTTGTAGTATCCCGTTGAATAGCACCCGCAATAATAGCGCTGCTAGAACACCATTATCCCCCGCTCGGGTGACATCCAGACAATAAAAAGCCAAATCCTTATCTGATAATGCTGCAATATCAAGCACAAGCCCCGGTTGCTCAACCATGGTTAATTGTCGATAATTTATTCGGCAGTGAGCGATAGTCTGGTGGGCTGGTGGTTGTAATTGCTTTAATAACTGAGCGGCATCCTGCGGATTCTTGCGCAGCGCCTCCCAATCTTGAATAAGCTCTGTTTCTTCAATGGCATGTGAGGTAAATAGCGCAGGATAAAGACAAGCCAACACCGCCTCACGTAAACGGTTTAAATCCACTATCGGCTTTAATAAAACATCCTTAACTCCCAGACGTAAGACTTTCGCGATATCAGCCATTTTATCTGTGGCTGAAATAACGAGAACCGGGATCTTCACCCCTTGAATGAGTAATCGCTCAACAAATTCGATACCACCCATTTGAGGCATAGCGAGATCGCAAAGTATCAGGTCCGGAGACTCAACTTTAAGATGGTCTAACGCCTCTAGTCCATTTCCTGCCTGGTGAACCGTAGCGCCAAGTGAGCCAAGGAATCTTGCGATGACAGTTCGAAAGACCGTTTCATCCTCGACGACTAAAATATTTTTACCTACTAGTGGTTTTTCCATGCACTGCTTCTCTTGCTAACCTTATACGTAATAGTGGCTCAAAATGATTGATTGTGCTTGTCAGAAATTGTTACGCGCTACGTTGCTTTGCTGACGAAGGTTTACAGTCGCGTGACTACTCTCTCAAATATGAGGCACTCTACCCAGCAGGGAGCACTCATGCTGATCTGATTGAGAGTATACTGATGAGAACTATAATCATTATTAAATACAATAAGTTAAACTTAGTCAGTCGATACCTAAAAACCCATATTTATCAGCCTGCGGCGGTGCAACTGTATCAGCGCTTAGGTTTTGAATTTACATCCGAATTTGGTGGCTATCAATATGAACTATTGAGCTTATATAGGCTGAAGTCTTTAGGGGCGAGTAACAGATGATAGGATTGTGAAGTGACCGTCAGTATATATTAGCTGACTTTTCGTTGACCTTTATTGTTTCAATAACTGATACCCAAATAGCGACTATTATGGTCGCGATTTAGGATTGTGGCCTGAGATTAATCTCAATAACAAGTTGCGCTTTGCGGTAGAAATATGAAATTCGATGAATAGAGCGTCTCATATTTATCGAATTTCACTGTTAGTTCTAGACGGCTAAAGCGTTTTTAACTCGATATCGCAACCGCCCCAGAACATGGTGGCAGTTTACAAAGTATGAATAAGGCGATTAACCGTTGATGGTGCCAAATGAAACACTCATTTTTTCAAACATTGCGATAACTTTATTGATCAATTTCATGGGTTGCTCCTGTAAATATCGTTATTTTTATGTGATACACATCACAGTTATTAAGTTACGCGATAATGAAACGGCGGTCAACTATTTTTGTGATGTCAATCACAAAACTTTATCTGGCCTGATGCCCTCGCAAAATGATCAACTTTGAACCTCCACTCGTGATTAGGTAAGATAGCTGGATATCGACTCTACTTTTGCTCACCCCTATCTGTCGTTAACCGATGTTTAGCAGATATCGTGGCATCAATAATTGTTTCGGAGAAATTTTGTCAGAACAGTGTCCCTGCGGTAACACCATTGAATATCAAAAATGCTGTGAACCCTACATTCTGGGTACTCAGATTGCAGCTAAACCTGCAGTATTGATGCGCTCCCGTTACAGTGCCTATGTTAAAAAGAATGTGGACTACCTGATTAAAACCTGGCATCCAGGTTGCGGAGCACAGGATTGGCGGGCGGGGATAATTCAAAGCTTTGCCAATACGTCATGGGTCGGGTTAACCGTCATCGCCGAAACAGCAGGCAGCCATGATGATGAAGCTTTTGTTGAATTTATTGCCCATTTTACTGATGAAAACAGGGCACAGGTCAGCGCAATGCATGAACGTTCCCGCTTCCTTCGCATAAAAGAACACTGGTATTATATCGACGGAGTACGGCCTTCCGTGGGTAGAAATGATATCTGCCCTTGCGGTTCGGGGAAAAAATATAAGAAGTGTTGCGGACATTAGCAATAAAATCGCTTAATTACTTTCGCATCATCAAAAACTAAACTTACACAACATCCAGCATTGCTAAGACAGGATTTACCACCTTATGCCACACCAGAATGTACAGAAGAAAGTGTTACGCACAATGTGCCCTGACGCCAAAGGCTTAATCGCAAAAATCACCAATATTTGCTATAAGCACCAGTTGAATATTGTACAGAATAATGAATTCGTTGATCACCTGACGGGTCGTTTTTTCATGCGTACAGAGCTAGAGGGTATTTTTAACGATACTACTCTGCTAGCGGATTTGGACGATGCATTACCCGAAGGCACTAACCGTGAATTGCACGCGGCTGGGCGACGTCGGATAGTCATCATGGTAACAAAAGAAGCACATTGTCTCGGCGACTTATTAATGAAGAGCGCCTATGGTGGACTGGATGTCGAAATTGCGGCAGTGATCGGTAACCACGATGCACTTAAGGTACTGGTTGAGCGCTTTGATATTCCTTTCCACCTGATAAGCCATGAAGGTTTGACTCGTGATCAACATGATCAACGCTTAATTGAGCAAATTGAGCAATACCAACCAGATTATGTTGTATTGGCTAAATACATGCGTGTCCTAACACCTGCCTTTGTTCAACGCTTCCCTTACCAGATTATTAATATCCACCACTCATTTTTGCCCGCATTTATCGGCGCACGCCCTTACCATCAGGCTTATGAGCGCGGTGTGAAAATCATTGGTGCCACGGCTCACTACGTGAACGATAGTTTGGACGAAGGTCCAATTATCATGCAGGATGTCATTCATGTTGATCATTCCTATACAGCTGAAGATATGATGCGTGCTGGGCGCGATGTTGAAAAAAATGTTCTTAGCCGTGCTCTGTATCGTGTTTTGGCACAGCGTGTTTTTGTTTACGGTAACCGTACCGTTATTCTCTAAGCACACAATAAACAGAACTTTTTTGCCCACATAATCATCGGCGCGGACAAAAAAGCAACGAACAAATTATTTTTTTCATTTCAAGTCTTTACAGGGGCGCTTCATTTGATATGATGCGCCCCGCTTACCAAGAGAGCTTTGTTAAGTTGTTAGGCCTGTGGTGGGGTTCCCGAGCGGCCAAAGGGAGCAGACTGTAAATCTGCCGTCATCGACTTCGAAGGTTCGAATCCTTCCCCCACCACCATATTTAACCTTGAGCCTCAAGCTAATTCCGTATCAGGAGTTCAGATGAGCACTTAAGGGGAAGGTGAAAACCTTCGATAAGGTTCGAGCCGAGCGTAGCGAGACAACGACGCAAAGCGGCAGCCCGAAGGGTGAGGAACAAAGTGACGAATAATCCTTCCCCCACCACCATTAATTTATCTTTCTAGATTAATGCGTAAACAATAGGTTCAATCACGGCCAAGTATTTTAGTTATATAACCACGAAATCAGTGGTGGGGTTCCCGAGCGGCCAAAGGGAGCAGACTGTAAATCTGCCGTCATCGACTTCGAAGGTTCGAATCCTTCCCCCACCACCATCTTTCATACCCCCCGAACTTTCAAAATAAACTAAATCAAAAAATAATACTCATCGGGGAAGGTGAGAACCTTCGACAAGGTTCGCGCCGAGCGCAGCGAGACAACAACGCATCGCGTTGGCCCGAAGGGCGAGGAACGAAGTGACGAGTCATCCTTCCCCCACCACCATCTTTCATACCCCCCCGAACTTTCAAAATAAACTAAATCAAAAAATAATACTCATCGGGGAAGATGAGAACCTTCGACAAGGTTCGCGCCGAGCGCAGCGAGACAACGCCCATCATTACTTTACATATAAATCCTTAATTTTCTGACAGACAATTAAGTCAAAATAGTAATGGCAGGAAAGATAAGAGCTTTTTAAAGGCTTATGTCGAACGTAGCAAGACAGAAATTAATAAAAATGATGTGGTTAGGCTAGTGTCTGGATGTAGTCAATGAGTCTATTTAATACACTTGAATGTGAACGTGACTTATAGAAGTATAATTTACCCTCATGATTAAAACTCGATAAATTTATAAAATCGAGTTTAGAATCATCATTAAAACCATCCAGAACTGAGTCTGTAATACATACGTATCGCCCAGAGTAGATAAAATTCAAGCAACAGATCAAATTATCTACCTGCCTAACACTGACTTTATTGTATTGTTTTTTAACACTTTCCTCTAAATTTTTAATAATTTTGCTTCTGTATAATACTGGATTGCATAACCAAATATTATTATGAAGAACACTTAATATATCTTGGCTTTCATTAATAATATCTTTTCTACCATAAATGCCAAAACTACTATTCACCACTTCATTTAGCAACATAAATTTATCACTGGGAATTATTTCTGATGACAGGATTAGTGAATTTCCATCATAATCCCCAATGTCATCAATATTTTCATAAAAGAATTGAATTACATTGGCTTGAATATTATTTTTTTCAGCCACTTTGCATAATTTTATTAGACTTTCACTTTTACCCCAATCGTAGTAAATATTGATGACATTGGAAACATGCCCGGTCAGGTGCTTTTTCGTAATCTCTTTTTCTTGTTGATACAAATCCTTTAGATCGTTATATAAAACCTCACCATCTCTAGTTAGACTCATACCAAACTTTTCTCGTTTGAATAATTTTTTCCCTATTATATATTCAAAATCTTTTATTGATTTTGCTACAGGGGGGATCGTTCTGTTCATCACCCTTGCAGCCTTACTCAGCGAGCCATTTTCAACTACTGCCATAAAGGCCTCTAGCTTTCTAGATAGAAACATAATTCACTAGTCCTTTGAGTCAAAATTTACCAAAAAAAACAACAGGCATACTTAAATGCTTGTTATTATCTGTAGACATTATTAAGTATTTAATAACTTAAGAATATGGGTTGTATTTTCAATAATTGACACTCAAATCATCATCACATAGGAACAAATAGCGTTAAGTTGCATTTTTATTATTATCACTGTGGATATTTAATGCATTACCCCCCTGACTCTATCCATAGCTTTAGCAGAGGACTCATCGTAGATCCATGATTTCTAATAACTATCTTTTATTCCTCACGTTACAAAATCAATTAACATCTATAGACTGGAAAAAATCACAATCGGATATTATGGCATGCCACTACTCATAGTTAAAAATACCCAACGCAATTTCAACTGGCTAAGGTGATTAGTTATGACTCACCTCTAGCAAGAGAATACATTTAATTTATAAGTCGATATTTTCATTATTTTTCAAACAATAAACATGATACATGGCTTATTTGATAAAAGAGTGCTGATGATGATTTACTCAAGGCTAAATCTATTTTATATAGCATGCTTATTTGAAAGTATGTGGAAATAAAATGACAGTTTATTTTTCAATCACTAAACAATAGCTATTCCATAGATGACCCGATGGTTTTGGCGTATTTTTTAAAATCTAGATTTCGTAATAATGCTCCCCAACCTAAAATGACAATATAACATTATCCCCTTTCCTTTATTCTCTGTTAATGGATTACATTTCCATTCTATATCTGCTAATATCCGGAGCCATTTCTTAGCAAATCAACGGTGCTGACCATGAAGTTTGTCTCTTTTAACATCAATGGGCTACGTGCTAGACCACATCAACTCGCCGCAATAATTGAGCAGCATCAACCAGATGTCATCGGTCTTCAGGAAACAAAAGTACACGATGATATGTTTCCTCTTGAAGATGTCAGTCAGCACGGTTATCACGTTTTCTATCACGGCCAAAAAGGCCATTATGGTGTCGCACTATTAACTAAGGAGAAGCCTTTGGCAGTGCGTCGTGGCTTCCCTACGGATGAAGAGGATGCTCAGCGCCGTATTATCATGGCTGACATTGCGACACCACAAGGTCCTCTAACCGTCATTAATGGTTATTTTCCTCAAGGGGAAAGTCGTGATCATCCCATAAAGTTTCCAGCAAAAGAGCGTTTCTACGCAGATTTACAGCAGTATCTGGAACAACAGCTTTCAGCCGATTCTCAGGTGCTGATTATGGGTGATATCAATATTAGCCCGACGGATCTGGATATTGGTATCGGCGAAGAGAACAGAAAACGCTGGTTACGTACCGGTAAATGTTCATTCCTGCCTGAAGAGCGTGCGTGGTTAGAGCGGTTACAAAGTTGGGGGTTGGTCGATACATTCCGTGCAGCAAATCCTGATTGCAATGATCAATTTTCATGGTTTGATTACCGCTCGCGGGGCTTTGATGAAAATAGAGGTCTGCGCATTGATTTATTGCTGGCAAGCCAGCCATTAGCGGCCCGCTGTATCGCCACAGGCATTGATTACGAGATTCGTGGAATGGAGAAACCCTCTGATCACGCACCTGTATGGTCTGAGTTCGCACTCTAATATATTGTCTCGCTTGATGGCAGGACTATGCTGTTTATCCCTGAGTACTACGGATACGGATAAATAAAAATGATCGATGTCGTCGCCGCAATTATTGAACGAAACGGTAAAGTGATGCTGGCTCAGCGGGACTCATCCAGTGATCAAGCGGGATTGTGGGAGTTTCCTGGTGGAAAAGTTGAGGCGGGTGAAAACCAGCCTCAAGCTTTGATTCGAGAACTTGCCGAGGAGTTAAATATTGAGGCGACTGTCACCCGCTATATCGCCTCCCATCAGTGGGACTCCGGTAAGAAAATCATCCGCTTACATGCCTGGCATATCGAAAATTTCAGCGGCGAGCCGGTACTGAATTGCCACTCGGACCTCGTTTGGCTGTTGCCAGAAGAGGCTTACCGTTACCCCTTGGCACCCGCTGACATCCCATTATTAGACGCTTTCATTGCTCAAAAACGCTAAGCCGCATTCTGGTTAACCCGACTATCGGGTTAACCTTTTCCATATCAGCGGATTGGTGCCAATCACACTGGCATCACGCACACATTGCAAAACTTCACCTTCAATTCGTAATACTGCACCTTCTGAATAGTTCTGGTTTTGGTAAACACAGCAACGGGTGCAAGGATTATTGTTGGTGTTACGGTTTGATGAGTTATTCCAAACCTCGGGCGGTAATGGAACGACAACATCAACATTGTTTCGATTAGCCATCGCCGCACTGGAGATCAGCGAGGCGAAACCGATACAACCTAGCAGTACCCATATTCTCATGATTTATTCTCCTTGGCCTTGGTCGGCGTTTTCTTGCGTTTTTTGGTCTCCCCAGACGGGGCGGCGGGCAACCCACGAAACACCTGAGATGAGCGATTTTGATTCTGTTTTGCCTGACTGATTAAATCTTGCAATGTCGCCACCAGTGGTTGCATAAAATCCTGATATCGGCAGTTTTTTTCGCTAATTTGTGTCAATGTCGATTCCCAATGCGCCGTCATATCCGGGCGAGCAGCAATATCGGGTAGTGCGTGAATCAATGCCCTTCCGGCTGGGCTGGCATGTATATAGCGCCCTTTCTTAAACAAAAAAGTCCGTTTGAAGAGTAGCTCAATAATCCCTGCGCGTGTCGCCTCCGTTCCCAAACCATCCGTTGCCCGTAGCACTTTTTTCAGCTCTTTGTCCTGCACAAAACGGGCAATACCCGTCATGGCAGATAATAAGCTAGCGTCCGTGAATGGCCGAGGGGGCTGGGTTTGGCGCTCAACCACTTCACCCCGCTCACACAGCAATTCTGCGCCCTTCTCCACCACAGGTAACGGTGCGCCCTCATTTTCCTCATCACGCTCTTTGCTGCCGAGCAGAGTGCGCCAACCCGCCTCCGCCAGAAAACGGGCTTTAGCGACAAATTTTCCACCAGCAATATCCAACTCAATAACACATTTTCTAAACTGCGCATCTGGGCAGAACTGCATCAGGTATTGTTGCGCCACCAGCCGATAAACTTTGCCCTCGTCAGTGGTCAGATTGACTTTACTCGCCCGCGCGGTAGGAATAATCGCGTGATGCGCATCCACTTTTTTATCATCCCAACAACGATTGCGGCGATCGCTGTCCATCACCTCCAGCGGCAATAAATCGGCCTGATGAATGCTGATGGCATTGAGTACCGAATGACGCCCAGCAAAATGCTCCTCTGGTAGGTATCGGCAATCTGAGCGGGGATACGTAATCAATTTGTGCGTTTCATACAACCGCTGACAAATATCCAACACTTGTTGAGCACTCAAACCAAAACGTTTAGCCGCTTCGATTTGCAATGTGGATAGAGAAAATGGCAACGGGGCGGTTTCTGATTCCCGTTTATCATTATAGGAGGTGACGAAGGCGGGCTGACCCGTAATGCGATTGACAACGTGCTCTGCCAATGGGCGATGCAACAACCGCCCTTCTTCATCCTGATAGGATTCGCAGGAGTCACTCGGCTGCCACTGCGCAATAAAACGCTCATCCGCCGGAGTGACGATATGGGCTTTAACTTCAAAAAAGTCTTTAGGGATGAAGTCTTCAATCTCTTCATCACGGCGCACCACCAGCCCTAATACCGGGGTTTGTACCCGCCCAACGGACAATACGCCGTCATATCCCGCATTTCGTCCGAGAATAGTGTAGGCACGCGTCATATTGATGCCGTAAAGCCAGTCAGCACGGGCGCGGGCCAAGGCAGAAACGCACAATGGGATAAATTCACGGTTATAGCGTAGGCGCTCCACCGCGCGTTCAACCGCTTGCGGGTTTAAATCGTTAATCAGGCAACGGCGCACGTTTTGCCGTTTCTCGGCAACCAAATCAAGGTAATCCAAGACTTCATCGACTAAAAGCTGCCCTTCGCGGTCAGGGTCACCCGCGTGAACAACCTCATCAGCTTGCTGCAACAACTGTTTAATAACATTCAGTTGTTTACTGACCGAAGGGCGTGGTTGTAGCCGCCATTTATCAGGAATGATCGGCAAGTCAGCCAGTGACCAGCGGGCATAGCGACTGTCGTAAGCATCCGGTTGGGCCTGTTCCAGCAAGTGACCGACACACCAAGTCACCATTTGATCATTACCACAGGCAATGAATCCATCACCCCGACGATGCGGCTTTGGCAAAATATCGGCAATCGCCCGCGCCAAGCTCGGTTTTTCGGCAATAAAAAGTCGCATCATTCACCGCGTAAGTACGTCAAAGAAAAGATCACTCTGTAATCTCAATCAGTGCCCGGCGACTATCCACCGCGCTTAACTCGCCAATGGGGCTGAGTGTCAAACCATGTTGAGCGGCAATTGCCTGCACGTCGTCTTCAGCTTCTGGCAATACGGCTAACAGCAAACCGCCCGATGTTTGTGGATCGCACAATAATTTTTTCTGTAAATCAGACATTTTGCCGATTAGGTGACCATAACTGTCGAAGTTACGTTCTGTCCCACCCGGCACACAGCCCTCGGCGATATACTCTTCAACGGCGGGTAGGCGTGGAATAGCAGAAAAATGTAACGTGGCCTGAACCCCGGAACCTTGGCAAATCTCACTCAAATGCCCCAACAGGCCAAATCCGGTCACATCCGTCATCGCTGTCACCCCGGAAATATGGGCAAAATCAGCACCTGACTTATTCAACTGACACATCGTTTCAGTTGCCACGCCTTGGTGTTCTGGCCGTAATCGGCTTCGCTTTTCAGCCGTAGTCAGAATACCGATCCCTAGCGGCTTGGTCAGAAACAACTTACAACCCGCTTTAGCCGCACTATTTTTCTTTACCTGTTCCGTGCTGACAATACCGGTGACCGCTAAGCCGAAAATTGGCTCAGGCGCATCAATGGAGTGACCACCCGCCAGAGAAATCCCCGCCTGCTGGCAAACAAAGCGCCCACCTTCAATCACCTGTTGAGCAATTTCTGGTGCCAATTTATCAATCGGCCAGCCCAGAATCGCAATGGCCATAATAGGTTTGCCGCCCATCGCATAGATGTCACTGATGGCATTGGTGGCTGCTATTCGGCCGAAATCAAAGGGATCGTCAACGATCGGCATGAAAAAATCGGTGGTGCTGATAATGCCGACACCACTGCCAATATCATAAACCGCCGCATCATCGCGTGTTTCATTTCCCACCAGCAGACGAGGATCAAGAAATTTTTGTTGTTCGGAATGCAAAATTTTATCCAAAACTTTGGGCGAAATTTTGCAACCGCAACCCGCTCCGTGGCTGTATTGAGTAAGACGTATCGCTGGCGATGTCATAACACTCTCCCGTCTGGTGGTTAGTAATCAGCAGTTTAATCAATCAGTAAACTATTTAGTCAGGAATGCTGCATTGAGGGTGCCTATGGTAGCGTCTATGGCGTGGCTTGGTAAGTAGAGAGCCGCTGTTGGGCAGATAGGTTGGTCACAAAGCAGGCGAAAACGCAGCTTGTTGTCGATAAAAACCGCAAGCTGCGAAAACTGAGGGAAATAGATAACACTCAGAAGTGACGAACAAAAGTGCTGTAGTCCGGTGGCGTCACTTTCGTCGCGGATTTTAATTGTGGTGTACCGAGATAGAGGAAACCCACGATTTCATCTTGTTCACGGCAGGCAAAACCCTGACGAACTACCGGATGATAGGTCCAAGAGCCAGTACGCCAGATGCCATTGTAACCCTGCGCCAGAGCCGCCATCTGCATGGCTTGTACCGCACAACCCGCAGAGACTACCTGCTCCCAATTAGGCACTTTCGGATTTTCAGTAACATGCGCAATCACGGTTATAATTAAAGGTGCGCGAAATGGTGCCTGCTTCGCTTTCGCCAAAACCGCCTCATCTGCACCGTCGTGTTGAGCGGCTTTTTGTAACAATTGACTAAAACGTTCCAAACCGTCATTTTCGATTAAAACAAAGCGCCACGGCTGTAATGTGCCATGGTCCGGGGCACGCATACCCGCATGGATAATATGGTCCAATGCCTCGCCTGCTGGGGCTGGAGTGGTTAAGCGGGACGCCGAGCGGCGGTTAAGTAATAGTTCCAACGCATCCATCATTTTCTCCTGATAACGATTTTCATTTTCAGCACGGTAGCATAAGTTGTCGTTTTGTTACCAGTGTTGGTCTATAGGCTAGGTTTCTCTGTGATTTAAAGCTGACTTTTGTTCGTCAGGTCATTAGGATAGCCGTACTTGCGCGATTTTGTTGGAGATAACATGCACACTTTGTGGCGAATTTTTTCTGGCTTTTTCAAGTGGACCTGGCGTCTATTGAATTTTGTTAGAGAGTTTATTCTGAATCTTTTTCTTATATTGTTAATTTTGGTCGGTGTTGGTGTTTACTTACAGTTCCAAACGAAGCCGGTAGAGCCGGTAAAAGGTGCATTATTAGTTAATTTAAGTGGCGTGGTCGTTGATCAGCCGGCGGTGAATAATAAGTTGCGCCAATGGGGCCGCGAGTTATTAGGTGCATCCAGTAATCGATTACAAGAAAACTCCCTGTTCGATGTGGTAGAAACCATTCGTCTCGCCAAAACCGATAATAATATTAATGGTATGGTGCTGTCTCTGAGTGACTTTACGGGCGCTGACCAGCCCTCTTTGCAGTATATCGGCAAAGCACTGCGGGAATTCCGTGACAGTGGCAAACCTATTTACGCAATTGGCGACAGCTATAATCAAAACCAATACTATTTAGCTAGCTTCGCCAATAAAATTTACCTGTCGCCACAAGGTGCTGTTGACCTGCATGGTTTTGCCAGCAATAACCTCTATTACAAATCCTTGCTAGAAAAACTCAAAGTCACCACCAATATCTTCCGCGTCGGTACCTTTAAGTCTGCGGTGGAGCCAATGATTCGCGATGATATGTCACCGGCGGCCCGTGAAGCTGACAGCCGTTGGATTGGTGGGTTATGGCAAAATTATCTTACTGCGGTTGCGGCTAATCGGCAGTTAACGCCTGAGCAACTCTTCCCCGGTGCCGCTGGCGTGATCAGCGGGTTGCAAACTGCTGGAGGTTCAACGGCTAAATATGCGCTGGACAATAAACTGGTCGATCAATTGGCTTCACGTCCCGACATGGAGAGTGAACTGATCAAAACCTTTGGTTGGGATAAAAAGAGTAACAACTTCAATTACATCAGTATTTATGATTATCAACCAACACCGACACCACAACAAGGCGAGCAGATAGCCGTTATCTTCGCTAATGGTGCCATTATGGATGGTCCACAGACGCCAGGAAATGTAGGTGGCGATACATTGGCGGCACAAATTCGTCAGGCGCGACTGGACCCGAAAATCAAAGCTGTTATCTTGCGTGTTAACAGCCCAGGGGGCAGCGTAAGCGCCTCTGAGCTGATTCGTTCTGAGTTATCGGCCTTACGTGCGGCTAAAAAGCCATTGGTGGTGTCAATGGGTGGCATGGCCGCTTCTGGTGGATACTGGATCTCAACGCCCGCTAACTACATTGTCGCCAGCCCGAGCACACTCACTGGCTCAATTGGTATTTTCGGTGTGATTAATACTTTCCAAAATTCACTCGAAAGCATCGGTGTCCATACGGATGGTGTTGCGACTTCACCGCTGGCGGATATTTCGATTACCAAAGATTTGCCATCTGAGTTCTCTCAGATGATGCAAATCAATATCGAAAATGGCTACAAGACCTTTGTTGACCTGGTCGCAACCTCGCGCCACAAAACACCAGAGCAAGTGGATCAAATTGCTCAAGGCCATGTGTGGATTGGTTTTGACGCCAAAAATAATGGTTTGGTGGATCAGTTAGGTGATTTTGATGATGCCGTGAAAAAAGTGGCCGAACTGGCACAGTTGAAAACGTGGCAACTGAATTGGTTTATTGATGAACCTAGCCTCAGTGATTTGATCTTCGGTCAAATGAGTGCGTCAGTACAGGCGATGTTGCCTGCGGCTATTCAGGCATGGTTGCCTGCACCGATATCCATCATGGCACAGGCTATTAAAGAGCAGCCAAGCTTACTCAATACGCTGAATGACCCACAGAACCGCTATGCGTTATGCCTCACCTGCGGTGATGTGCGCTAGTTAACGCATTAAATCAGAGATAAATACCCAGCCCGGCATCTGTCGGGCTTTTTTTCCTCGTCAGTCTCCCTATAATCCCTCCATCTCATTCAGTACTCTTTCAGGTCTAAATGCTCATGCAGAAGAAATCTATTTATGTTGCCTACACGGGCGGTACTATTGGTATGCAACGCTCGGAAAATGGATACATTCCGGTCTCTGGTCACCTGCAACGCCAGCTCGCCCTAATGCCTGAGTTCCATCGGCCTGAAATGCCAGACTTTACTATCCATGAATATGCGCCATTAATTGATTCCTCCGATATGACGCCGGAAGACTGGCAGCATATCGCCAATGATATTCAGCAAAACTACGACTTATACGATGGTTTTGTTATTTTGCATGGCACTGACACCATGGCTTTTACGGCCTCGGCGCTCTCCTTTATGCTGGAAAATTTGTCCAAGCCGGTGATCGTCACTGGCTCCCAAATTCCCTTGGCGGAGCTGCGCTCTGACGGGCAAACGAACTTGCTGAATGCGCTCTATCTGGCCGCCAACCATCCGGTGAATGAAGTCAGTTTGTTCTTTAATAACAAGCTATTTCGTGGCAACCGCACCACCAAAGCCCATGCTGATGGCTTTGATGCTTTTGCCTCACCCAATCTCTCCGTCCTGCTCAAAGCAGGGATCCACATTCGCCGAATAGCCTCAGTTGAATCGCCGGTCAATAACGGGCCATTAATCGTCCATAACATCACACCTCAACCTATTGGCGTGGTCACTATCTACCCTGGCATATCCGGTGCGGTGGTGCGTAACTTCCTTTTGCAACCCGTAAAAGCCCTAATTTTACGCTCTTATGGTGTGGGGAATGCGCCGCAAAAAGCGGAATTACTAAACGAGTTAAAAAATGCCAGCGAGCGCGGTATTGTAGTGATCAATCTCACCCAGTGCATTTCTGGCAGTGTCAATATGGAAGGCTATGCAACCGGTAATGCATTGGCTCATGCTGGGGTGATCAGTGGCTTTGACATGACAGTTGAAGCGGCACTGACCAAGCTGCATTATTTGTTGAGTCAATCTCTCGCCCCTGAAGACATTCGCCGGTTGATGCAACAAAACCTGCGTGGGGAATTAACCGACACCAAGTGATCCTGCGGAGCATCAATGAGCACAGCCTTACTTTTAATTGACCTGCAAAATGATTTCTGTCCCGGCGGCGCGCTGGCAGTGACGGAGGGCGATCACGTAATTGCCATTGCGAATCAAGCCATCGATGCTTGCCTCAACCAACAAATACCGGTCATCGCCAGCCAAGATTGGCACCCTGCCGAACACCGCAGTTTTGCGGTTAATTCGAATGCGGAACCGGGGACCATTGGGAACCTAAATGGGTTACCACAGGTATGGTGGCCCGTGCATTGCGTACAGAATTCGTCAGGAGCCGATTGGCATCCGCAATTACAGCAAGACGCGATTGTCACCACCTTCCGCAAGGGGCAAGATCCTGACATCGACAGTTACAGTGCTTTTTTTGATAATGGCCGGCGGGCCAAAACGCCGTTGGATGATTGGCTACAACAGCATGGAATAGATCGATTATTTATTATGGGGCTGGCAACGGATTACTGCGTGAAATACAGCGTGTTGGATGCATTAGCTTTAGGTTATCAAACGACCGTCATCAGTGACGGTTGTCGCGGCGTCAACTTACAACCGCAAGACAGCCTGCAAGCGCTTGATGCCATGAAGGAGGCGGGAGCAAATGTGCAAACGCTGGCACAATTTCTTGCTGAGATTCATCCAGATCGTGGATAACCCACTCTCCGGTATAAACAGTAACGGAGCCACAGTGGCTCCGTTAGTTAGCGCAGGTATTACGCATAACAATAATCTTGCCCGCAATGCCCTACTCTGGTTTCAGTTTGACTAACGTCGGCTGGCTAAACTGTTGCTTTAGCTCTTGCTTGGTTTTCATCACTATCTGGCCATCCGTGCCGATACTCATATGCTGAGCATCCTCGTTGTGACGCGCTTGCCATAACATGACCATTTGCAGACTGTTCTCTTTCTGCTCCGGTGTCAGCGCCACGCCATCCGGCCATTTACCCAACTCAACAGCTTGAGCTAAACGCTGGTAAATCTCGGGTGTCATCACTGAAATCAGGTCTTCAAGCTCCATCAGAGCATCCTTAGCTAAATGAATAATAAGCTGAATCGATTTTACTTACACAAAATGACAGCATCAGCGACTATTTAACCCGCCGTTTGCTCGCCATTTTGATCATCAACAAAATTCAGTGATGCTGAGTTCACGCAATAGCGCTCCCCCGTAGGCTGTGGACCATCAGGGAAAACATGCCCTAAGTGCGCATCGCAATGGCCGCAACGAATCTCTACGCGGTGCATATTATGTGAATAATCATCAATATAGCGGATAGAGTCAGCATCAAGCGGTTGATCAAAACTCGGCCAACCACAGCCAGAGTCGAACTTGGCTTCTGAGATAAAAAGTGGCTGGTGGCAACATAAGCACTGGTAGACACCCTCACGCTTATTATGCAGCAATTTGCCGCTAAAAGGGGCTTCGGTCCCTCGCTGTTGGGTGACATGTCGCTGAATATCGGAGAGTTTCTCTATATTTTCTGTAGGGTTCAGTTCTTTAGCCATTTGTGCGATTCTCTGGCAGGGAATAAAGTCAACGAAAACAACGTCTAATAATAACAAAAAATTAACAACAAAGCATTTAAAATTGTCCTAAACTGTATGCCATCGAAGTGTTAACGGTGTAAATGTGATTAAAATCTCAAATATTACGGATTCTCACTTTAAACTGAATAATTCGCCCCAATATAAAAATGAGGCTAATCGTATCTGGAAACGCGCGATTAATGTTCAATCTACCTATCGTGGTTTGATTTGTAGCAATAATTGACACGATTCCGCTTGACGCTCGGTAAGGTTTTTGTAATTTTACAACCAACCTTTTATTCACTAACAAATAGCTGGTGGAATATATGACTATCAAAGTAGGTATCAACGGTTTTGGCCGTATCGGTCGCATTGTTTTCCGTGCTGCTCAGGAACGTTCTGACATCGAAATCGTTGCAATCAACGATCTGTTGGACGCTGACTACATGGCGTACATGCTGAAATACGACTCTACCCACGGTCGTTTCGACGGTACTGTAGAAGTAAAAGACGGCCATCTGGTTGTTAACGGTAAAACCATCCGTGTTACCGCAGAGAGAGATCCGGCTAACCTGAAGTGGAACGAAGTTAACGTTGACGTTGTTGCTGAAGCAACTGGCCTGTTCCTGACTGACGAAACTGCACGTAAGCACATCGCTGCTGGCGCGAAGAAAGTGGTTCTGACTGGTCCTTCTAAAGACGATACCCCTATGTTTGTTATGGGCGTTAACCACAAGTCATATGCTGGCCAAGAGATCGTTTCTAACGCTTCTTGTACCACTAACTGCTTGGCTCCACTGGCTAAAGTGATCAACGACAAGTTCGGTATCGTTGAAGCGCTGATGACCACTGTGCATGCAACTACTGCTACTCAGAAAACTGTTGATGGCCCGTCTCATAAAGACTGGCGCGGCGGTCGTGGCGCATCCCAGAACATCATCCCTTCTTCTACCGGTGCTGCTAAAGCCGTCGGTAAAGTTATCCCAGAACTGAACGGCAAACTGACTGGTATGGCGTTCCGCGTTCCTACCCCTAACGTTTCCGTTGTTGACCTGACTGCACGTCTGGAAAAACCAGCTTCTTACAAAGAAATCTGTGCTGCAATCAAAGCAGCTTCAGAAGGCGAGCTGAAAGGCGTTCTGGGCTACACCGAAGATGACGTTGTTTCTACCGATTTCAACGGCGAAAAATTGACTTCAGTATTTGATGCTAAAGCAGGTATCGCGCTGAATGACAACTTTGTGAAACTGGTTTCTTGGTACGATAACGAAACTGGCTACTCAAACAAAGTTTTGGATCTGATCTCTCACATCTCCAAATAATGGATTGATGTCGAGTTCTGCCAAAAGCCACCTCCGGGTGGCTTTTTTACTTTTCGCAACTAGCGGCCTCCCTCCCCCTCAGTACTGTCATTAAGTTACGAGACGCTTCGCATTTATGTCGTTTTCTACTGGCACATCCCGCATCAGTACCGTAGTAATACCCCCGGACAGCACCACGACATAAACTGACATCTACGGACAGATGCGCCTCAAAGTCCCATTGCGGGATATTTAGCTTGCATCAGTCCCATATGGGGACTACCATCACAATTATGAAAATCATCGCCATCAGTACCTTAACGACTTTCTGGGCTAAGCATCCTGAGACAGAACAGCCGCTAAAAGCCTGGATTGATGAGGTTAAACATGCTCAGTGGGCTACCCCTAATGACATAAAAGCCCAGTTTCGCAGCGCAAACATCCTTAAAAGCCGCCGGGTAGTGTTTAACATCAAAGGAAATGATTATCGGATGATTACCGCCATTGCTTATCGTTTTGGCGCGGTATACATAAAATTTATTGGTTCGCATAAACAGTATGATGCCGTGGATGCAAACCATGTTGAGATGGAGTAAGTGATGAATATCCGGCCAATCCGCAATGAAGAAGATTATCGAGCAGCGCTCAACGCTGTATCCCCATTGTTTGATAATGAGCCAGAACCCAATACCCCTGAAGGTGATTTTTTTGAGGTGATGATTGTCTTAATTGAAGCCTACGAAAAAAAGCACTTTCCTGTCGATCTTCCCGACCCCATTGAAGCCATTAAATTTCGTATGGAGCAATCAGGTCTGACAGCAAAAGATCTGATGCCTGCCATCGGCAGAAGTAATCGCGTCTATGAAATACTCAACCGCAAACGTAGCCTCACTCTGCCGATGATTTGGAAACTGCATAGCCTGTACGGCATCCCAGCAGAGAGCCTAATAAGACCCATGCGACTGAAATAGCTGAATCACAACCGTGACTTCAAGAATGCAGATATTCCCAAAGTTATTGGAGTCGCAGGTAGGCAGCAAACGAATAAGTCCGATGAACTTACCCAGGTAAGTGATTCGAGTGACAAATCTGTCGGGAGCAGATTTGAACGCTGCTTGCAGCGGCCTCGCAGAGGCGAGGCCCATGGATGGGCCGAGTAGTGAGTGCAGCTAACAACCCTGCGGCTTCAAGAACGCAGGGAATTAAATTGCGCAATATCAATGATTCACCACAACACCCCCCTGCGCTTGCTGCAAGATTTAAAGCCTGTGATATTATCGAAAGACTGAAGTTCAATGAATCTCAAGCTCCCTTTCCGATAAGGCCAAACGAATGAACGAGAAAGTATTCACCCTACCTGTTGTTGAACAAATTTCCCCTTACATCAGCCAGCGCCAGTTGGATGAATTACCGATCGTGGTGGTTTCCCATCCAAAAGTGCGTGCGGCAGTGAGCTTGCAGGGCGCACACTTATTGGCCTATCAACCGAGTGGTGAACAGCCTGTCATTTGGTTGAGCAATAACACACCATTTCAAGAGGGTGTCGCTATTCGTGGTGGCGTGCCAATTTGCTGGCCATGGTTTGGCCCATCTGCACAGCCATCACACGGCTTTGCACGTCTCCTGCCATGGACTCTCAGTGCCCATGATGAGAATGAAAATGGGGTGATTTTGACCTTCACTCTGGAAGACAGTGATGCTTCACGTAAATTCTGGCCACATCCATTCACTTTGATCGCCCGCTTTAAGCTGGGTGATGAGTGTGAAATGGAGTTGGAATCACACGGTGATTACCAAGCGGTCGCGGCATTACATACCTACTTCCAGATTGGCGACATCAGCCAGATTAAGATCAGCGGATTGGGTGAGACATATCTCGATAAAGTACTGAAAATTGCCGATGCGAAACAGCAAGGTGATTTGGTGTTTGATGGGCAAACTGACCGCATCTACACACAGCCAGAAGCTTACAGCCTGATTAAAGATGCCGCGCTGAAACGCACCATTGAAGTGCATCATCATCACCAAAGTGATGTAGTGGCTTGGAATCCCGGTGCTGAGCTCTCTAGCAGCATGACTGATATGCCAAATGATGGCTATAAAACGATGGTTTGCGTGGAGACAGCGCGCGTGAATAAGCCTTTGGTTGCGACCACTGATGCACCTGCGCGTCTCGCCATGACCATCCGCAGCCGCAAAAATGCCTGATAACTATATGATTAGCTGACCAGAGACATTCACTGACAGACACAAAAATGGGGCGTTATGCCCCATTTTTTATTGCTCATCTATCGTGTGCGATAAATTAGCGGAAGGTATAGGTCACGCCAGTCCATAACACGCCACTATATGAGGCATCGACCATTGGGCTATTTTTTACTTCATTCGCTAAACGAATATAACGGCCAGTAAAGAAAGCATTCCAATTAGGATTGATGTTGTAGTTAGCGGATAATTCCAGATACGGTGCCCAGCTATCGCTCGGGTTGTATTGCGCCAAACCACTACGGGCAGACTCTCTGCTGCTGACGCCATAGTAGTAGCTATTTTGATCGCCGCTGTTCCAGCTCACACCCACGCCGGGCGTCAGAGTCCAGCTATCAACGCTATAGCGGTAAAGATAGGCGAGATCACCGATAAAGCCGCCGCTGTTATCCAGCACATCACCCGAGAACATCGCACGCAACGTACCCCAATCCTCAATATGAGAATATGACATCCCTGCCATCATGGTACTGCGACGTTTGTCCAACTGCTGCATCTGGTGATCATCACTGTCACCCGGTTTAAAATGCAGCGGGAGATAATAGGCATCAATTGACAGGCGATTGCTGTCATCCTTCCACAAATAATAACCCGCCGCCAAGGTGCGGAAGTAGAAGTTATCACTCTCGTAAGAGATGATCGGGACTGGATAGACGCGGTCATTTTTGCCACGATACGGATCTGGACTGACTAATGCGGAAGCCCCCAGAGACCAGGTTCCCGCCATTGCTGTCGGCATACAGACAGCCGTAGCCACGGCCAATGCAGCCAGCGTTTTAATTTGTTTCGTTTTTATAAAACTCTTTTTCACGGATGAAATCCCTTTAGCAACAAAATAGTGAGTTAACTTAGTGTAAATCAATTGGTTTGCACTGGCGAAATATTTACACAAATTAGCCCGATACCCAAACTCATCTGTACAAATTATCATCAATAACTGTCAAACTGAAAACCTAAAAATTTACGCAGATTTGAATACAATAAAATAACGAGATATTCAAATAGATAAGTGCAACTAATCATATATAAAACACTGACAATGAAATAAAAAATAGCTTTAATTACCGAATAATGGTTATTTATTGTTCTATAGGTGGCAAATCGGCGGTTAGAGCTTACTTGACCTTTAGAGGAGACGCGACCATAACAATAAGGTAGTAGTTTCAAAATTTTAACCCAATAAAGCACTACTACTATTTTATGTTCCCAACCATTCAAACAGGACGGGCATCGCTATGAACATATTTGATCACTATCGCCAACGCTATGAGGCGGCCAAGGACGAAGAGTTCACACTGCAGGAGTTTCTCACCATCTGTCAGCAAGATCGCAGTGCCTATGCCAATGCGGCTGAGCGTCTGTTGATGGCTATCGGTGAGCCAGTCATGGTCGATACCGCGCTTGAGTCCCGCATGTCTCGGCTATTTTCTAACCGAGTTATCGCGCGTTACCCTGCTTTTGAAGAGTTTTATGGCATGGAAGAGGCCATAGAACAGATTGTTTCCTATCTCAAACACGCCGCTCAAGGGCTGGAAGAGAAGAAACAAATCCTCTATTTACTTGGCCCCGTCGGTGGGGGTAAGTCATCACTGGCTGAGCGCCTGAAAGCCCTAATGCAGCGGGTGCCTATCTATATTTTAAGTGCCAATGGCGAGCGCAGCCCAGTCAATGACCACCCGCTCTGTTTATTTAACCCGCAGGAAGACGCGGCGATTCTGGCCAAAGAGTACAACATTCCTAGCCGTTACCTCGGCACCATAATGTCGCCGTGGGCGGCAAAACGTCTGCACGACTTTGGCGGTGACATCACTAAGTTCAAAGTGATTAAAGTCTGGCCGTCGATTCTTGAACAGATTGCGATCGCGAAAACAGAACCCGGTGATGAAAATAATCAGGATATCTCTGCGCTGGTCGGTAAAGTTGATATCCGGAAGTTGGAGAATCATGCTCAAAACGACCCTGATGCTTATGGTTACTCCGGCGCTTTGTGCCGCGCTAACCAAGGGATCATGGAGTTCGTCGAGATGTTCAAAGCGCCGATTAAGGTGCTGCATCCACTGCTTACCGCGACTCAAGAAGGAAACTACAACGGTACGGAGGGAATATCGGCCCTACCATTCAGCGGCATTATTCTTGCGCACTCAAATGAGTCAGAGTGGGTCACCTTCCGTAATAACAAAAATAATGAGGCATTCCTTGACCGTGTTTATATCGTCAAGGTTCCGTATTGCTTGCGTGTATCAGAAGAGATCAAAATCTACGACAAGCTGTTGAATCACAGTGAGTTAACCCACGCGCCATGCGCCCCTGGCACTTTGGAAACACTGGCCCGCTTCTCAATTCTCTCCAGAATGAAAGAGCCAGAAAACTCCAGTATTTACTCCAAAATGCGGGTGTATGACGGTGAAAGTCTGAAAGATACCGACCCGAAAGCCAAGTCTTATCAGGAGTATCGGGACTACGCGGGGGTAGACGAAGGGATGAACGGACTCTCTACCCGTTTTGCCTTTAAAATTCTGTCTCGTGTGTTTAACTTTGATCATGCTGAAGTGGCTGCCAACCCAGTTCACCTCTTCTATGTACTGGAGCAACAGATCGAGCGTGAGCAGTTCCAGCAAGATGTGGCGGAGAAATATCTCGAGCACCTGAAAGGCTATCTGATCCCAAAATACGCCGAGTTTATTGGTAAAGAGATCCAGACCGCCTATTTGGAGTCCTACTCTGAGTACGGCCAGAATATTTTTGACCGCTATGTTATCTATGCCGATTTCTGGATTCAGGATCAGGAGTATCGTGATCCAGACACCGGGCAGCTATTTGACCGTGAATCACTGAATGCTGAACTGGAGAAAATTGAAAAACCTGCGGGTATCAGTAACCCGAAAGATTTCCGTAATGAGATAGTCAACTTCGTGTTGCGCGCCAGAGCCAACAACAGTGGCCGCAATCCAAACTGGACCAGTTACGAGAAGCTACGCACGGTGATTGAGAAGAAGATGTTCTCTAACACCGAAGAGTTACTGCCGGTGATCTCCTTTAATGCCAAGACCTCAACGGATGAGCAGAAAAAACATGATGACTTTGTCGATCGGATGATGGAGAAAGGTTATACCCGCAAGCAGGTTCGCTTGCTGTGTGAATGGTATCTGCGGGTCAGAAAATCGTCATAACCCGATCATCAATTTACCGCGCATAGTGGGTAAAGACCCAATAGCTTTCCCGTTGTGGCAAGGTGACTAACACCCCCACAACGGGGAAAGATGCAGGGGATGGCCCCAATAGCTTTCCCGTTGTGGCAAGGCGGCAACTAAGCGAGGCTCCGGGAGCTTAGTCCACTAAGTGACTGGGGCGAGTGAAGGCAGCCAACACTGCCACAATGTGGAAAGATGCAGGGGATGGCAGAGTCGTTTGGGGGATATATGGGCTACTTTATTGACAGACGACTTAACGGCAAAAACAAAAGCATGGTGAATCGCCAGCGCTTTTTGCGCCGCTATAAGTCGCAAATTAAACAGTCGATTTCCGATGCCATCAACAAAAGGTCGGTTACTGATATTGAGAGTGGTGAGTCAGTCTCAATCCCTATTGATGACATCAATGAGCCAATGTTCCATCAGGGCCGAGGCGGTTTACGTCACAGGGTACATCCCGGCAATGACCATTTTGTCACCAATGATCGCGTCGAACGCCCGCAAGGTGGTGGTGGTGGCAGCGGAAGTGGTCAGGGGAATGCCGGTCAGGACGGCGAAGGCGAAGATGAATTTGTCTTTCAGATCTCCAAAGATGAGTACCTTGACTTGCTGTTTGAAGATCTCGCCCTGCCCAACCTGAAGAAGAATCAGTATAAGCAGCTAACAGAATTTAAGACTCACCGCGCGGGTTACACCTCAAATGGCGTGCCAGCCAATATCAGTGTGGTTCGCTCGCTGCAAAACTCGCTGGCTCGGCGTACCGCCATGACAGCCAGTAAGCGCCGTGAGCTACGTGAGCTGGAAGAGACCCTAAGCGTGCTGGAAAACTCTGAACCGGCGCAATTGCTGGAAGAGGAGCGCGTCCGTAAAGCCATTGCCGAATTAAAGCAAAAAATCGCCCGTGTGCCTTTTATTGATACTTTCGATTTACGCTATAAAAACTATGAAAAACGGCCTGAGCCTTCCAGTCAGGCGGTGATGTTCTGCCTAATGGACGTGTCAGGTTCGATGGATCAGGCCACTAAGGACATGGCAAAGCGCTTTTACATCCTGCTCTATCTGTTCCTGAGCCGAACCTATAAAAACGTCGATGTGGTCTATATCCGCCACCATACGCAAGCCAAAGAGGTGGATGAGCAAGAGTTCTTCTACTCGCAAGAGACCGGGGGGACGATCGTCTCCAGCGCACTGAAACTGATGGATGAAGTGGTTCAGGAGCGCTACGACCCCGCACAGTGGAATATCTATGCCGCCCAAGCCTCTGATGGCGATAACTGGGCAGATGACTCACCGCTGTGTCATGAGTTGCTGGCGAAAAAAATTCTGCCGGTGGTGCGTTACTACAGCTACATTGAGATTACCCGCCGCGCTCACCAAACATTGTGGCGTGAATATGAAGATTTACAGGCAAAATTTGAGAATTTCGCCATGCAACATATCCGGGAACCTGAAGATATCTACCCGGTCTTCCGTGAGTTGTTCCATAAGCAGACCGTTGATAATTAATCCTAAAATGGCCGGCGACTCTTTTCTGATTAAGAATTTTTGATGCAGAAATAGTTTTCCGGCTTTTTCTTGCGCTAAAATTAGCGCTTCTCGATATTCTCAGAGTCAACCCATGAAATGGCATGATGGACTACGGCAGCCGGGGGTTTTGGCAGCATTAACCGCTGCGGTGCTATTTGGTGCAGGCACCCCACTGGCAAAACAGTTGCTCAATACCGTCAGCCCTTGGCTGCTGGCGGGTTTACTCTACTTCGGCTCAGGGGTGGGTTTGGCGCTCTATCGGCTGGTCACTCGCGCCCCTGCTGTCCGCCTGCCGCGTCATGAATTGTGGTGGTTTGTCGGGGCGATTACGGCGGGTGGCGTGGTAGCCCCAGTTCTGCTGATGATGGGCCTCACTGGTATGCCGGCCTCTGGCGCATCATTATTGCTCAATGCCGAAGGGGTATTTACCGCCCTGCTGGCATGGTTCGCTTTCAAAGAGAATTTTGACCGCCGTATTGCGCTGGGCATGGTTGTCATTGTGGCGGGCGCGGCCATTTTAAGCTGGCCGGGTGAGGCACGTTTTGCTGGCGTGTGGCCCACTCTGGCAATTCTGGCCGCGTGCTTCGCATGGGGCATTGATAATAATCTGACCCGCAAAGTATCGCTGACGGATGCCACATGGATTGCCTCCGTCAAAGGGCTGGTGGCGGGTGCGGTCAATCTCAGTCTGGCTTTTATGCTCGGCGCGACTTTACCGCCGCTGGCCAATTTAGCAGGTGCTCTGCTGGTCGGATTCTTTGCTTATGGTGTGAGTTTGGCGCTGTTTGTGATTGGCTTGCGCCATCTCGGGACGGCGCGCACTGGCGCTTATTTCTCCATCGCACCCTTTTTAGGGGCGGCATTAGCGGTGGTTATGGGTGACACCGTCACGTTTCCGCTGATCATGGCGGGCGTGTTGATGGCGATCGGCATTTGGCTGCATCTGACGGAACAGCATGAGCATCAACATCTTCATGATGAGTTGGAACACGAACACACGCATATCCATGACGAGCATCACCACCATTCACATGACTTCCCCATTGTCACCGGTGTGCCCCATAAGCATCGCCATCAACATCGGCCGATGACACACTCGCATCCCCACTTTCCTGATTCTCATCATCGCCATAAACATTGATCCGTTACAAACATTCATCCGTTACAAACACTGATCCGCTATAAACATGAAACCGTTATCGATCATCCAGTTGGCTAAAACGCAGTGCCAGATAGTCCAACACACTGCGCACCGAGGGCAGCAGACCGCGCCGTGATGGAAAGACCGCATGAATAATCTCATGGCGCAGCGACCACGCCGGTAATAGCCGCACTAACTCCCCCTGCGCCAATTGATCTGCCACCATCATCACGGGAAGTTGCACCACCCCGACACCACATTGTGCCGCACTGCGCAGTGTGGTCATGTCTGCCGTGACCAGTCGTGGCTGATGATAAATGGCGGCATGTGCTCCCTCTGGCCCGTCTAAACGCCAGATAAACTCTTGCTGCGGCTGCCCTAATCCAAGGCTCGGCCAGCCACTGAGATCGGCGGGAACAGTAACCGCGCCTTGCTGCGCAATCAATTCAGGGCTGGCCACCAAACACTGACAACGATTCCCCAACACCTTCAGCACCAGATCACTGTCCTGCAAGGGCGGTGGCCGCACGCGAATGGCGATATCGATGGCTTCCGCGACCAAATCCACCTGCCGATTGGTCGATTCAAGGTGAATCGTCACCAAGGGACAACTGGCCATAAAATCCGCCAACATCGTGCTGACGGTGGTCTGCAACAGCGCCACCGGGCAGGTGATACGCACCACGCCACGTGGCTCCGCTCGAGTTAACTCGATGGACTCCTGAGCGGCCCGCGCCTCTTCCAGCATCGCCTTGCAATGTTCGTAATAGGTGCGCCCGACGTCCGTCACCGCAAAGCGTCGCGTTGAGCGCTGAATCAGCCGCACGCCTAATCGCTCCTCCAGCAGGGCTAATCGCCGACTTAGCTTTGATTTTGGCAAGCCCAGCACCCGCGCCGCAGCACTGAATCCCCCGTGCTCCACCACCTCGGCGTAATAGTAGAGATCATTGAGATCTTGCATACCTGCCTCGCTGTTATCCTGCCGTTATTATTATCATTGTTCCAATAATAGAACACTGATGCTTAGTTCTGCTACCTAGTGCTTACATTATCCCAAATATATACTTTATCCCACTTGCAGCCGGGATGTTGTATCTCAACGCTGCTATACCGCATTAACGTCGGTATAAAAATATTAATGCTGAAGTAAAACGACGCTGTCAGGAGATTAAGATGAAAAAAGTCCAAGGTATCTATCGTGCGCCACGCCAACATTGGGTGGGTGATGGTTTCCCTGTGCGCTCTCTGTTCTCATATCAGAGCCACGGCAAACAGCTTAGCCCTTTCCTGCTGCTCGACTATGCCGGGCCAGCGGATTTCACGCCAACCTCTCATCGCCGTGGTGTTGGGCAGCATCCGCATCGCGGTTTTGAAACCGTCACTATCGTCTATCACGGGGAGGTTGAGCATCGTGATTCAACCGGTAAAGGCGGCATTATCGGCCCCGGTGATGTCCAGTGGATGACTGCCGGTGGCGGTATTCTGCATGAGGAGTTTCATGCCGAGACTTTCGCTCAACGGGGCGGAGCCTTCGAAATGGTGCAACTGTGGGTCAACTTGCCCGCAAAAGACAAAATGACTGCGCCGGGCTATCAAGCTATTCGCAGTGAAAATATTCCTCAGGTCGCGCTACCTGACGATGCCGGTAGCCTGCGCGTGATCGCCGGCGATTACACAGAGGAACACGGCCCTGCACATACCTTCTCACCACTGAATGTTTGGGATATCCGGTTGAATCAAGGAAAAAGTGCGGAGTTCTCCCTGCCAGTTGGCTGGAATACCGCCTTAATCGTGCTGCGAGGTAGCGTGCTGGTGAATGGTGATGCGATTGCCCGTGATGCCGAGATGGTGCTGCTGGACGCGGCGGGCAGCAATGTGACTATTGAGGCCAATAATGATGCCCTGCTGCTGTTACTCAGTGGTGAGCCTATTGATGAGCCTATCATCGGTTACGGCCCCTTTGTGATGAACACGCAGCAACAGATAAACGAAGCTATTGCTGATTTTAACAGTGGTCGTTTCGGTTCAATGGAGAGTCACTCATAATCTTCGCCCTCCCCGCCATTACCCGACTCTTATTCGTCGGGTAATGGCTTCTCCCTGCCAACAGAAATAGGATTTGTTCCGCCCTCTGGCTTGACGAAAAATAGAACGATGGCTGTCACGTGCCAGCATTAAATACCTCATTTACCTACCGGAATATCGACTAAACTTAATGGCAAATCTTGTCCGCAATCTGTGTATTGTGGCAGATCCAGAATAAATAAGACTGTCGTATCTTTAATGTTTTCATTATTAATTTGCACTCAATATTTATCATTTATCCTATATTTTTTATTCAAGAATGGTGTTATTTCATGAGGGTTACAAAGGTGATTTTATTTAAGTAATTGACTGCCAAGCGCTTCTTTCGCATAGGAATTCACCATGAAGGCCAAAAAAACAGCAGCATTGCAGGAAGCCACGCAGTCTGAATACAATGAAAATAGCGCGTTATTAACCGCACTGGATAACTCATTAGCCATTATTGAGTTTGATCTCTCCAGCCGTATTATCGCGGTTAATCAAAACTATCTTGATTATTTTGGCTACCAGCGTGATGAAGTCATTGGTCAGCATCACTTAATGTTTTGCCACCCCAATTACGCCACCAGCGAAGAGTATCAGACGCTTAAAATATGTTTACTGGCGGGGGAGTCACTGGAAGGTCGTTTTGAGCGGCTGCATAAAGATGGGTCAACAGTTTGGTTGGCGGCGATCTATCAGCCCGTTCCCGGTCCAGATGGCTCAGTGACTCACATGGTGAAAATCGCCAAAGACATCACTTTTTTGATTGAGGATCAAAAAGCCACTCAAGAGTGGGTGCAGCTCCTAACGCAATTAACGGATCGCAGTGACAGCGCTATGTTTATCGCGGCCAATAGTGATCTGGGGCAACAGGCTGTCTATATCAATCAAGGCTTTACTAAACTTTTCGGTTACACCCCAGAGCAAGCAATAGGGCAAAACATGGTTGACTTGCTCCAGAGTGAGCACCATTTTCAGCTCACGGCGATGGATGCGACCTCAACCGAGCCCCGCCAGCAACTGCTACCGCAGGAGCTTTTCTACAGTAAAGATCACCAGCCGCACTGGTGTTCCGCCGTCATTAACTCACTGGTGGATGAACAGGGTAAACCGAGTTATAGCATCGGCGTCCTTACTGATATCACCCTGACCAAAATGTATGAAGTGTTGCAATATCGTGTTTTGGAAGCGCTGGTGCGAGAGCGCCCGCTTGATGAGGTGATGTCCTTGCTGTGCCGTGAAGTGGAGCGCATTGCCCCCGAGGTCACCGCCAGCATTTTGCAGGCCAGTGGGCAGAATTACCTTAGCCACCTCGCCGCCCCTAGCCTGCCTTTAATCTATACCGCTGCGCTCTCCTGTGTCCCCATTGGCCCGATCGCGGGTTCATGCGGGACGGCCGCATTTCGTAAAGAGCCGGTGGAAGTGCAGGATATTGCGACTGATCCGCTGTGGGAAAACTATCGTCATCTGATCCTGCCCCATGGGCTGCGGGCGTGCTGGTCAACACCGATTCTCTCCAGTCAGGGGCAGATTCTGGGGACATTTGCTTTTTACTACAAAGAGGTACGTGGCCCCAGTGAGTTTCACTGCCAATTGGTGAAGCTCATTGCCAGTTTGTGCTCTTTGGCAATGGAGCGCGAACAATCACGCAAACAGATTCAGCATTTAGCCTTTTATGATTCCCTGACCGGCCTGCCCAATCGTAGCCATTTTCAGGTTTATGCCAAGCAAGCCATCGCGTTAGCCACTGAAATGGGCCACACACTCGCCCTGTTAGTGATTAATCTGGATCGCTTCAAACAAGTTAATGACTCACTCGGTCATGCGGCTGGCGATGAACTGCTCTCTTCGATTGCCCAACGCCTGCGCAACGACCTCGCCAAAAGTGATCTGATTGGTCGCCTGTCTGGCGATGAGTTTATTATTATTTTGGCACCTTGCACCCTACAACAAGCCACGGTAAAGGTGGAGAAGATACTCAGCCTGCTGTCTCAGCCCTGCCAGATAACCAACGTCAATATTATTCCCTCCGCCAGTATCGGGATCAGTTTGTATCCAGAAAATGGTCTGGATATGGATACGCTGATGAATCATGCCGATATCGCCCTGCATAAAGCGAAAAATATGGGGCGCGGGCATTTCAACTTCTTCAGCGCAGAAATGAATAATCTCAATCAACAACGCCAAGATATGGAAGATGCCCTGCGCCATGCATTTCATATCGGTTCGCTTGAGCTATTTTATCAACCCCAAGTGATGCTTAAAGATGGGCATCTGTATGGCGTGGAAGCACTTAGCCGCTGGAATCACCCGATATTGGGGAGTATCCCGCCGCAGCGCTTTATCCCCATCGCCGAAGAGTGTGGTCTGATCAATGAACTGGCCCTATGGGCGATTGAAACCGCCTGCCAACAGTTAGCTGACTGGCGCTTGCGGGGGATTGATATCCCCTCAGTTTCTGTGAATTTATCCCCCACCAACTTCCATAATCCGGGTCTGCCGGAGATGATTCTCCATATTTTGCAGCATCACCACCTACCGCCACAGGATCTGACACTTGAGATCACCGAAGATATTTTAATTGAAAATAATCCGGCTATTTTCGCCACCATAGAAAAAATTCATCGGCTGGGCGTGCGCTTATCAATGGATGATTTCGGCACGGGCTACTCCAGCCTGAGTTATCTGCGCCGATTGGATCTTGATGAAATAAAGCTGGATAAGAGTTTTGTGCATGATCTTGAATATGACGAGACCAGTCGCACCCTCAGTGAAGCGGTGATACGCATTGGTGAGAGCTTACAGTTGTCGGTGATTGTCGAAGGGGTAGAAAATGAAGCCCAGCGCACCTTATTAAGCCGACAAGGTTATCAGATTGGTCAGGGCTTCCTGTTCTCTGAGGCACTGCCCGCCATCAAGCTAGAACACTGGTTGGAGCACCGGACAACGAGTTAGCTGATGAATAACAAGAGATAAATTATTAGTTGTAGTACCCTATTCACTGAACTCAAAGTCCCAACAAGTGACGTTGTCACTGCGGTTAAGTTGGTGATACCCAACCTTTTCATTTGTCAGCAAATTATCTATCCTTGCTGCCTTTGTCATCTGGATGTTGTTTTGTTGTTATGCAAAAATTTCTTTTCCTGCTGTTAAGCCTGATTTTACTTGGCCCCTTGGGCATCGACCTCTACTTACCCACCATCCCGGCGATTGCCAAGGGGTTGAACAGTAGCGAGTCCCTGATCCAATCCACCATTGCCCTGTTTATATTGGTGCTGGGTATCGGTCAGCTCATTGCTGGACCATTGGTTGATAAATATGGCCGCAAACCGATCGCCATCATCGGCATCATCCTCTACATGCTGGGTGCAGCCATGGCCGCACTGGCGGTCAGCCCTCTGATGTTCGTCAGTTCCCGTCTGCTACAAGGCGTGGCAGTCTGCTGCACGGCAGTGGTGGCATTCAGTGGTGTCCGTGACCGCCTTAACGGTAATGAGGCCGCCCGTGCTTTCGGCTTCCTGAATGGCACACTAAATATTGTCCCGGCATTGGCCCCGCTACTGGGTGGCTTATTGGCGGAAGCCTTTGGCTGGCGCGCGCCCTTCTGGTTCCTGGCGCTGTACGGATTACTGGTCTTAATCCTCATTATTTGCTTCCTGCCGGAAACTCGCCCGGCCGATACCCAGCCCTCAAACGGCTTGCCGATAAAGAACTATTTGCGCATTTTACGCGATGACCGTTTTCTGAAATTCTCTCTGGTGAATGCGGGTGCGATGGGCATGGCATTAACCTATGTTTCACTGGCCCCCAATGTGTTGATGGTGGGAGCCGGACTTAGCCCGCTGCAATTCTCATTGGCCTTTGGCGCTAACGGCTTTTGGATCATGGCCGTCAGCTTTTTTGCCAATCGGATTATCCAAAAAGTGGGCCGCCCTACCTGCTTAATGGTCGGTAGTTTGCTGATGGCACTGGGGTGTTTAGGGCTACTGTTTGGCCTGACGCAATTATCGGCAGAAACACAATCTCACTGGCTGGTCTATATGTTACCTGTCGCCAGTGCCTGTGCCGGTCTCGCCTTTATGATGGGGCCAGCTACCAGCTATGCGCTGGAGCCTTACGCTAATGAGGCGGGGGTCGCCTCTGCATTGGTAGGCTTTGTTCAGATGGCGGGCGGTGCAGGGTTGGGCCTGCTGGCAATGGCATTGCCGATAGCGCCTAAATTATCACTCGCTATCGTGATGCTGGCAGGCTGTCTGCTGGCATGGCAGGCGCGGCGCGCCAGTAAACATGTTCGCGGTACTTTGCAAAAAATTAACTAACCGCCGCAGCGCTCCCCCGCACGATCAACACCCGTGCGGGGGAATCACCTTAATATCTTTTTTCGTCGCAACCTCAATTACTGGATTTTTGTTATCTGTTTGACATCCAGTTCAACCGAGTTCCAATCTTTATCAATCTTCCCCTGCAACTCAACACTGTCTTTCGGGGTAATGGTCTGGCCGTTCCAGCGCCGATGATCGATATCGACATTGAGGGTGCCCGTAGCATCACGGAAGATGTAGTGATCCCCACCGATGCGCTGCTCAATGTTGCCACGCAGTGTAACCCAAGTGTCGTCGCCCATGGTTTTAGCTTTATCGACAGTCACGGCCCCGACACTCGGGCCATTAAAACCCCCGTTGGCTTGAGTAGGTGCGGTTTGAACTGCGGGTGCATTGGGGTCAACAAAACCGCCGTTTTGAGCAAGGACAGGGGCACTGCACACGGCAAGGATGGCAAATAACGCGGCTGCTTTTTTCATGATTTTCTCTCTCTTTTTATTGGATTTAGTTCAGCATTAACAGGGACTGTTTTGCTCTTCGGGAGGCATTACACCAAAGAGTTCTTAACAGAATCTTAAGCCGCCGCGTTAACGCCTTATTTTTTTCAAAACTGCCCTCAGCACTGGATTAACACGGTTTATCGCTGTACAACGTCCTTGCCAAAGAGTGAGATACCCCCCTACAACACGGATAAGAGAGCAACCCCATGCGGATATTACTCATTGAGGATGACAAACTGATTGGTGACGGTATCAAAGCCGGTTTGATCAAAATGGGATTTAGCGTGGACTGGTTTACTGACGGCCAGCAAGGACTGAGCGCATTAGCCTCAGCCCCCTATGACGCCGTGGTGCTCGATCTCAGCCTGCCGGGCATGGACGGCTTGGATATTTTGCGCACGTGGCGGCGAAACGGTCATGATGAACCGGTGTTGATCCTCACCGCGCGCGATGCCCTACAGGAGCGCGTCGCCGGGCTACAACAGGGCGCGGATGACTACCTGTGCAAACCTTTCGCCTTAATTGAAGTTGTCGCTCGCCTACAAGCACTGATCCGCCGCCGCTATGGGCAGGCCCAAACAGTTTTAACCCACGGCTCGATTTCACTCGATCCTATCAACCTGAGCGTGACCCATCAGGGCGAGCCACTCTATTTGAAGCCGAAGGAGTTTGCGCTGCTTGAGTTGCTATTACGCAACGAAGGCCGCGTATTGCCTCGCTCATTGATTGAAGAGAAAATTTATAACTGGGACGATGAGGTCTCTAGCAACGCGATAGAAGTGCATATTCACCATCTGCGTAAAAAATTTGGCAGCCATTTTATCCGCACCGTCCATGGGATCGGTTATACATTGGGAGAAATAGCATGAGACGACTGACACACAGCCTCAGACTCAGGCTGATTTTAGGCTTCATTCTCCTTATCGCGATCACTTGGGTCTGTGCCAGCCTGCTAGCCTTGCATCAAACCCGCAAAAATGTGGATGAGCTATTCGATACTCAACAAATGCTGTTTGCCAAGCGCCTTACCGCACTGAATATCAGCGACCTCACAGTCAAAACACTACAACTGCCGCGCAGCAAAAAAATAGTCCGTCATAGCCGGGGAGACTTGGATGACGATGCCCTCGCCTTCGCCATTTTTACTACTGATGGAAAAATGGTGCTGAATGACGGGGATAATGGCCCTGACTTGCAATATCACTACCAGCAAGACGGCTTTAGCAACGGCACCCTGCAAGGTGACAAAGATCTGTGGCGCTTGGTGTGGCTCACCACACCGGATGGCAAATATCGTGTGGTGGTGGGACAAGAGTGGGATTATCGTCACGATATGGCGATTGATATTGTCAAAGCCCAGCTTTTACCTTGGGTGGTGGCGCTCCCTATCATGGTGCTGCTGTTGATCTGGCTGGTGACCCGCGAACTGGCACCGCTAAAGCGGCTGGCAAAACGCCTGCATCAACGCCAGCCGGAGGATGAAACGCCCCTGCCGCTGACCTCAATCCCGAGTGAAGTGAAGCCCTTGGTGGAAGCACTCAACAGCCTGTTTGCCCGCACTGGCGATATGCTGGTGCGAGAGCGCCGCTTTACTGCGGATGCCGCCCATGAATTGCGCAGCCCTTTGGCGGCGCTGAAAGTCCAGACCGAGGTGGCCCAACTCGCGCAAGACGATCCTGAAATGCGCGAACATGCGCTATCCAACCTGACGGAAGGTATCGACCGCGCCACGCGTTTGGTCGATCAACTGCTGACCCTGTCACGACTGGATTCACTCTCTGGTCTGGATGATGTGCAAGAGGTAGCCCTACATGACCTATTGCAAACAGCCGTCATGGATAACTACCACAAAGCGCGCGCCAATGGCGTGGAGCTGATGCTGGAGATTCGCCAAACCCCGCCACCGCGCCGCGCTCAGCCCTTACTGCTGGCGCTACTGGTGCGAAACCTGCTAGATAATGCCATTCGCTACAGTCCGCGCGGCAGTTCAGTAAAAATCACCTTAGAGGCACACGCTTTTAGTGTCGAAGACAATGGCTCTGGCATCAGCCCCGAATCTCTACAGCGCATCGGCGAGCGCTTCTTCCGCCCGCCCGGACAAGAAAAAACCGGCAGCGGTTTGGGGCTGTCTATTGTGCAGCGCATCGCCGTACTGCATGGCATGACAACCCGATTCGATCATGGGGAGAGTGGCGGGTTTAGAGTGGAAGTGAGGTGGTAGAGGTCGTAGGGGGTGGAGATGGTAGAGGCCCGCGAGTAACAAACGCGAGCCGTGATGACAACCGCCTTAAGGGCAAACACTCACCGGCACTCTGGCCGCCAGTGCGCACATCAGCTCATACCCTACTGTTCCTGCTGCCGCCGCCACATTATCGATGGGGAGAGTTTCGCCCCAAATCTCAACTTGGCTGCCAACCTGCGCCTGCGGGCATGGCGTTAAATCCACCGTGAGCATATCCATCGAAATCGCCCCCACCGTCTGCGTCAAGACGCCATCCACCCTGATTGGCGTACCACTCGGGGCTAATCGCGGGTAGCCATCGGCATAGCCACAGGCCACTACGCCAATCCGCTGCGAACCACTGGCACTGTAGCGGCTGCCATAGCCCACCTGATGGCCGGCTGATAACGCCTGAATTGCAATAATTTCACTCTGTAACTGCATCACCGGGCGCAAGCCAATCCCGGCGATATCGGCGATATCCCCGCTGGGAGACGCGCCGTAAAGAATAATCCCAGGTCGCACCCAATCGTAGTGCGTCTCTGGATTGCGTAAAATGGCGGCCGAGTTGGCAAAGCAGCGCGCCGCCGGAATATGCCCGCTAGCCTGTTGAATGCGCGAAAATTGTTCACCCGCACCAATATGATTATCTGCATTGGCGAAGTGGCTCATTAGCGTCACCTCACCGACATTGCTCAGACTGTTTGCCCATTGCCATACCGCGTCTGCCTGCCCGACAGGGAAACCTAAACGATTCATACCGCTATTGAGTTTCAAATAAATATTCAGTGGCGCTGATAACCGTGCGGCATTAATCGCCTCAAGCTGCCAATCACTGTGCACCGTGGTGGTCAGCCGATAGTGATCCAACAGCGCCAGATCTTGCGGCTGAAAGAAGCCCTCAAGCAGCAAAATTGGCCCTTGCCAGCCCTGTTCTCGTAATAATATCGCCTCATTTAAGTCCAGCAACGCAAAACCATCTGTGGCATCCAGCCCCTGCCAAATACGCGCCAGCCCATGACCATAGGCATTGGCTTTCACCACTGACCAGATATTTGCACTGCCGACGTGGCGGCGAATCAGACTCAAATTGTGGCGCAAGGCGGATAAATGAAGCGTAGCGGCTATCGGGCGAGGCATGCTTGTTCCTTCCAGAAAGTATTCAATGACTCACCGCCCAGCCGTCGATCTCTGCATGGCGGTGATGATTAATCGGCGATGATTGATAAGTGAACATTAGCGAACAGGGTGAACATCATGCAACGGCGTAAAATTCAGTGGCTGAAACCCCGCGCTATAACGCGCGACCGCTAAATCATCAGCCAATATAGCAGGACGGCGGCCATACATAATATCAGCCAATAGTTGACCCGAGCCACAGGCCATGGTCCAGCCCAAGGTGCCATGACCCGTGTTCAAATAGAGGTTCTTAAGCGAGGTACGACCAATAATCGGCGTGCCATCCGGCGTCATCGGGCGCAGCCCCGTCCAGAAGGTGGCCTGACTAATATTGCCGCCATGGGGATAGAGATCCTTGACCACCATCTCCAGTGTTTCACGTCGCGCTTGCGCCAGTTGAGTATTGAAGCCAACAATCTCGGCCATGCCCCCCACCCGAATGCGATCATCAAAACGGGTAATGGCAATTTTGTAAGTTTCATCCAACACTGTAGAAACTGGGGCCGAGGCGGGATCAGTGATAGGAATGGTCAGTGAATAGCCTTTTAGCGGATAGACCGGAATGGAGACCAGCCCTGCCAGCAGAGCGGTAGAGTATGCGCCAAACGCCACCACATAGGCATCAGCAGTTATAATATCGTCGCCACACAATACGCCAGCGATTTGATCACCGTCCACCAACAGCTTATCAACCGAACGATTAAACAGGAATTTGACCCCGGCCTGCTCCGCCATTTTAGCTAGCCGCTCAGTAAATAGCTTACAGTCGCCAGTTTCATCATTGGGCAGACGTAAACCGCCCGTGAGCTTATGCGCCACTTTCGCCAATGCTGGCTCTACCGTGGCCAGTTGTTCTGCCGTTAACAGTGAATAAGGCACGCCTGCATCATCCAACACCGCGATATCCTTGGCGGCATTGTCAAACTGCTGCTCGGTACGGAACAACTGCAACGTCCCCCCTGACGCCCTTCATACTGAATACCGGTCTCTTCCCGCAGCTCTTTTAAGCAATCACGGCTATATTCTGCCAACCGTACCATGCGGCTTTTGTTGATCATGTAGTGGGAGGTGTCGCAGTTTCGTAGCATTTGCCACATCCAGCGCAATTGGAAACTGCTGCCATCAAGGTGAATCGCTAGCGGCGCATGGCGTTGGAACATCCATTTTATCGCCTTAAGCGGCACGCCGGGCGCGGCCCAAGGCGCGGCATATCCTGGTGATATCTGCCCCGCATTTCCCGCACTGGTCTCCTGCGCTGGCCCCTCCTGACGATCAATGACGGTCACGTCATGACCATCTTTGGCGAGATACCAAGCACTGGCTACACCAACAACGCCACTTCCTAAAATGACAATGCGCATACCACCCTCCCAAACGACACCAAAAGCACAATATTCCGTTGACAGAAAATTAACCTAGCAGAAAAAACTAGCCAACATATTAATTATAGGCTGTGACTTAATTCACAATTAATTTACTCTGCAATCACTTTTGAGTTCAATAGCCTTAGTAAAAATAGCGATAAGATTCTATTTTTAGGCGGTTATACGCCAGAAAGGCTAAAAAAACGCCTATTTGCCTCGATTACCAGCATGAATAATTAGCATGTTGTGCATTCCATATTTATTGAATTTATATTCTTTAAAAGTAACCAATAAACAGAATAATAATCCGCCAAAAATGTATTTAAGTTTATCCATTCCGTTGGTAAATAATAATCCATGTTGACATAAGGTCTTGCCATGCCTCAATTTGTTCATATTGAGCTAGGATTATTGAAGTGACCGGTATTTTGCAGGGTTATAAAACCGTGAGGATGCGCTAATGACAACTTCAACACCGAAACAGACCGCGCAAGACAAGCGCCTGACTGACGGCCCGGACTGGACATTTGAACTGTTGCAGGTCTATCTGGACCAGATAGATCGGGTAGCAAAACATTACCGGCTTGAGACTTACCCTCATCAAATCGAGGTTATTACCTCAGAACAAATGATGGATGCCTATTCAAGTATTGGCATGCCCATTAACTACACCCATTGGTCTTTCGGTAAGAAATTTATCGAAACCGAGCAAAAATATAAGCACGGGCAACAAGGGCTGGCCTACGAGATTGTGATTAACTCCAACCCTTGTATCGCTTATCTCATGGAAGAAAATACCATTACCATGCAGGCGCTGGTGATGGCACACGCCTGCTACGGCCATAATTCTTTCTTTAAGAACAACTATTTATTCCGTGCCTGGACCGATGCCAGCTCCATTGTGGATTATCTGTTATTTGCTCGCCATTACATCAGTGAATGCGAGGAGCGCTATGGTGTAGAAGAAGTTGAGCGACTACTCGACTCTTGCCATGCACTGATGAATTATGGGGTCGATCGTTATAAACGCCCGCAAAAAATTTCGCTGATTGAAGAGACAGCGCGCCAGAAAAGTCGCGAAGAGTACCTGCAAAGTCAGGTCAACTCATTGTGGAAAACTCTGCCGCGCAAGGAGCGAGGAGAAGTTCAAGCGCAAGCTCAGCGCTACCCCAGTGAGCCGCAAGAAAATCTGCTCTATTTTATGGAAAAAAATGCGCCACTGCTGGAGTCATGGCAGCGGGAAGTGCTGCGAATTGTCCGCAAAGTCAGCCAGTATTTTTACCCACAAAAACAGACTCAAGTGATGAACGAGGGCTGGGCAACATTCTGGCACTACACCATTCTTAACCACCTCTACGATGAGGGTCAGGTCACCGATCGGTTTATGATGGAGTTTTTGCACAGCCACACGAATGTGGTCTATCAACCGCCCTATAACAGCCCTTATTACAATGGGATTAACCCCTACGCACTGGGTTTTGCCATGTTTCAGGATATTAAGCGCATCTGCCAATCACCTACCGAGGAGGATTACTACTGGTTCCCCGATATCGCTGGCAAAGATTGGTTAGATACACTGCATTTCGCGATGCGCGACTTTAAAGACGAAAGTTTTATCAGCCAGTTCCTATCACCGAAAGTGATGCGTGACTTCCGCCTCTTCACTGTGCTGGATGACGACAAGAACAGTTATCTGGAGATTTCAGCTATCCACAATGAAGAAGGCTATCGCGCCATCCGCAATGAGTTATCCGCTCAATACAACCTGAGTAATCATGAGCCAAACATTCAGGTCTGGAACGTGGATCTGCGCGGCGACCGCTCCCTAACCCTGCGCTATATTCCCCATGACCGCGCACCGCTGGATAAAAGCCGCCAACAAGTGATGAAACACATTCATCGACTATGGGGGTTTGATATTCATATGGAGCAGTTGAATGACGATGGCAGCATCGAGCTGCTGGACAGTGTACCGCCCAGAGCGAATAAGCTCTAGGGTATTTAGGACAGGTCATCACTGAATTTCAACACGTTACAGACAAGAAAAAGGCCGCTTGCGCGGCCTTTTGTTTCGAGAAACACTCACTCTTTTGGAGTGGCACCCTCTACTCGGCTTTTTAGCTTTTGCCCTGGACGGAAAGTCACCACACGGCGCGCCGTAATAGGGATGTCCTCACCCGTCTTCGGATTACGGCCCGGACGTTGGTTCTTGTCTCGCAGATCAAAATTGCCAAAGCCAGACAGTTTGACCTGTTCACCATTCTCGAGAGCACGACGTACTTCCTCAAAGAATAACTCGACCAGATCTTTGGCATCTCGTTTGCTAAGCCCTAGCTTTTCAAATAGATGTTCTGACATTTCAGCTTTAGTAAGCGCCATAGGTTCAATCCCTCAAGGATGCTTGGAATCGCTGTTTTAACGCCTCTACACATCTTGCAACGGTAGCGGCGATCTCCTCTTCTTCCAGTGTACGGGCGGTATCCTGCAACACCAGACTAATAGCCAGACTCTTATAACCTTCTGCTACGCCCTTGCCACGGTACACATCAAACAAGTTTACGCCAACTACCTGATTTGCGCCAACTTTCTTACACTCTGCCAAAATATCTTCTGCGGGAACGTTTTCAGCCACCACAACAGCGATATCACGACGGTTTGCCGGGAAGCGAGAAATCTCGTTGGCTTGAGGCACAGCGCGGTCTGCGAGCTTGTTCCATTGCACTTCGAACACCACAGTTCGACCATTCAGATCCAGCTTACGTTCCAGCTCAGGATGAACTACACCAATGAAACCAATGTGTTCCCCTGATAAATAAATTGCAGCGCTCTGCCCTGGATGCAGTGCAGGATGTGATTCAGCACGGAACTGAACATCTGATAATTTGCCGGTAAGCTCCAGAATTGCTTCCAGATCGCCCTTCAAATCATAGAAGTCAATCGGCTGACGCACTAGATCCCAATGCTCTTCGTAACGATGCCCAGCGATGACGCCAGCCAGCATGACATCCTGTCGAACCCCAAGATCTGCTGTTGCATCAGGGACAAAGCGCAAACCGCTTTCAAATAAACGTAAGCGAGATTGTTGGCGATTCTGGTTATAAACCACCGCTGACAGTAAACCGGTCAACAATGACAAACGCATTGCAGACATATCAACAGAGATCGGACTTGGCAAAATTAGCGCGTCTTGTTGCGGGTGCAGCAGTGCCTGCACTTTTGGGTCAACAAAACTGTAAGTAATTGCTTCTTGATAGCCGCGATCCACTAATGCTGTTTTTACTCGCTTCAGGGGTAAGTCAGCTTCGCGGTGTTTGGTCATCACCAGATCAGCTTTGACAGGCACGTCAGGAATATTGTTATAGCCGTAGATACGGGCAACTTCTTCCACCAAATCTTCTTCGATCTCCATATCGAAACGCCAGCTTGGTGCGACGGCCTGCCAGTCAGCGCCAAGCTCCGTCACCTGACAACCTAGGCGGCGCAGAATGTCACTCACTTGCTCAGAAGGCACATGATGGCCGATTAAGCGGTCCAGCTTCTCACGGCGCAGTGTGATCGTGGCGCGTTTGGGCAACGCTTCGGTTGCCGTCACATCAATAACTGGACCAGCTTCACCGCCACAGATATCAATCAATAGACGAGTCGCGCGCTCAATTGCTTTATGCTGCAACGCAGGGTCAACACCACGTTCATAACGATGAGAAGCATCGGTATGCAAGCCATGACGACGCGCACGGCCTGTAATTGACAATGGATTAAAGAAGGCAGACTCCAGCAACACGTTGCGGGTCTCTTCATTAACACCAGAATGCTCACCGCCAAAGATACCCGCCATCGCCAGCGGCTTTTGTTGGTCGGCAATCACCAAAGTGTCAGCCTTCAATTTGGCTTTTGTACCGTCCAAGAGAGTCAGCTCTTCGTCTTCAGCCGCCAGACGGACAACAATCCCGCCCTCAATGCGGTCCAGATCAAACGCATGCATGGGCTGACCTAACTCCAGCAAGACGAAGTTAGTGACGTCCACTACTGGATCAATCGAGCGAATACCGCAGCGACGCAATTTCTCACGCATCCACAGTGGAGTGGCAGCTTTGACATTAATGTCCTTCACCACTCGGCCCAAATAGCGCGGGCAAGCTTGCGGCGCATCGACGCGGATCGGGAAAGTATCACTGATAGAGGCGGCCACTGGGCTCATATCCGGCTCAGTTAATGGCAGTTGGTTAACCACTGCGACATCACGGGCGACACCGATAATGCCCAGACAGTCGGCGCGGTTGGGTGTCACGCTGATTTCAATGGTTTTATCATTCAGCTGTAGGTATTCCCGCACATCAACACCAATGGGAGCATCAGCAGGCAGCTCGATAATACCGTCGTGATCGTCTGAAATTGCCAACTCAGAGAAAGAGCACAGCATACCTTCTGATGGCTCACCACGCAGTTTAGCGGCTTTAATCTTGAAATCACCCGGCAGAACAGCACCGACAGTCGCCACCGCCACTTTCAGGCCCTGACGGCAGTTCGGTGCGCCACAAACGATGTCCAGCAAGCGCTCGCCGCCCACATCAATTTTGGTCACACGCAACTTATCTGCATTGGGATGCTGACCACACTCCACGACATGGCCGACAACAACGCCATTAAACTCGCCAGCGACTGACTCTACGCCATCAACCTCTAAACCGGCCATCGTAATTTGATGGGCTAATTCATCACTGCTAATGGCTGGGTTTACCCATTCGCGTAACCAAAGTTCACTGAATTTCATGAGATATTCCCGCCTTACTTAAACTGTTTGAGGAAACGCAGATCATTTTCGAAGAAAGCACGCAGATCGGTGACACCGTAACGAAGCATAGTTAAGCGCTCCATCCCCATACCAAATGCGAAGCCCGAATAGATCTCAGGATCAATACCTACGTTTCGTAATACATTTGGGTGCACCATGCCGCAACCCAGCACTTCAAGCCATTTGCCATTTTTGCCCATGACATCCACTTCAGCAGATGGCTCGGTAAACGGGAAATAAGAGGGGCGGAAGCGAATTTGCAGATCTTCTTCGAAGAAATTACGCAGGAAATCGTGCAAGGTGCCTTTCAAATTAGTGAAGCTGATATCGCGATCAACGATCAGCCCTTCCATCTGATGGAACATCGGTGTGTGTGTTTGGTCGTAATCGTTACGATAAACACGGCCCGGCACGATAATCCGAATTGGTGGCTGCTGGCCCTGCATGGTACGAATCTGCACACCTGAAGTCTGCGTACGCAACAGGCGAGTCGCGTCAAACCAGAAAGTGTCATGATCAGCACGAGCGGGGTGATGTGCCGGAATATTCAGTGCATCGAAATTATGATAGTCATCTTCGATTTCCGGGCCAGACTCAACAGAAAAGCCCAACTCACCAAAGAAAGTTTCGATACGATCAATGGTCCGGGTTACCGGATGCAACCCACCATTCTCCATACGACGCCCCGGCAAAGAGACATCAATGGTTTCGGCTGCTAATCGGGCATTCATGACCGCTGATTCCAGCGTATCTTTGCGGGCATTGAGTGCTTCTTGTACTTCCTGTTTGGCCTGATTGATGACTGCGCCAGCTGCTGGGCGCTCTTCCGCTGGCAACTCACGCAGCGATGTCATCTGAAGGGTCAAATGGCCTTTCTTGCCTAGATATTCGACGCGCACCAAATCCAACGCGGCAACATCTTGGGCATCTTCTATGGCTGCTTTAGCTTTGGCAACCAGCTCTGCGAGATGTGGCATTGTTTTCTCTTCCTCTGGCCGGTATGGCCCGCTTTTACATAAAATCAGCAAGGTATCCCATCAGAGCTACCCCCCACTCTCATCACCATAGTGCTGTAGAGTAAAAAATAAAAAAGCCTCCACGATGGGAGGCTTTGGCGTTATTTTTCGTTTCTATTCTTACGCGCAAGCCTCCTGAAATCAGGCGCTAAAGTAAAAAAAGAAGCGAAAAGTAACGGTATGCATCATAACGATGACCTTATTGCTTAGAAGCTAAAGATTAAAAGAGGGAGACAAGCTCCCTCTTCAATTCTGACTTACGCCAGAGCTGCTTTCGCTTTTTCGACCAGTGCAGAGAATGCCACTTTATCGAATACTGCGATGTCAGCCAAGATCTTACGGTCGATTTCAACAGAAGCCTTTTTCAGACCATTGATGAAACGGCTGTAAGACAAGCCATTCTGACGAGCAGCTGCGTTAATACGTGCAATCCACAGTTGGCGGAATTGACGCTTCCGTTGACGGCGGTCACGGTAGGCGTATTGGCCTGCCTTGATCACTGCCTGGAATGCAACACGATAAACGCGCGAACGGGCACCGTAGTAACCTTTCGCCTGCTTTAAAATCTTCTTGTGACGTGCACGTGCTACCACACCACGTTTTACGCGAGCCATGTACTTCTCCTATCGTCTTAATTCAAACCAAAATTACTTATGCGTATGGCAGACATGCAACGACCAAACCTAGATCGTTTTTAGATACCATGCCTTTTGGACGTAAATGACGTTTACGCTTAGTAGCTTTCTTGGTCAAAATATGACGCAGGTTGGCATGCTTACGCTTAAAACCACCGGCACCGGTTTTTTTAAAGCGCTTAGCGGCGCCGCGTACTGTCTTAATCTTTGGCATTGAATATATCCACTTCGCATTGTTAATTACAACGAGCTAGCTAGGCGAACAGACCTCTTGCTGCGCAAGCGCAGAGAAGCCTGTTACTTGAGTGCCTTACTGTCTCTTCTTAGGTGCGAGCACCATGATCATCTGACGGCCTTCGATACGAGTCGGGAAAGACTCCACGACGGCTAAATCAGAATCTTCAGTCAGATCTTTTTTGACACGGTTAAGGACTTCCATGCCGATCTGTTGGTGCGCCATTTCACGTCCGCGGAATCGCAGGGTGATTTTGGCTTTATCGCCATCTTCCAGAAAGCGAATCAGGTTGCGTAGTTTGACCTGATAGTCGCCATCATCGGTACCAGGACGGAATTTAATTTCCTTGACCTGAATGACTTTTTGCTTCTTCTTCTGTTCTTTTGTCGACTTGCTCTTCTCATAGAGGAATTTGCCGTAATCCATGATTCGGCAAACCGGCGGCTCGGCATTCGGACTGATTTCTACTAAATCAACACCAGCTTCCTCAGCTTTTTCAAGAGCTTCGTTCAGACTGACAATGCCAATCTGCTCACCATCGACGCCTGTTAAGCGAACTTCTGTGGCGCGAATCTCTTTGTTGATGCGATTAGGACGCGCCGGTTGAACTCGTTTTCCGCCTTTAATACTTTATTCCTCCAGTTGATGAAGACTACGGCTGCGAATTTCTGCTAGCAGCTGGTCTACGACCACGTTGACATCTAAGCTTCCCAAGTCTTTACCACGGCGGGTACGAACGGCAATCTTGCCTGATTCGACCTCTTTATCGCCACAGACCAACATATATGGAACTCGACGCAACGTATGTTCACGAATTTTAAAGCCAATCTTCTCATTTCTCAAGTCCGCTTTTGCCCTAATTCCCGCATCTTGCAGTTTTTTGGTCACTTGTTGGACATAATCAGACTGGCTATCGGTGATATTCATCACCACGACTTGTACCGGAGCTAACCACGTTGGGAAGAAGCCCGCATACTCTTCGGTTAATATACCGATAAAGCGCTCTATTGACCCCAAAATGGCCCGGTGAATCATTACCGGCACCTGGCGATCGTTATTTTCGCCGATGTAAGACGCACTTAAGCGGCCCGGTAATGAGAAATCGAGCTGTACGGTACCACACTGCCACGCACGATCCAAACAATCATGCAAGGTAAATTCAATTTTTGGACCGTAGAACGCCCCTTCACCCGGCTGATAATCAAACGGAATCCCGTTTTCAGTCAGCGCAGCAGCCAAATCGGATTCAGCACGGGTCCATTGCTCATCACTACCAATACGTTTTTCAGGGCGAGTAGAGAGCTTGACCACAATCTTCTCGAAGCCAAAAGTGCTGTACATGTCGTACACCATTTTGATGCAGCTGTTCACTTCGTCGCGAACCTGCTCTTCGGTACAGAAAATGTGTGCATCGTCCTGAGTAAAGCCACGAACACGCATCAGGCCATGCAGTGCGCCTGAAGGTTCGTTACGGTGGCAGCTACCGAACTCAGCCATACGCAATGGCAGGTCACGGTATGACTTCAACCCTTGGTTGAAAATCTGCACATGCCCTGGGCAGTTCATCGGCTTGATGCAGTACTCGCGGTTTTCCGAGGATGTGGTGAACATATGCTCAGCATAGTTCTCCCAATGCCCAGTTTTTTCCCACAGCACGCGGTCCATCATAAACGGCCCTTTGACTTCCTGATACTGGTACTCTTTGAGCTTCATACGCACAAAAGTTTCCAGTTCACGGAAGATAGTCCAGCCGTCGTTGTGCCAGAACACCATACCGGGTGCTTCTTCCTGCATGTGGTAAAGGTCCAGTTGCTTACCAATCTTGCGATGGTCGCGTTTGGCCGCCTCTTCCAGACGTTGCAGATAAGCATTCAGTTGCTTCTTATCACCCCAAGCCGTGCCGTAAATACGTTGCAGCATCTTATTTTTGCTGTCGCCACGCCAGTAAGCACCGGACGTTTTCTGCAACTTAAAGTGATGGCAGAAACGCATGTTCGGTACGTGTGGACCACGGCACATATCAACATATTCTTCATGGTGATATAGACTAGGGCGATCATCGCGGCTGATATTCTCATCGAGAATCGCCACTTTATAATCTTCACCACGCGCAGCAAAAGTGTCGCGGGCCTCTTGCCAACTGACTTTTTTCTTGATGACGTCGTAATCTTTATCGGCAAGTTCATGCATCCGCTTTTCCAGCAGATCCAAGTCTTCCTGCGTCAAGGTGCGGTCAATATCAACATCGTAATAGAAACCGTTGTCGATAACAGGGCCGATTGCCATTTTGGTATCAGGCCAAAGCTGCTTGATGGCGTGCCCTAATAAGTGCGCACAAGAGTGGCGGAGAATCTCCAGCCCTTCAGCATCTTTGGTGGTGATAATGGCCAGTTGAGCATCAGATTCGATCAGGTCACTGGCATCAACCAATTCACCATTAACACGCCCAGCAATACAGGCTTTCGCCAAGCCGGGGCCGATATCTAAAGCAACATCAAGCGCAGAAATGGCGTGATCGTAATGACGCTGACTGCCGTCAGGAAGGGTAATAACAGGCATTCTAATTCCTTATCTACAGTGGTGACCCACACGACAGATCACATGTAAGACGTAATTATTGTTTGATTTCAAAAAGTTGCGACATCAATTTAACCCACGTTTGTTATATTGGTACGCAACTGTGTACACAGTTCACTTTGTGACATAGATCATGCCATAAAGTGAAGTCATATTATCATCACTTAATGCAATGACAAAATGCCTAGCGAATAATCTATTAATACGCCAGTCAAACAGTGATAATGATCGCCGACAAAGTTATCATGCTTAAACTGCTCTACGATCAGCACAATATCAACACCGTATAACTGAGGGTCAACTATTGCAGCGACAACCTGTTACATCTTCCAGAATTTTGTCGATTGGTTATGATCCTGAAAATCGCATGCTGGAGATACAGTTCCGTGAACAAGGGATTTATCAGTATTTGGGTGTCCCTGAGCGCGTTCATCAGAATTTTATGTCTGTAGTTTCGAAAGGTCGTTTTTTTGATGGCGTGATAAAAGGCAAGTTCTTGTGCCGTAAAATTGGCTAAATAAAAAATAATCCATTAAAACAAATAATCAAATTATGCTGAAACGGTCGCTTCGATGATGAATATGACAAAGAAGCCTACCGTTTCAGAAATCTACCCGTCTCTCTTGCTCCCCCTATAAACCACCGTCCTATAAAATGACTACCCTATAAAATAGCGCCATAAATAGGATATCGGTACCACAAACAGCAATGCGGGTAAGAGATTGACCACCGCAAATATTTTAATTTGAGCAATACGCAATCCTACTGCAATCATAATAATCCCACCGCAAGCCGAAAAATCAGCGAAGGCGATATCATCCATATACGGCATGATGAGTTTTGCTAACAAAACCAGTGCGATTTGAATCAACAATTGCGGAATGGCAATCGCGACCAGAGCAATGCCGAGTGAGATAGAAAATATCAGCGCAGTGAAGAAATCCATCAGCGCTTTGACCAATAGCAACTGAAAATCACCCGTTATCCCTTCAGTCAAAGAACCGACTACCCCCAGTCCGCTGGCGCAAAATAACACAATCATTGCCGTGAAACTTTGCGCAAATTCCTGCGGCGGCAACGCACTGCGCGAGGGGATAACCCGCTCCAACAGCCCGCGCGTTTTATTAGCTCCCCACTTTACCCCCTGCTCCAAAGATAATAATTCTCCGACAGCCGCCCCAATAATTAATGCCAAAATAACGGCGGGCATAAAATGGACTTTCACCACCATTACGATACCGATGGAGATAGAGGCCAAAGCAAAAGTTGACGGCAATCCTTCTTGCAGCCGTTTAGGAACATGACGGGCAAGTAATACGCCGACAATACCACCCAGAATAATACCTGCGCTGTTAATAAACGGGCCAATCATTCCCTGCTCCTAATCGCTAAAATGCGCTGTAAAGATGTAAATCATCACCAACAATGATTTACATTATGATCTATTGCTTTTGAGATGCGCTAGGTGTATTGCTATTTCTACAGGATGTGCCCATAATCAATTTCCGTTTCCGTGTAGCAATGGTTACTGGAACGCCGCCCCGATTGTTCACGCAATCGGGGCGTTTTATTAGGCCACTCCCCAGAATTTCTCACACAAGCCCTGCTGATGGCCTTTTCCCACGACGGCCCACATAAACAAATCTAAACACGCCATCCATAAATACTGAACAACAAAATCGATTACATCCGTTTTTCTTCCGCATTTTAGTGCCTATGATCTGTTCAGTGGTCAACAAGGAGAGAAATATGATGCAAAATATGACAAACAGCCGGTCAGATCTCGAGCGCTACTTCCGCCAAACAGATAAGCAATGCACAGCACAAACGCCTTGGTTTACCCGCTGGCTCTATATTCCGGTAGACGAAAGGATGAAAATTCTGGATGACTTGCTGCAACCCTATCCAGCCAGACCGCAGGAAAAGCGATAAATCGCGCAAGCTCATGCCGGAACAACGATTGAGGGAAGAGATATTTGCGAGGAGAGCGGCTGAAACCGATTCACGTAGGTGAGTGGGTTTTAGCCATGTCAATCGCTGCCTGAATGGCAGTGCGGGCCTGAGGGCTGTTTTTCCAACACGTCGAGCCCGTCATGGCTGCGGCACTGCTGACAATTTCGCTCATATCTGCCTGACTAAGCTGGAGAAGCGAGGTGAAACCAAGTTGTTCAAGACGAGTCACTACCGTCGGCCCTACGCCTTTGACGGCCAACAGCACATCACGTTCATTATCAGTAAATGCCATACCAGGTTCCAATCGAGATTAAGTCGCGGATTAAAAAACGTGTTATTTGAAGTAGAACCATGCTGTAGTGATTAATCCATCACTGACTTTAAACACTGCCATGCTCTCTATTGGGTCATCACTAAGTCCGTGAATTCTTTCCAAATCGAACACTTTATTACCAAACACGGTACGTGAGATAAGCTCCGCTCTTAATGTGGGGAGATTAGAGTCGTTTTCTGGCTGCACTTTCCGCGCTGAAAAACCAGAGTTCAGGCAATCTGTGTGGGTAAAAGCGAATTTCGTAGGTATCTTTTAACGGCGCTAAACGCCAACGCGGGCGAGCCTCGCGCTTTGGTTTTAAAAAGCGCAAACGACCACGAGCTCGTGCGGCTTGTGTATCCAATACCCATGCCGCAGATGCCGATAAAGGCTGGCGAGTATATTCATCTTCAACACTAATATCACAAATGCACAAAATCCTATTCCCCGCAAAAAATTGATTCCGACGTGATTATTCTTGATCTGTTGCAGTGAACCAACTGTTGCCCGCAGGGTATTTGATCTGTATCACAAATACCCTTGGTACTTGAAGCCGCAGCGGTGTTGGCACTACTCAGTCAATCTGAGATAGCCTTTTGCCCGACGTATCGCGTAGAGTGACAAGGTAAGCCATAATATCGCGTGTAAATTTATTTATCTAAGCGCGAATAATTGCCTGATAAGTTTTACTTTCATCGGGCACGTTTGATGCTATTTCGGAGCAACAGTGATGCAAAGTATTCTCGAATTATTTAAAGCCATTGGCTTAGGCTTAGTATTGTTGCTGCCATTGGCAAACCCATTGACAACCGTAGCCCTCTTGCTCGGGCTATCTGGCAATATGACCAGTGAAGAGCGCAATCAGCAATCGAAGATGGCCGCAATTTATGTCTTCTTTATTATGACTATTGCTTATTACGCCGGTCAGGTCGTCATGAGCACCTTTGGTATTTCTATTCCCGGTCTGCGAATCGCAGGCGGCTTGATTGTTGCCTTTATCGGCTTTCGTATGCTTTTCCCGCAACAGTCAGCCGAAGATACTCAGCTAGAAGCAAAATCGCAGGATTTGAAGAAACGCAAATCTATCAATATTGCCTTTGTGCCGCTGGCAATGCCGAGCACTGCGGGGCCGGGGACGATCGCTATGATCATCAGCTCTGCCGCCTCCATGAAAGGCCACACCCTGTTCAGCCCATGGGTAGTGACGGTCGCACCGGTACTGATTTTTCTTTCTGTCTCATTAATTCTATGGGGATCGCTGCTCAGCTCAGGAGCCATCATGCGCTGGGTAGGCAAAAGTGGCATTGAAGCTATTTCACGCTTGATGGGATTCTTGCTGGTGTGCATGGGGGTACAATTTATTATCAATGGGGTGCTGGATATTATCTCCACCTATCAACCCGCCATCGCATAAACACATTGTAAGATTGAAGAGAGAAACGCTAGCCGATGTTGATACTGCTAAATGTTGTTAATGCTAGATCTTGTTACGGCCAGAAGTGACTGCGGCCATAAGTAACAGTGCCTATAAACGACATCGGTTAGCGTTTTAATATTATTCTGACATCGCCCGGTAAGCGGTATCCACTTTCCACAAATAACGTGGTGCTTGCGCAGCCGGATGCTTCTTTTGTATATGCTGATAAAACTCGTTCGGGCTAAGACTATTAATCTTATTCACTGCTAGACGTTTATCTGATGAGAACGTCCGCAGCATGGCCCCCGCGCCATTGGCATAAGAGACGATAGTGGCATAACGCAAAGTTTGCGGATCACTGATCCCGGCTAACTGCTGGTTCTGCAAAATATTGATATAAGCCGTCCCAATATCAATATTCTTCACCGGATCTTTTAACTCACCCGAACTCGGTTGACCATTGCGCCCTTTCATTCGGTATGCATCACGACCCGCAGTAGAGGCTTTTATCTGCATCAAACCGACCGCATTTGAGGTACTCACCACATCAGGATTGTAACCCGACTCCACCTGAATAATCGCTTTAATCAATGTTTCATCAACGCCGTAATGGCTGGCCGCTTGTTTAATCACATCGCTGTAGGCGACTGTCGTTGAACCCGCGCTGCTTTTAGGTTCGTTTAGGAAACCACCCGGTGGTACTTTCTTTAGCCACCCGTTATTTGCTTGCGGTGGCGGAGTTTGTTTAGCACACCCCGCCAGCAATAAAATTGCCATTAGGCAACCGACTTTTGGATTCACAGTATTCCCCGCGCTGATAAGCCGTTTTGTAGCATATACAAGTTGTCACCTCACCCAAATAGATTTTTTGGCCTAGTTTGACCATTATCAACATAATGATCAGTCTATATTCGGTAACTATCCGTAAGTTTTAGTTTATTGTATGGCAAGGCTTGACTTGGCCTCAAATGATATTGATAATCATTTTCATTTAAGAAAAGGGAACATCGCCATGTTTACTAAGCAAAAAATACCCTACCTGCGCCCCATTCGCCGCCCAACACCGCGTTTTTTATCGGTTATCACCTTGTTTTTGTTTGTTGCATTTTCATCACTGATCAGTACCTCGGCATTGGCCGAAAATAAGCCTCACGATCCGGAAAAGAAATTCAAAGTTGTGACGACGTTCACAATTATTCAGGATATCGCGCAAAATGTCGCCGGTGATGCCGCCGTGGTCGAGTCGATCACCAAACCCGGCGCTGAAATTCATGACTATCAACCCACGCCACGGGATATCGTAAAAGCACAGTCTGCGGACTTGATTTTATGGAATGGCATGAATCTAGAGCGCTGGTTTGAGCGCTTCTTCGAAAATATTAAAGATGTCCCCTCCGTGGTGGTGACCGATGGCATTACTCCGTTACCCATCCGTGAAGGGCCATATACCGGTATTCCTAATCCTCACGCTTGGATGTCGCCATCCAATGCCCTTATTTATATAGAGAATATCCGCAAGGCGCTGGTGGAGCACGACCCTGCCCATGCTGATACCTATAATCGCAATGCCAAAGCCTATGCCGAGAAAATCGCCGCGCTAGACGCCCCGCTACGTGAGCGCCTGTCGCGCATTCCGGCAGAGCAGCGTTGGCTGGTCACCAGTGAAGGGGCGTTTAGCTATTTAGCGAAAGATTATGGCCTTAAAGAGGTCTATTTATGGCCTATCAATGCCGATGAGCAAGGTTCGCCACAGCAAGTGCGCCGTGTCATTGACACCATTCGCGCCAATAAAATCCCCGTGATATTCAGCGAGAGCACTATTTCCGATAAACCCGCCAAACAGGTGAGCAAAGAAACCGGTGCGCTCTATGGCGGGGTGTTATATGTTGATTCGTTGTCAAATGAAAAAGGTCCGGTCCCGACCTATATCGACCTGATTAACACCACGGTGCAAACTATCGCGAAAGGATTTGGTCAATGAGCCAAGCTGTTTTTGTCCGCCCTGAACTGATAGTGGATAATGTCACTGTCACCTATAACAATGGGCATACTGCTATTTATGACGCCAGTTTTTCACTCACTGGCGGGACTATCTGTGCGCTGGTCGGGGTCAACGGCAGTGGTAAATCGACCCTGTTTAAAAGCATCATGGGGCTGGTCAAACCCAGCGTCGGCAAAGTGGAACTCAGTCAGAAGCCGGTCAGTCACGCCTTGAAGCAAAATACCATCGCCTACGTCCCGCAAACTGAAGATGTGGACTGGAACTTTCCGGTATTAGTCGAAGATGTCGTGATGATGGGCCGCTACGGCAAAATGAATTTTCTGCGGATCCCAAGCCGCGAAGATAAAACCATTGTCGATAAAGCCATTGAGCGCGTTGGCTTAACCGAATTACGGTCACGGCAAATTGGCGAGCTTTCGGGTGGGCAGAAAAAGCGAGTCTTTTTGGCCCGCGCGCTGGCCCAGCAAGGTTCGGTATTGCTGCTGGATGAGCCTTTCACTGGCGTTGATGTTAAAACAGAGAATGCCATCATTGATCTGCTGCGCGCGCTGCGCGATGAAGGTCACCTCATTCTGGTTTCAACCCATAACCTCGGCAGCGTGCCGGAGTTTTGCGATCACGTTATTCTGATTAATCAGACTGTACTGGCCGCCGGCCCCACCGAAACCACCTTTACGCAGAAGAATCTCGAAATGACCTTTGGCGGCGTCTTGCGCCATATCAACCTGTCGGGTAGCGCGCTGCATGACGACAATGACCCTCGCACCGTCACTGTGATAACCGATGATGAGCGCCCAGCGGTGTTTTATGGTCACACTAAAAATGACCCGCCAGCCCAGAGCCAGTCAAAGGAGGATAACCCCTAATGCTGGAACTTTTGCTGCAACCCTTTAACTACAACTACATGGTGAAGGCTATCTGGGTGAGTGCGATTGTCGGCGCGGTCTGCGCATTTCTATCGGCTTACCTGATGCTGAAAGGCTGGTCGCTGATGGGAGATGCGCTATCGCACTCCGTCGTTCCCGGTGTTGCGGGAGCTTACGCGCTTGGATTGCCTTATGCCGCCGGCGCATTCTTTACCGGTATGCTCGCGGCACTGGCGATGACGCTCGTCCGCCACATTACCCGCCTGCGTGAAGATGCCATCATCGGTTTTATCTTCTCCACATTTTTTGCCGTGGGGCTATTAATTGTTTCGCTCAACCCCACCTCCGTCAATGTGCAGTCGATCATCTTCGGCAATATTTTGGGGATAGCCGATGAAGATGTGTTGCAGGTAGAGATCATTATTTTGATCTCTTTTGTGATTTTATGCCTGATCTGGAAAGACCTGCTGGCGGTGTTTTTCGATGAAAGCCACGCCATGTCGATTGGGTTATCGCCACTGAAGTTAAAAATTCTGTTTTTCACCCTGCTTAGCGCCTGTACTGTTGCGGCCTTGCAGACCGTGGGGGCCATTTTGGTGATTGCCATGGTGGTGACGCCGGGGGCGACCGCCTACTTACTCACCGACCGTTTTGGCCGCTTATTGATCATCGCCATCGCTATTGGAGCTTTTACCAGTGCCTTTGGTGCCTATCTCAGCTTCTATCTGGATGGCGCAACCGGAGGGGTGATTGTCACCTTACAAACCGTGGTGTTCCTGCTGGCCTTTGTCTTTGCCCCTAAACATGGATTGTTGGCAACCCGTTATCGTACGCGCCAAAAGCGCCGCCATCCGTTGCCACACCTGCCGGAGGATAATGTATGAATACATTGTTCAGTCTGGTCAGCGAACCTTTCGCCTACCCCTTTATGCAGCGGGCGATCGTCGCGGCAATCATTACCGGCGTGGTGTGTGCCGTGCTCTCTTGTTACTTGGTGTTAAAAGGCTGGTCATTGATGGGAGATGCTATCTCTCATGCCGTGTTACCGGGGATTGTGCTGGCCTTTTGGCTCGGCATTCCGTTGGTCATCGGCGCCTTTGTCTCAGGGATATTCTGTGCGGTTGCCACAGGCTATTTAAAAGAGCATAGCCGGGTCAAAGAAGATACCGTGATGGGGATTGTATTCTCCGGCATGTTTGCATTTGGTTTAGTGATGTTCTCTCGCATGGATACCGACCAGCACCTCAGCCATATTTTATTCGGTAATATGCTGGGTATTTCACTTGCTGAACTGAAGCAAACCTTGTGGATCGCCGGATTTACCCTGTTAGTGGTGCTACTCAAACGTAAAGACTTTATGCTGTATTGCTTTGATCCCAACCATGCACGAGTGATTGGGTTGCCGGTCAAGTTTCTGCACTATGGTCTGCTTTGCCTGCTGGCCTTGACGATTGTGGCGTCATTACAGGCGGTAGGGGTTATTTTGGTGATCGCCATGCTGATAGCGCCCGGCATCATCGCCTTTATGCTCTGTCGCAGCTTTGATCGGATGTTGATTGTGGCCACACTGGTGTCGGTTGTCGCCTGTGTGCTAGGGACGTTGATCAGTTTCCATATTGATGGTGCCACTGGCCCCTGTATCGTGATCATTCAGGCGTTATTCTTTGTGATTGCCCTGATTTACAGCCATATAAAACCGGTGCAAGGCCGCCAGATGATACCGCAAAGCAAAGCCGACAGTGCTGAAAACGCGCCAAAAGGTAATCTGCTATAATCTATTGTGTCTCTATTGATAAGCCGTGATTTTCACGGCTTATTGATTACTCTTAGCAATACATCTCGTCTATTTCTGCCGTGAGTTTTTTTTTGCGTCATGGCTGTGGCCATCAACACGAAAAAAAATATGTCACGAATCGGCAGCAGAATCAGTCTTTTGTTTGATCCCACGTGGGTATCCCTGTGCGTTAGCGCTTGTTTTTTACACAACAAAAAAGCTAACCTAATGATATCTACCCAAAGTCATGAGCGTTGCAGGTCAGCGGCAAGTGAAGGTCGCTAACAGCCTTGCGACTCAGTTCGAAGGATATAACTGGCAAGCTGATAGGGGGTGAACCATGTGGCAAGCAGTAAATCGTCTGTTAGGTGAATACCTTGGCCCTGCTGAAATTCGGGAAAGAACCGAATTACCGGGCGGGGATATTCATGAAGCCTGGCGTCTCAGTTATGGTGAAACTGAGGTTTTCGTCAAATGTGATGCCCGTGAGATGCTGCCGATATTTACCGCTGAAGCCGATCAGCTATCCTTATTAGCGCGCAGTAAAACGGTCCAAGTGCCTGAAGTCTATGGTGTGGGCAGTGATCGTGATTACAGCTTCCTGCTCCTTGAATACGTCCCCCTTAAACCACTTGATGCCCACAATGCATACTGCTTAGGTCAGCAATTGGCGCATTTACATCAATGGAGTGAGCAACTGCAATTCGGGCTGGATTTTGATAATGATTTAGCCACGACCCCGCAACCCAATAGCTGGCAACGCCGCTGGGCGCAATTCTTTGCTGAACAGCGAATCGGTTGGCAATTACAGTTAGCCGCTGAAAAAGGCATGTCGTTTGGTGATATTGACCAAATTACCGCGCTGGTTCAGGAGCGTTTACAGAGCCACCAGCCGCAACCTTCCTTGCTACATGGCGATTTATGGCCCGCTAACTGCGCCGCCAGCACCAATGGGCCGGTGATTTTTGATCCCGCCTGCTATTGGGGTGATCGGGAGTGTGATCTCTCCATGCTGCCACTCTACCCCGCTCTACCCGCCCAAATTTACGATGGTTATCAGAGTGTTTGGCCGCTCCCTACCGACTTTATCGAGCGGCAGCCGATTTATCAGCTCTATTACTTATTGAATCGCAGTAATCTGTTTGGCGGCCAACACTGGCTTAATGCACAAAAGGCCGTTGAGCAACTGCTGCATCCCGAACACTTCTAGCTCTCCGCACCAGAAAAGCAGCACCCCAAAAGTTGGCAACCCAACCAGTCAGGGTGCTTTTTTATGCCTCCAACATTTCGCCTGAAAATGATTTTTCATAAAAAAGTATGAACAAAACCACAGATTAGCCCCATTTCCCCCGTCCAATAATGACGGTCAACCCTGTTCTTTTTTGCCAGCGACAACACCCATCAAAAAGCGCTTACTTAAATAAAATCAAAAGCCTTCATTGAGGAAGTTTCACTCTCCTCGATAGGAATTCTGTTGTCAGAATGAGGAGTCAGGTTAATGGTCGATATTCGTGAATGGGAAAACCTTGCTAATAAAGAGCTGAACAGGCGAGGCATCAATATTGCTGATTTAGTCAGTAACACGGCGGAAGGGATCGCGGTAAAACCACTGTATACCGCCAGTGATCTGGATGGGTTGGAGGTGACCGGGTCACTTCCCGGTATCGCCCCTTATGTCAGAGGGCCACGGGCCACCATGTATGCCGCACAGCCGTGGACCATTCGCCAATATGCCGGTTTTTCAACCGCGAAAGATTCGAATGCCTTCTACCGCCGAAATCTGGCGGCGGGACAAAAAGGGTTATCTGTGGCCTTTGACCTTGCCACCCATCGCGGTTACGACTCAGATAACCCGCGCGTGTCCGGTGATGTGGGCAAAGCGGGGGTGGCGATTGATACGGTTGAGGATATGAAAGTCCTGTTCGACCAAATCCCGCTGGATAAGATGTCAGTCTCGATGACCATGAATGGCGCGGTGCTGCCTATTTTGGCGTTTTACATTGTTGCCGCCGAAGAGCAAGGCGTGGCCCCTGCACTCCTCACTGGCACCATTCAAAATGACATTCTGAAAGAGTATCTGTGCCGCAACACCTATATTTACCCGCCGAAACCCTCGATGCGCATTATTTCGGACATTATCGCGTGGAGTTCCCAGAATATGCCGCGTTTTAACACCATCAGTATTAGCGGTTACCACATGGGGGAAGCGGGGGCGAACTGTGTGCAGCAAGTGGCCTTTACTATCGCCGATGGCATTGAGTACATCAACGCCGCAGTGCACGCCGGGTTAAATATTGATGATTTTGCCCCTCGCCTCTCCTTCTTTTTTGGCATTGGCATGGATCTGTTTATGAACATCGCCATGTTACGGGCTGCGCGCTACCTTTGGAGTGAGGCCGTGAGCCAATTTGGTGCCACTGACCCCAAATCATTGGCCCTGCGCACCCACTGCCAAACCTCTGGCTGGAGTCTGACCGAGCAAGATCCCTACAACAATATCATCCGCACCACCATCGAAGCATTGGGTGCCACACTCGGCGGCACGCAATCCCTGCATACCAACGCCTTTGATGAAGCGCTCGGCCTGCCAACGGATTTCTCCGCCCGCATTGCGCGTAACACCCAAATTATCATTCAGGAGGAGTCGGCGATTTGTCGCACCATCGACCCGCTGGCCGGCTCCTATTTTGTCGAGTCACTTACCGACCAAATGGTCAAACAGGCCCGCACCATTATCCAACAGATCGATGATGTCGGCGGCATGGCAAAAGCTATTGAGGTGGGGCTGCCTAAACGCATGATTGAAGAGGCGTCGGCGGATCAGCAATCCCTTATTGACCAAGGCAAACGCGTCATTGTCGGCGTGAATAAGTACAAATTAGCCAAAGAGGCTGAAACCGAGGTATTGGAAATTGACAACGTGAAAGTGCGCAATGAACAAATTGCCCAACTGAAACGTATCCGGGCCGAACGGGATAACGAAGCAGTGCAACGCGCCTTAACCAACCTGCGCCATGCCGCAGGGCATCAGGAAAACTTACTGGAAGCCGCCGTGCAAGCAGCCCGATTACGAGCGACATTGGGGGAGATTTCAGACGCGATGGAAGTGGCCTTTGACCGCTATCTGGTGCCGAGTGAATGCGTCACTGGCGTCATTGCGCGCAGCTACCATCAGAGTGAAAAAGAGGCGCAGGAGTTCGACCAGATACTGGCGCAAACTCAGCATTTCCTCAGTGACAATGGCCGTCGCCCCAGAATTCTCATTGCCAAAATGGGTCAGGATGGTCATGACCGTGGCGCGAAAGTGATTGCCAGCGCCTATTCCGATCTTGGTTTTGATGTCGATCTTAGCCCCATGTTCTCCACCCCCGAAGAGATTGCCCGTCTGGCGGTGGAGAATGATGTGCATGTCATTGGTGCCTCCTCACTGGCGGCGGGGCATAAGACCTTGATTCCCGAGCTAATTGAGGCGCTGCGCCAATACCAGCGGCAGGATATCTGCGTGGTAGCCGGCGGCGTCATCCCACCACAGGACTATGCTTTCTTGCGCGAGCGCGGTGTAGCGGCCATTTATGGGCCGGGGACGCCGATGTTAGTCAGCGTGAGGGATGTGCTACAGCTCATCAGCCATCATCATGATTAATGACAGCAATCTTGACGATTACATCCGCCGTTTGCGCCAAGGAGAGCGGGCGGCGTTGGCGCAGGCCATGACACTGGTCGAGAGCCGCCTTCCCCGCCATCAGGCACTCAGCGCCCGACTGCTGGACATCATCATGCCCGATACCGGGCAGGCCAAACGGCTGGGGATCACGGGCACTCCGGGGGCGGGGAAAAGCACCTTTCTGGAGGCGCTAGGTCAGGAACTGTTGGCGCAGGGGCATAAAGTGGCGGTGATTGCCGTGGACCCCAGCAGCCCCATCAGCGGCGGCAGCATTTTAGGCGATAAAACCCGCATGCTGAATTTGTCACGCGCCGAACAGGCGTTTATCCGCCCAGTCCCCTCAGGGGGCCATCTGGGCGGGATCAGCCAACACACCCGTGAGCTGATTTTATTGTGCGAGGCCGCCGGTTACGACGTCATCATCGTGGAGACCGTGGGTGTGGGGCAGTCCGAAACAGAGGTCGCCGACATGGTGGACTGCTTTATCTCGCTGCAAATCGCGGGGGCTGGTGATGATCTGCAAGGCATCAAGAAAGGCATTATGGAGATGGCGGACCTTATCGTGATTAACAAAGATGATGGCGATAACCACGCCAATGTCGAAATCGCGCGCCATATGTATCACAGCGCGCTGCACATCATTCGCCGTAAATACCCCGCATGGCAGCCACAGGTTCTCAGCTGTAGCGCCCTTGAAAAACGGGGAATTCGCGAGGTTTGGCAGGCGATAGAACGTTTTGGGTTGGTCATGACCCAGAGTGGGCAACTCGCCACTCTACGCCAACAGCAAAATCTCAGTTGGGTACGTCATCAGGTGGAGGTCAATGTGCTCATGGCACTGTTTGCTCGCCCAGACCTGCGCCAGCACTACCAGAAAATTGAAGATCGACTGCGTCAAAATCAACTTTCGCCACGGGCGGGGATTAATGACGTCACTGATTTTATTACGCAAAAAATGATCAATTAACGGAGTGACGATTATGTCTTATCAGTATGTAAAAGTGTTGATTGCCAATCGCGTGGGCATTATTGAGTTCAACCATGCGCGCAAACTCAATGCACTCAGCAAGGTTTTTATTGATGATTTGATGCAAGCACTGCATGACCTCAATAAGACGGATATTCGCTGCATTATTTTGCGGGCGGCGGAGGGTTCAAAAGTGTTTTCAGCCGGCCATGACATCCGCGAACTCCCGACGGGCCGCCGCGACCCCCTCTCCTATGATGACCCACTGCGCCAAATCACCCGCGTGATCCAAAAATACCCTAAGCCCATTATCTCCATGGTCGAGGGCAGTGTCTGGGGCGGCGCATTCGAGATGATTATGAGTTCAGATATCATTATTGCCTGTAGCAATTCGACCTTCTCCATGACCCCCGTCAATTTGGGGGTGCCTTACAACTTGGTGGGCATCCACAACCTTATTCGTGATGCCGGTTTTCACATTGTGAAAGAGTTGATTTTTACTGCCGCGCCCATCACCGCACAACGCGCGCTCTCCGTCGGCATCCTTAATCATGTGGTTGAACCCCAAGAGCTGGAGGATTTCACCCTCAAACTGGCGCACGTCATTTCGGAAAAAGCGCCGTTAGCCATTGCCGTCATCAAAGAAGAACTTCGCGTGTTAGGTGAAGCCCACACCATGAATTCAGATGAGTTTGAGCGCATCCAAGGTATGCGGCGCGCCGTGTACGACAGCGCTGACTACCTTGAAGGCATGAGCGCATTTATGGAAAAACGTAAACCTAACTTTCTCGGGCGCTAACCCTTCACGGCCAAAGGATCTCGTTATGAAACGGTCATATTGCATCATGAGCGCGGATGAAGCCGCCGAATGTATTGAACATGGAAATATGGTGGTCTTCAGTGGCTTCACTCCTGCGGGCGCACCTAAAGTACTGCCTGCGGCTATCGCCCGGCGCGCCATAGCACATCATCAGCAACAAAAAGAGTTTCAGATTCGCTTACTGACCGGAGCCTCTATCAGCGCCCAAGCTGATGATGAATTGGCCGCCGCCGACGCCCTCTCATGGCGTGCCCCTTATCAAACCGCCTCGTTGTTGCGTGAAAAAATCAATCAGGGCAAAGTCAGTTTTGTTGACCTGCACCTGAGTGAAGTGGCGCAAATGGTCAACTATGGTTTCTTTGGCGACCTTGATGTCGCCGTGATTGAAGCCTCAGCCGTCACCGCCGAGGGCAAGGTGTATCTCACCAGCGGTATTGGCAATGCCCCGATATTTTTGCATAAAGCCAAAAAAATCATTATTGAGCTAAATCATTATCACAGCCCACGGGTGGCTGAATTTGCCGATATCATCACCCTCGGTGCGCCACCACGGCGCAATACGCTGCCGATATTTCACACGCTCGATAAAGTGGGCCAATCCTATGTGCAGGTTGACCCGAGCAAAATCGTCGGCATTGTCGAAACGGAGTTACCCGATGCCAGTAACAGCCTAGATCGGGCCAATCCCTTGTGCGAACAAATTGCGGATAACGTGGTCAACTTCCTGCTGAATGAGCTGCGATTAGGCCGTATTCCGCCTGAGTTTCTCCCGCTGCAAAGTGGCGTCGGTAACATCAATAATGCCGTAATGAAACGGCTGGGGGAAAACCGCCATATTCCCCCCTTTATGATGTATTCAGAGGTGTTACAAGAGTCGGTAGTCCAACTGTTAGAGTGCGAAAAAGTGATGGGGGTCAGTGCCTCCAGCTTAACCATTTCGCCCGCCTCACTGAAAAAGATCTATGACAACATGGACTTCTTCTCGAGCCGCATCGTCTTGCGGCCGCAGGAGATCTCGAATCACCCGGAAATCATCCGCCGTCTGGGGGTCATCGCCCTGAATGTCGGGCTGGAGTTTGACATCTACGGCCACGCCAACTCCACCCATGTGGCGGGTACTGAACTGCTCAACGGCATTGGCGGTAGTGCAGACTTTGAGCGCAATGCTTATTTGTCGATCTTCATGGCCCCATCAGTGGTCAAGGGCGGTAAAGTCTCCACCATTGTCCCGATGTGTACCCATGTGGATCACAGCGAACACAGTGTCAAAGTGATCGTGACCGAACAAGGTGTTGCCGATTTGCGCGGATTATCGCCACTGCAACGGGCCGCCGCCATTATCGATAACTGCGCGCATCCGATGTACCGGGATTACCTACATCAATATCTGGCGCAATCCAAGGGCGGGCATCTGCATCACAATCTGACGCAGGCATTTCAACTGCACCAAAATCTGTTTGAATTTGGTGCCATGCTGGCCCCTTAATCACCGTCACGATCGGCACTGATATAGCCCATGACTTGCTCAATATGGTGATTATTCTTGAGCGAATAGAGATATTCTCGCATGTACATGGGCTGATTCGGCGCATCAAAGTATTTCAGCTTGGCCGGATTCACCAACCGATAAGCAAACTGAGGCACCACGGTCAGGAATTGCCCCTGCTCTACCGCACTTATTTTTGCCATAAAACTGTAGGGACGATAAATAATGGTGGGGTTAATCCCAATGGAGCGGAAATGGGCATCCAATAAGGATTCAAAATTAGCCCGATTTTGAAAACGCATCTGTAGCCACGGCAACGTATTTAATAATTCGAGTGCCTGCATATTCTCAAAGCGGCGTGACACTAAAAAACCGAGCCGCAATGAGGGAAGCTCTGTGGCCTGCAAACTGTCGATATGGGTCACCCGTTGCGAGGCTTGTTGCGGGGAGATAATAAAATCCACCCGGCGGTCGAGCAAATCATCGATCACGCTATTTTCATTGAACTCAAAAGGTTGGGCGGTGATTCCGTCATATTTATCGCTCAGACTAAATAGCTGATCAAAAATAATCGTCGGGTAAGTGTTATCAATGCCCACCACGATATTTTTCTGCCGCTGGGACAGCGACATAATACTGTTATCGATTGCCGATAACCTTTGGTAAATCGGAAATAGCTCCTGATAAAGCTCCTGGCCCGCCTTATTGAGGCTGATACTTTTCTCATTACGGGTAAAAAGAGAATACCCCACTAGCTCTTCCAGCGCGGTAATACTTTTGCCAAACGGGGATGCGGTCATGTGTAATTTTTCAGCCGCCTTCGCCATGCTATTAGTTTGGGCTAACACAATAAAATTACGCATTTTCTTTGAGATAAAAACGTTCATTACTTTGCTGATATAACGGAGGAGAGAGCCTTACAGCATAAGGCAAACACCGAGGGAATAGTGTGAGTGCAAGAAGGGTATCGTGTCGAGGTTGCCGAAAAAGTCTTTCAAGACGTTAATTTGTTTTGATATCAAGATAATAAGTGACAAAAAGGCCCATTTAATGGGCTTTTTTGTCTGGAAGAAACCTTATCCCTGAGCCATCAACCCCAATAGCTTAATGACAAAATAGGCCACCACGCCGATAACGAACGGCAGGATATAGAGGGTAAAAAACTGCAAGAAAATAGTGTGGTGCGGCAAGACTATCTTCTCTTCCAACTGTTCACGACTGCGCCCTTCACTGCCTTTGGCCTGCTCTAAAATCAACTGATCTTCAATACCTTCACGAATATGCCGCACTTGCCGCGACATACGAGCACCTGACGCTTGCAACGACAGACCGACGAAAATCAACATATAGATGATAAAGAACATGATGTTAGCGGCGGAAAAACCCTGTTCGAAATCGGGTACTGGCGAGTTAAACCAGAAGATATCCAGAAAAGTGGTATTAAAGCGGATCATATCGGTCATGACGTGGATAAAATCCATCATTACCGCATTAATCCCGGTACTCTTTTGGCTATATTGATAGGCAAAATTGATGATTGAAATCAATGTTGACAGCAGCGCTGGAATAAAAACGAGCCATCCTGCAATCCGTTTGATAACAGCGACGCGCCCAGCCTGTTGATAGGTCATGACTTCTCCTTGTAAATACCACAACTTATGTAGACTTAGTTTACCTGCTACATTCACTCTTTGTGAAAATTTTTGTTGTGATCCCCCTGCTTAACTCAAATTCACCTTGGCTTCATCTGGCGCAAGATGATTAAGTTAATGATAAGGTATTCAGCTCGTAGCTAAAAACCAACAGGAGTGATGATTAATGGCGACCCCTCACCCGATTAAGGCCGCAATCTTTGATATGGATGGCCTGCTGATTGATTCAGAGCCTTTATGGCTACAGGCGGAACTTGATATTTTCACCTCGCTGGGGCTGGACACCTCCTCACGAGATTCACTGCCTGACACGCTGGGTTTGCGTATCGATTTGGTGGTGAAACTTTGGTATCAAACTCTGCCTTGGCAGGGGCCGAGTCAGGCAGAAGTGTGCAAACGTATTATTGCTCGCGCCATCGAACTAGTGGAAGAGACACGCCCCGTGCTACCGGGCGTCGAATATGCGCTGGATCTTTGCCGCCAACAAGGGCTGAAAATTGGTCTGGCCTCCGCCTCACCGCTGCACATGCAGAAACGCGTGCTGGCCATGCTCGGCGTTGAACACTATTTCGACTGTTTGGTTTCAGCAGAGTACCTGCCCTACAGTAAACCGCACCCCGAGGTCTACCTGAATGCGGCGGCTGATCTGGGCATTGACCCGTTACAATGTGTCACGCTGGAAGATTCAGTCAACGGTATGATTGCCACTAAAGCGGCACGGATGCGGTCGATTGTGATCCCCTCACCAGAGTACCAGGCGGATCCTCGCTGGGCCTTGGCGGATATTCAATTAGCGTCGCTGGAACAATTGCGCAAGGACGATATTTCGTAACTGAAGAGAGATACCTGTTTTCGCGATAAAGGGCGGCGAGAGTCGATGACTCAACCGCCCAATAGATTTTAAAGGAAGTCATCCCGCTTAGGGGTAAAGGTGTCGATCAAAATACTGTTATCTTCCAGCGATACCGCGCCGTGCATCTCATTCTTCACCGCACGATAGGCATCCCCCGCTTTCAATATGCGCTTCTGCCCTTCAATCTCCACTTCGAAACTGCCTGCGGCAACATACGCAATTTGGTCATGGATATCATGTTTGTGAGCCACGCCAATGGCCCCTTTATCAAAGTGAACGCAGACCATCATCAGCTCGTCACTCCAAGTCATCACTTTGCGTTTAATGCCATTACCTAACTCTTCCCATGGCGTTTCGTCATTAATAAAAAACATCTTCATTATTTCTCCTCATTATTATGCAGAATAGATTTGGTGTCGCGTCGTCACTGTTTTTACGCTGAATTCGCCTCATTCTACGGGCAATCTCCACAGTTTGACCATAATTAATCCAAAAATCATGACATCCCTCAAAAAATAATAAAACATCATTTCATTTTTATTGAATTAACTTCCCGCAAACACTATCATCAGCGAATCAAAAGAAACACTCGGTCAGAAGTCGGACCCGCGCAGGTTGTCAGTCACCATTTCAGCATCGTGCGCATTTTCTACTTTTGCCGTGCTATCTGACTTGGGTTATGCCCATTCAAGATGATGTTCTGAAAGATAGGCTCTACCAACCAAAGCCGTCCTTTGGGCGGTTTTCTCCCCAATATAGAAATCGCGGCAATCTTTGACCGCCTTGAGAGAGATGTTAGCTATGATTTTAGATTCCTTTGAATTGAAAGGTAAAATTGCACTGGTTACTGGCTGTGACACCGGTTTGGGCCAAGGCATGGCGATTGGTTTAGCTGAAGCAGGCTGCGATATCGTGGGTATCAACATTGTTGAACCCAAAGAGACAATTGAAAAAGTGACTGCATTGGGTCGCCGCTTCTTGAGCCTGACAGCTGACTTGAGCAAGATTGATGGCATCCCCGCTCTGTTAGAGCGTGCTGTCGCTGAATTTGGTCAAATCGATATTCTGGTCAATAACGCCGGTATCATCCGTCGCGAAGATGCGATCAACTTCAGCGAAAAAGATTGGGATGATGTGATGAACGTTAACATCAAAACCGTGTTCTTTATGTCTCAAGCGGTTGCCAAGCAATTCATCAAACAAGGTCATGGCGGCAAAATCATTAACGTTGCCTCAATGCTCTCTTATCAAGGTGGCATCCGTGTGCCATCTTACACCGCGTCAAAAAGCGCCGTGATGGGTGTCACCCGCCTGTTAGCCAATGAGTGGGCAAAACACGGCATCAATGTGAATGCTGTTGCCCCCGGTTATATGGCGACCAACAACACCCAACAGTTGCGTAAAGATGAAGAGCGCAGCAAAGAGATCCTTGACCGTATCCCGGCTGGCCGTTGGGGCTTACCTGACGATCTGAAAGGCCCAGTGGTCTTCTTGGCATCCAAAGCATCCGACTATATCAGCGGTTACACCATCGCTGTTGATGGCGGTTGGTTAGCGCGCTAAACCGAGAATCATCACTAATTTGAGTTAAGGTCAATTCCCTCGCGTAATTTGCCCTATTTCGGCTCAAAACAGTTTACAGGCACAACTTCGGTTGTGCCTTTTTTATTACTTATTTATCAAATAGTTAACAAATTAGATCATTCAAAAATCCGTATCAAAAGTGCAAAAATAAAAAATTCAAAACAACGTTCCGACTTCGATCACACTTTTGTCATTCGCTCAATGACTCGCCAGTAAATACAAATATAATAGATTGAAACGATGTTTCTATTTATAAGGAACCTTAAACCGGTTCCGTCCTGACGTTTCGATGATGGGGTTAAGGTGATGGAGTTTGTCGGCAGCATTAAAAACAGTGACGCAACAATGATTAACTGGCTCAGCGCTATCCGCAGCTATGTTGATTTAGTCCAGTCTGTTGGCCACAGCAATCAAAACCCAACCCCACTGATGGCTGATGGTTTTGATGTGCTGACCCATCAACCGGTCGTATGGGAGTTCCCTGATGGTCACAATACCCCAATCTCGAACTTTGCCAGTCAGCAAAACTGGCTACGGACACTCGACGCGCTAAGTCTGGTGACTCAAGACCCGCAATACCACCAGCAAGCACGAGTGCAAAGCAGTTATTTTATGCAGCGCGGCGTGCATGAGCAAAGCGGATTATTTTATTGGGGTGGACACCGTTTCCTGAATCTGGATTCGTTGAAAACAGAAGGGCCAGAATCGAAAGCGCAAGTCCACGAGCTGAAACATCATCTGCCCTATTACAATTTGCTGGTCACGATTGATCGGGAAAAAACACTGAATTTCTTGCAGGGATTCTGGCACGCCCATGTAGAAGATTGGCAAACATTGGATCTGGGTCGCCATGGCAGCTACGACAAGCAGCGCGACCCACATGTGTTCACCCATGCCCGTCACGACGTGGTGAATCCCGCAGATTTGCCCCGCCTGCCAGAGACCAAGGGTTTGACCTTTGTGAATGCCGGAACCGATCTGATTTATGCAGCCTATAAGTATGCGGAGTACACCGGCGATCTCGCTGCTGCGGCATGGGGCAAACATCTGTATCGCCAATATGTTTTAGCCCGTCATCCTGAAACAGGTTTGCCGGTTTATCAGTTCAGCTCACCACAGCAGCGCCGACCTGTACCGGCCGATGATAATCAGACCCAATCTTGGTATGGCGATCGTGCTAAGCGCCAGTTTGGCCCTGAATTTGGTGAAATCGCCCGTGAAGCCAATGTCCTGTTCCGAGACATGCGCCCACTGCTCATTGATAACCCATTGGCTATGCTGGATATCCTGCGCCAACAACCTGATGCCGAAGTGCTGCAATGGGTGATTGACGGGTTAAAAAATTACTATCGTTTCGCTTATGACGTTGAGAGCAATACATTGCGTCCGTTATGGAACGATGGCCAGGACATGAGCGGTTATGTCTTGCAACGTGATGGCTACTATGGCGCTAAAGGGACAATTATCTCCCCCTTCCCATTAGAAGTTGACTATCTGTTGCCGCTGGTTCGGGCATGGCGTTTGAGTGAAGATGAGGAGCTGCTGGATTTAATTGGCGTATTACTGCACCGCTGGCAGTTGGCTGAATTAAATAAATCCAAACGTCAGGCTGCTTTGATGACGGGCAAAAAGCCCAACGCCAGCGCCTATCTGCTGTTGGCCTTAACTGAACTGGCTGAGCATTGCCAATGTGCGCGACTTTTTGAATTAGCCTGGCAAGTCGGCGACACCCTATTTACGCAACATTACCACCGTGGTCTGTTTGTTGAATCGGCGCAACACCGTTATTTCCGTCTCGACAATCCGATTGCATTAGCTTTATTAACCTTAATTGCCGCAAAACAAAATAAGTCAGCGGTAATGCCTCAATTTATGACCAATGGTGGTTACATCCATGGAGATTATCGGGTGAACGGGGAAAGCCGCACTTTGTATGATATCGACTTTATTTATCCGACGCTTTTGAATCAGTAGTTTTATTTATCTTTCATGTTATTAAAAATAGGTAAGCATTATGAATGAAAACAGAATGCTGGGGTTAGCCTATTTATCACCTTATATACTTGGGTTGATAATATTTACGGCTTTCCCCTTTGTATCATCTTTCTTTCTCAGTTTTACTGAGTATGACTTAATGAACCCTCCCGTATTTAACGGGATCGAGAATTATCGTCATATGCTGCTTGAAGATGATTTATTCTGGAAATCCATGGGCGTGACATTCGCTTATGTTTTTCTGACTATTCCTTTAAAACTGGCATTTGCTCTGGGGATCGCTTTTGTACTGAATTTTAAATTACGTGGTATCGGCCTCTTCCGTACTGCTTTCTATATTCCATCTATTCTCGGCAGCAGCGTTGCCATTGCCGTGTTATGGCGTGCTCTCTTTGCCATTGATGGTCTGTTAAACAGTTTTATCGGTGTGCTCGGATTTGATGCCATCAACTGGTTGGGAGAACCCGCGCTGGCGCTGACATCCGTGACATTACTGCGTGTTTGGCAGTTCGGTTCCGCCATGGTTATCTTCCTGGCCGCATTGCAAAACGTGCCGCAATCACAATATGAAGCCGCCATGATTGATGGTGCCTCTAAATGGCAAATGTTTATGAAAGTGACCGTGCCACTGATCACGCCGGTTATTTTCTTCAACTTTATTATGCAAACCACGCAGGCATTCCAAGAGTTTACTGCGCCGTACGTTATTACTGACGGCGGACCGACCCATTACACCTATTTATTCTCGCTCTATATCTATGATACGGCGTTTAAATACTTTGATATGGGCTACGGCGCGGCACTGGCTTGGATATTATTCCTGGTAGTCGCTCTATTCGCCTCAATTGCATTTAAATCATCTAAATATTGGGTCTTCTACTCCGCCGATAAAGGAGGAAAAAATGACTGACGTACAACACACTTCCAACCAGAAAAAATTAGCTCTGGCGCAGGAACTTGCTGATGCGGAAATTAGCCGCACGCTACGTAAAGCAAAAGTCAGTGCCACTTTCCGCTATATCATTTTGATTATTGTCGGCCTGATGATGCTTTATCCACTGCTGTGGATGTTCTCTGCCGCGTTTAAACCTAATAACGAAATTTTCACCACATTAGGATTATGGCCACAACACCCAACCAGTGATGGTTTCGTTAATGGCTGGAAAACCGGTACGGAATATAACTTCGGCCATTACATGCTTAACACCTTTAAGTTTGTGATCCCGAAAGTCATTCTGACCATTATCTCTTCCACTATCGTGGCCTATGGTTTTGCCCGCTTCGAGATTCCATGGAAGAAATTCTGGTTCGCCACATTGATTACTACCATGTTGCTGCCAAGCACGGTGTTATTGATTCCGCAATACATCATGTTCCGTGAAATGGGCATGCTGAATAGCTACTTGCCACTTTATCTGCCGACGGCCTTCGCCACCCAAGGGTTCTTCGTCTTCATGCTGATTCAGTTCCTGCGCGGTGTTCCCCGTGACATGGAAGAAGCCGCACAGATCGACGGTTGTAACTCACTTCAAGTGCTGTGGTATGTGGTCGTGCCCATCTTGAAGCCGGCCATCATCTCTGTGGCACTGTTCCAGTTTATGTGGTCAATGAACGACTTTATCGGCCCACTAATTTATGTCTACAGCGTAGATAAGTACCCGATAGCGCTGGCTCTGAAGATGTCAATTGACGTCACCGAAGGCGCACCGTGGAACGAAATTCTGGCAATGGCAAGCATCTCCATTCTGCCGTCCATCATTGTTTTCTTCCTGGCTCAACGCTACTTCGTGCAAGGCGTAACCAGCAGCGGAATTAAAGGTTAATAGAGGATTTATCATGGCTGAAGTCATTTTCAATAAATTAGGCAAAGTTTACTCCAACGGTTTCCGCGCGGTTCATGGCATTGATCTGAAGATCCATGATGGCGAGTTTATGGTAATTGTCGGTCCATCAGGCTGTGCTAAATCCACCACCCTGCGCATGTTGGCAGGTTTGGAAACCATCAGTGATGGCGAAGTACGAATTGGTGATCGGGTAGTCAATAATCTGGCACCAAAATCACGTGGTATCGCCATGGTGTTCCAGAACTATGCGCTGTATCCGCATATGACGGTAAAAGAGAATTTGGCCTTTGGCCTGAAGCTGAGCAAGCTGCCAAAAGACCAAATTGAAGCTCAAGTGGCTGAGGCCGCTAAAATTCTGGAGCTGGAAGATTTGTTGGATCGTCTGCCACGTCAGTTGTCTGGTGGTCAGGCGCAGCGTGTGGCGGTTGGCCGTGCGATTGTTAAAAAACCCGATGTATTCTTGTTCGATGAGCCGTTATCAAATCTGGATGCCAAACTGCGCGCATCAATGCGTATCCGCATCTCAGATTTGCATAAGCAATTGAAAAAAAGCGGGAAAGCAGCAACCACTGTTTATGTGACCCATGACCAGACTGAAGCCATGACCATGGGCGATCGGATCTGTGTTATGAAGCTGGGCCATATCATGCAAGTGGATACCCCAGATAATCTCTACCACTTCCCGACCAATATGTTTGTGGCCGGTTTTATCGGCGCGCCGGAGATGAATATCAAACCGAGCATGTTGGTAGAGAAAGAGGGCGAAATTGGCCTGACCGTCGGCCAATACACCTTGGTATTAAATAAGAGTCAGCAAGCCAAAGTCGCTGCCCACACCGGGGAAAAAGTGTTCTTTGGTGTTCGTCCAGAATTCGTCAGCATGTCTACCCAGCCGTTTGCCGAGAATCACTCACAAGGTGAATTGGTGCGTGTGGAAAACATGGGCCATGAATTCTTTATGTACATCAAGGTTGACGACTTCGAATTGACTTGTCGCCTACCGTCTGATGAAGCACGGCCAATTATCGAAAATGGCCTGCATCGCACCGTGTACTTCCAGTTTGATATGGATAAATGCCATATCTTTGATGCAAAAACAGAAAAAAATATCTCTCTTTAACAGGAGCAGTACCCAATGAAAAAAGCGATCCTACACACGCTAATAGCATCCACTCTGGCTTTATTATCACATCAGGCTTTTGCGCAGGATGAAGTTAACCTCCGTATGTCATGGTGGGGGGGCAATGGTCGTCATCAAATGACGCTTAAGGCTCTGGAAGAGTTCCACAAACAGCACCCGAATATTAATGTTAAAGCTGAATACACTGGTTGGGACGGCCATCTCTCCCGTCTGACGACCCAAATTGCTGGTGGGACTGAACCCGATGTCATGCAAACTAACTGGAACTGGCTGCCTATCTTCTCCAAAGACGGCACGGGCTTCTTTGATTTGAATAAAGTATCAAAACAGTTAGATTTAACTCAGTTTGATCCAAAAGAGCTGCAACAAACCACGGTTAATGGAAAATTAAACGGTATTCCAATTTCAGTGACTGCACGTATTTTCTATTTCAATGACGCGACATGGGCTAAATCAGGTTTAGAGTATCCAAAAACGTGGGATGAATTACTTAACGCCGGTAAAGTCTTCCAAGAAAAATTGGGTGAGCAATATTACCCTATCGTATTAGAGCACCAGGACACGCTGGCATTAATTCGCTCTTATATGACACAGAAATACAACACACCGACAATCGACGAAGCCAATAAGAAATTTGCTTATACGCCAGAACAGTGGGTTGAGTTCTTTACAATGTATAAGAAAATGGTCGATAGCCATGTTATGCCATCCACTAAATACTATGCTTCATTCGGCAAGAGCAATATGTACGAAATGAAGCCGTGGATTAATGGTGAATGGGGTGGCACTTATATGTGGAACTCCACCATTACTAAATATTCAGATAACCTGACCAAGCCAGCAAAATTGATACTTGGCCCATATCCAATGTTGCCAGATGCAAAAGATGCAGGTCTGTTCTTTAAACCAGCTCAAATGCTCTCTATTGGTAAATCCACTAAATACCCAGAAGAGAGCGCCATCTTGATTAACTTCTTGCTGAACAGCAAAGAAGGTATTGATGCCATGGGTCTAGAACGTGGCGTACCATTGAGTGCAGCAGCAGTGACTCAACTGCGCGCCAGTGGCGTGATTAAAGATGAAGATCCCTCTGTTGCTGGCTTAAATATGGCATTGGAATTGCCACATGAAATGAAAACATCACCGTACTTTGATGACCCGCAGATCGTTTCTCTGTTCCGTGATGCGATTCAATATATCGATTACGGCCAAAAATCTGTCGAAGAATCTGCTGAATACTTTAATAAGCAGGGTGACCGTATTCTTAAACGCGCCATGAGATAATCATTAAGTTTATTTAACTTAAGTTGTTATTAAACCCTGCCATTAATTTGGCGGGGTTGTTTTGTTTTATTAATCATAAAAAACAACAACCAATTAGATCGCCATCACAAATTAATATCTGATTAAAAAATTAATCAGCAACAAAGATCTGGATCACACAATTAATTACAAATATAAATAGAATGTATATCCACAATAAGTGGAACATCGTTTCTTTGATTGTGAAATTGTTTTTTTAATCGTATGTTGAGTTTTGTGAAATTGTTAATGATTGTTGTTATAAATAAACATAACCCTGGGATTATATAAAAAAATGAAATTTAAATTAATTACTCTAGCAGTGGCATCTGTTATCAGTTTTAGTTCTGTTGCTACAACAATTGACTATCGGCATGAAATGAAAGACACCAGTAAATCTGATCATAAAGACCGTTTACTGATCTCCAACCGTTTTGCCAATGGTTTTGGTCTCTCTTTGGAAGGGAAATGGGGCCAACACAGCTCTGATACTACGCCAAATAAACCGTTCAACGAGCAAGTCAGTAACGGCACCGAAGTGGTTGCCAGCTATGTTTATCAGTTCAATAAAACCTTCCAACTTGAGCCTGGTTTCTCATTAGAGTCCTCATCTGACTCAAATAACTACCGCCCTTATCTGCGCGGCAAAGTGGCCTTCACTGATGACTTCTCAACATCACTGCGTTATCGCCCATATTTCAAGCGTAACCAGCCTTCTCAGACCAAATCTGATGAGAAAGGCCACGAGTTCACCATGTTGTTTGCTTACAATTTCTTGAAAAGCTACTCTGCTGAATACGAATTAAACTACAAGAAATCTGAAGACGAAATTCTGTCCAATAAAAATAAAGACGAATGGAGTCATGATCTGAAAGTCGCTTACAAATGGGATAAAAACTGGAAGCCATATGTTGCTATCGGCAACGTTGCTGGCAGCAAAACCACTGATGAGCGCCAAACTCGCTATCGTGTCGGTGTGCAGTACAGCTTCTAATTGATCGTGTAAGTCGTTATATCGTTATGAGTGCCCTCATCATTATTTGTTAATTATGCCCATACCCGTATTACTTTGGGGAAAAGCGACTCCCGGTCACTTTTCCCTTTTTTTTACTTAGTTTTCCTTTCTTGATCGCCATACTCCGTATGACACCCGAAATATCTCCGCTAAACTCCCCTGCTTCAAACAAAAAAGAGACATTTAGTTACAGCGTCACGGCTATCCATGCCAGAATAAATCTCATATACTGGATAAATCAACAGCTACAGATTCGGAATTCAAGTATGACAGGGGAAGGACACCTTATTTTTTCTGTCGCCTGCGTTATTTTTGCCAAAAAAGTCGGTCTCACTCCGGAACTGGCACATGGCGATTGGTGGCACATTATACCGGGCGCCCTGCTAACTTCCCTGCTGCCTGATATTGACCACCCCAAGTCAATTCTGGGTCAGCGGCTAAAGTGGATCTCAACCCCCATTGCGCGCGCATTTGGTCATCGAGGGTTTACCCATAGCCTGCTGGCAGTGATCGGCGGTATTGCCCTATTCCAAATGGACATTTCACGAGATTGGATTATTCCTGCGGATGCATTCCACGCCATGATTATTGGCTATTTCAGCCACCTGCTGGCCGATATGCTCACCCCTGCTGGCGTGCCGCTGCTGTGGCCTTGCCGTTGGCGATTCTGTATTCCGCTATTACGCCCACAAAAAGGCAATCAATTAGAGCGCGTATTCTGTGTTCTATTAGTGTGTTTTTCCGTCTATTGGCAAACTGACACCACTATTCCGCTGCTATCCTATATGGAGCAATTGAAAAACTTTCGATTGTGATCACATTTTAATGAGCGAAAAATCACCAATCTGAATGCATTCCATACAAATCAAGATGAAAACTTATATAAAATTCTTTTTGGATATAAGTGAGCCTTTATAGGGCTGTTACCATATGCAGCTAACTGCACAATTGATTGTGCCTGGTGCGATTCTATAGATAAGTAGCAATAGAATAGGTAGCCAGTATTCAAAATAATAATCTGGAGATTTGGGGATGAACCTACCGCTTGTGATTAACGTGCTGGTATTTGTAGCACTGCTATTACTATTGGCGCAAACTCGCCATAAGCAATGGAGTCTAGCCAAGAAAGTCTTGGTTGGTTTGGCACTGGGTGTGCTGTTTGGACTGGGCTTACAATGGGTCTATGGCGCAGATAACCCGGTACTTAAAGAGTCCATCACTTGGTTTAATATTGTCGGTAATGGTTATGTGCAATTACTGCAAATGATTGTTATGCCGCTGGTATTCGCCTCTATTTTGAGTGCCGTCGCTAAGCTGCATAATGCCTCTTCACTGGGCAAAATCAGCATACTGACCATCGGTACCCTGCTCTTCACGACGCTGATTGCGGCGCTCGTCGGTGTGTTCGTCACCAATCTATTCGGCTTAACCGCCGATGGCTTAATTCAAGGCACCCAAGAAACGGCGCGTTTGAGTGCCATCGAAAGTAATTATTTGGGCAAAGTGACAGATTTGACCGTACCCCAGTTGATTCTCTCCTTTATTCCGAAAAACCCGTTTGCTGATTTGACTGGCGCTAGCCCAACCTCAATCATCAGTGTGGTTATTTTCGCCACCTTCCTCGGGATTGCCTCGCTGCAACTGCTGAAAGACGATGTGGAGAAAGGCCAACGCGTGATGGCGGCTATCGATACACTGCAAGCTTGGGTCATGAAACTGGTACGTCTGGTCATGAAATTGACCCCTTACGGCGTATTGGCATTAATGACCAAAGTGGTTGCGGGTTCGAACATTCAAGACATTATCAAGCTGGGCAGCTTTGTTGTTGCGTCCTATCTGGGGCTGGCGATTATGTTTGTGGTCCACGGCCTGCTGTTGTCTTTCACTGGTATCAATCCGCTGAAATTCTTCCGTAAAGTCTGGCCGGTTCTGACCTTTGCCTTTACCAGCCGTTCAAGCGCAGCCAGTATCCCATTAAATGTGGAAGCACAAACCCGCCGCTTGGGTATCCCTGAGTCCATCGCCAGTTTCTCTGCCTCCTTTGGCGCGACCATTGGTCAAAATGGCTGTGCCGGCCTCTATCCAGCCATGCTGGCGGTGATGGTTGCCCCTACAGTCGGTATTAACCCACTGGACCCGGTCTGGATTGCCACACTGGTCGGGATCGTGACCATCAGCTCCGCAGGTGTTGCCGGTGTCGGTGGGGGCGCAACCTTCGCGGCGCTGATTGTGTTACCTGCATTGGGCTTGCCGGTCACACTGGTTGCATTGCTGATCTCGGTCGAACCCTTGATTGATATGGGCCGTACCGCATTGAACGTCAGTGGTTCAATGACGGCGGGTACAATTACCAGCCAATTGATGAAACAAACCAATAAAGAGATTCTGAACAGTGAAGATGACGGTGATTTAGCCCATCAGTAAAAGCGATGGAGAGAACAGGCAGATCGTAAAGACGCCGTCAATCCGTCCTTGGAGGCTCGAGCCGCGCCATCCTTGGCGCGGACGCTTTACTCTTCTGCCTATCCTCACCGTTCCCGATCACGTCATCGGGATATGTCAGCAGCCTGAGGCCAGTCACTATGACTGGCTTTTTTATTAGCGAGATCTTAAGAGCGATATTTTTCAACCAATGCCAAGGCGATGGCTTCCGTCTCTACATCGGGTGTTCCGCTGAAATCTTGTGCTCGGAAATGCATCTGGAATGCGGTGATAACCTGACGGGTTTCATCATCTAAAGTGCCGCTTTGTGGGATTTTGTAGCCATAGCGAGCCAGTGCCTGTTGAATAATGGCGACTGAGGCGGTGTCGTGTATTTCACGCCCATCAATGTACTTGGTGACGGTTGCGTCATCTGGCCAGGCACCAATGCCTTGATCTGCCAACCGCTTCCAAGGGAATAGTGGGCCGGGGTCCGATTTTCTGAGGGGGGCGATATCACTGTGAGCAACAACATCCGTTGGCGCAATATTATAACGCTCGACAATGTCTTTGGTGAGGCGCTCAATCAATTTAATCTGTGATTCATTGTAGGGGTACCAAGTCCGGCCTAACATCGTCTCAGTGAAGCCCTTATTGACGATTTCGATGCCTATCGAGGTATCGTTGAGGCTATTGCGCCCTTGCCAGTCACTAACACCGGCATGCCAAGCCCTTTGTTCTTCGGGAACCAGTTGCAAAACAACAGGTTTTCCTTCAACAGTATCAGGGTGCGTTTTGACCAAATAATGAGCACTCACATTACCCTGCGTCAGTAATCGCAACGACTCTGCGTCATCTGTGGCGGTATAGTGAAGGACTAAAAAGCGCACCCGATCATTTTGGGCCACCGAGGGATTATTGGTATCGATCTTATATTCACCACGGTCAATCAGTTTATGCGGCTTGTCATTTTGAGTGCTACTACAACCCGCCAGTAACAGCAGCAACCCCACGCTTAATACGCTCTTTATACTTAATAACTTCCTCATCATTCATCTCCCTATAATATGATTAAGCACGGCCATAGTGACCCAAGCAAATTAAATACAAAGTAAACGATATATTTAAATAATAGTTAATAGGCACAAATTACACTTAGCGCCAATATTAGTATCTTGATAATAATCATATACGTAAAGAATCGATCGCTACAGTCACGAATGATTTTACACTGCGACAGACCCGCTGTGTGGGGTTGATTAGCATCAGTGGCTTAAGTCAATGCACACCGCTCGCGCGAAAGAAAGGTAGTCATCGATTTATCAAAAAAAAAACGGCCCCTGATAAGAGGAGCCGCTCACTGCGCTAGGAATAAATAGTTATAATTAACAGCTGATTAAAAATATCCAATAATTATACAGTATTTACCCTATCTATCGATTGACTCAAAATGGATATTCGCGATAACCCATCTGTTCTGAAATATTACGCGCTGCGCGGTGCAGTGATTTAACGATCTCACTCTTGTTCTCCTCAGAGAAACGCAACGTTGGGTATGAGATACTTAACCCAGCAATAACGACACCAAAACGGTCAAAAACAGGCACGGCGATACAACGCAGCCCCTCTTCTTGCTCTTCGATATCTTCACCAAAGCCTTGCTCACGGACCTGATCTAGCACCGGCAGCAGTGCAGCCGCGCTATCCAGCGTATATTTGGTGCTTCGGGTGAATTCGATATGAGATAAAATCTCTTCTACTTCACCACGGTCACGCCACGCCAAAAGCACTTTACCAATGGCGGTGCTGTGCAGTGGGTTACGACGACCAATGCGGGAATGCATCCGCAGGTTATACATAGAATCAATTTTATGAATATAGACAATGCTGTCTTCATCCAATGCACCCAAGTGAATGGTTTCACGTGTTTCATTGGATAACTCACGCATTTGTATATCAGCGCTACGAATCAAATCCACATTCTGTAATGCTTTGGCTCCCAGCTCAAACAACTTCAATGTGAGGGAGTACTTCTCTGATTCGCCTTCCTGTGCAACATACCCCAGAGACTTCATGGTCTGGAGAAAGCGGTAAACCGTGCTTTTAGGCATCATTACGCGCTGAGAAAGTTCGGTAATACCAATTTCCCGCTCTTCGCCCAAGGCTTGTAAGATGCCGAAAACCTTCAGAACCGACGAAACAGAGTCGGGCTGTTTATCTAGATCTGCAATAGCCATTTTTTGGTTACCCTACTCAGTTTTCTGTGTTTCATAAAACAATATGTTTTAAAAAAAATAGAACAGTGGTTTTATTATAAAGGGAAGTCACGAGACTGTGCAATAAACCAATGTGAATAATCGGATAAAAGCCTTGCAGACAGCAAATTAGCCTCTTTCCATGAAAGAGGCTAGTGCATAACTTAACTATTGCCAGACGGATTCAGGCAAAGTGACCAAATAGAGTGCCGGTTTCCCGTGTACATCTGAGGTAAACAAAACTTGTTTATCATCAGGGGTAAAGGAAGGATGTGGATGCGTGACTTGGCGATCCCCCTCAAACACCTTCCATGAGGTATCATGGCGAGCAACACGATGTTGGGTGCCATTTTTCAGGTTGAAAACATACAAGAAAGGATCGTTTTCGATTTTATAGCCGCTGTCATCTTGCACATCAACTGGCGCATCAGAACCATCACCTACTAACAGTGTGCCATCATAATTACTCATCAAATGGGAGCAAGCTGGCATTTTGGTCAATTGACGGTTTTCCAAGGTTTCAGGATCGGCACTGTAGATAAAGCGGTCTGGGCTGCTTTTCAGGTAGGAGACATACACTAAGGCTGAACCATCTGGTACCCAGAATTCGTGGGTACAGCTTTCGCCTTCCGCATGGGTTTTCACTTTACGCATATTGCTGCCATCTTCGTTGATGAGCCACATACGGGCGTCAACCAAGTCATGTGGCCCTTCGTGGCAGAACGCCACGGTGTTGTCATCGTAAGGGCGATAAATAGGGTGACCCAACCACTGATTCTCTTGAAGAATCACGGTAGATTCGCCCGTTTTCAAATCAACACGCATCAGACGACAGCAGGGGTTAGTGAAATAGAATTCGTGGAATTTCTTCCAGTCGGTCAGCGGCTGCCAATCTTCCCGCTTAATTTCAATGCCGACTAATTTAGTGCAATCAGAGTTAGCCACCCACGTGCCGTAACCCACCCACTCTTCCGGCACCTGATAAACTACACTCTCTTCCAGCGTATCAAGCGAGACGCGCATCAAGTTGCGCCCCTCTTTCACATAAAATAGCGCATCATCTTCCGGTGACAGAAAACCACCAAAGGTATTGTCGCCGCGCCCTTCTGTCAGTTGTGTTGCCACCTGCGTGTTCAGATCCAGCAAATAGTAGTTCCACGGACCATCAAAAGCGCCGCCGAACAACAACTTACTGCCATCACGGGTGAAACATTTTTGATAGAAATAGTTACGGTGGCAAGTCACATCAGGTGGTGTCAGACGCGTCACTTGTGCACCGGTAGAGGCGTCCTGATAAGTATGAAATGTCAGGGGGATTTGTTTACCTTTGGCCATCCGGAAAGTCCTTAAATCGTCAGAGAATTAAAATTTTGCCCGCAGGCTAACCTGTTAGGCTAATACTACCTCAAATTATAGGAACGATGTTTCATTTTTCCGTGATCGTGGTTCTGTTTTTACTGATTCCTGTAAATTACTGGTGTTATCAGGCTGTTAATTTGCCGCGAATGCTGAAATATAGCATTGATAGTTACAATTAACGCCACTGACAAGGATGCATTCGCCCACAATACTCGTTAGCATGTAAATACTTCCTCTATGACTATTTTATAGATAAATTCTTATGACCCAACCTGTAGCCGATGGCTTGCCCGTCCCTCAGCGCTATGCTGCGATACTGGTTATCGCCCTGGGTATTACCATCGCGGTACTGGATGGCACTATCGCAAATGTGGCTCTGCCGACCATAGCCCGTGATCTCAACACCAGCCCCGCGACATCTATTTGGGTAATCAATGCCTACCAGCTAGCCATCACGATTTCACTGCTGTCAATGGCCTCTCTGGGCGATATCATTGGCTATCGTCGCGTGTATCAAGCCGGGTTATTGGTCTTCAGTGTTACCTCGCTATTTTGCGCCCTGTCAGATTCATTATTGACACTGACCTTTGCCCGCGTACTACAAGGGTTCGGGGCCGCCGCCTTGATGAGTGTGAATACTGCGCTGATCCGGATCATTTATCCCCGCGCACAACTGGGCCGTGGCATCGGCATCAACTCGGTGATTGTTGCTGTCTCAGCGGCCGCTGGCCCGACTATCGCCTCCGCCGTATTAGCGGTCGCCTCATGGCAGTGGCTGTTTGCCATTAACGTCCCCATTGGGCTGCTGGCATGGGGGCTGGGGATGAAGTACTTGCCCGCCAATAGTACGAAGAGCAACGGTAATCGCTTCGATTTCACCAGTTCTCTCATGAACGCCCTGACATTTGGTTTGCTGATTATCGCCATCAGTGGCTTTGCTCAAGGGGAGAGTCCGACGGTGATTGCTGCTGAAATTGTCGCGCTGCTGATCATTGGCTTCTTCTTTATTCGCCGTCAACTCAAGCAGCCCTTTCCTCTGCTGCCAGTGGATTTACTGCGCATTCCTATTTTTGCGCTGTCGATCGGCACTTCGATTTGTTCTTTTGCCGCCCAAACGCTGGCGATGGTGGCATTGCCCTTCTTCTTACAAAGTGTATTGGGCCGCGATGAAGTGGCAACCGGCTTGCTGCTCACCCCTTGGCCACTGGCAACGGTCGTCGTCGCCCCTATCGCCGGGCGATTAGTTGAACGCTATCATGCCGGATTGTTAGGCGGGATTGGTCTGGCGGTATTTGCCAGCGGGCTATTCCTACTGGCGGTTCTGCCCGCCAACCCGACAGATCTGGACATCATTTGGCGTATGGTGCTGTGCGGTGCCGGATTTGGGCTGTTCCAGTCACCGAACAACCACACAATTATCTCCGCTGCCCCGCAACATCGCAGTGGGGGTGCTAGTGGCATGTTAGGCACCGCCCGTTTGCTGGGGCAAACCTCGGGGGCCGCGCTGGTCGCATTAATGTTCAATCTCTTTTCAAACAATGGCACTCATGCTTCGTTGATTCTGGCGGGCGCTTTTGCCACACTCGCCGCCATCGTCAGCCTGTCGCGGGTCAGTCAAAAACGCAGTTAGCCTGATTTTAGGGATAAAAAAACCCGCCGGATAAACAAGCGGGGTTTTTTATGGTCGCGGTAAACGATTGGCGGTTACTTCAGGTACTGACCAGAACGCAACGCCTCAATACGTTTATCCAGCGGCGGGTGGGACATAAACAGCTCGCTGAAAGTTTTGGACTTGCCATTAATGCAGAAGGCCATCAGGTTGCCCGCTTCCTGCGGCTCATAGCTGGTTTTCAGCCGTTGCAGTGCGGCAATCATCTTCTCACGGCCCACCAATCGTGCTGAACCGGCATCGGCGTGGAATTCACGATGGCGTGAGAACCACATGGTGATAATGCTCGCCAGAATACCAAACACCAATTCCAGCACCATTGAGACAGCAAAGTAGACCATCGGGTTACCCGCGCTGCTCCCTTCATTGTCACGATCGCCCGATAAGAATCCGGCAGCGATTTGTGCAATAAGACGTGAAATGAAGATCACGAATGTATTCACAATCCCTTGAATCAGCGTCATGGTGACCATATCACCATTTGCCACATGGCTGATTTCATGGGCAATAACCGCTTCCGCTTCATCGCGGCTCATGTTCTGCAATAGGCCGGTACTGACGGCAACCAGCGAGGCATCACGACGTGCACCTGTGGCAAAGGCGTTGATATCCGGTGCCTGATAAATAGCCACTTGTGGCATGGCGATACCCGCCTGCTGAGACTGCCGACGCACGGTTTCCAACAACCAGCGTTCCGTTTCATTACGTGGCTGTTCAATGACTTCACCGCCCACTGAACGTAAGGCCATCCATTTAGACATCAGCAACGAAACAAATGCGCCGCCGAAACCAAATAGACCAGCCATGATCATCAGCCCCTGCACGCTGCTGGACTGAATGCCTGTCAGGCTTAGCACCAACCCGAACACCAACATCACGGCCAGGTTGGTGAGAAGGAACAGAGCGATACGCATCATAAAAATTTGTTTCCTTATTATGTTGAATCGATAATCGTATTAAATCGACACTGTGTTGAGTCATATCGGTACAGAATCAAAATTGCCATAAACCTGAATGATGACTCAGTGATATAACGACTGAGATACGCTGATCGTATGGGCATCTGATAAATTTTCAAGGTTTGTTAAGTTCTAAGAGAGTAAATCAACATAACTTTACAAATTTGGATACTATTCATTACATATTTAGTTAATTATTCGACAAATAATAAGTTGAGTGACGAAAAAAAAGTAAAAAAAATCCGAGTCCTACAGAACCCGGATTCTTCATCACCCCCGCAGACTTACTTTGCGGTTGTTGCCGCCGCCGCCGCAACCGGGTGAGGTTGAGCTTGTGGCTGCGCTTTTTCTGTATGGGCAAGATCCAAGGCGATATGAACAGACTCATCCAGATAAGGGTCCGGCTCCTGATAGTCTTTTGGCAAATCCTCCAATGACTTCAGTGGCTTTTTACCTTCACGTTTAAGACGCTCATTTAAGCGCTCTAACCGCCGTGCATCATCATCATGGTTCTCTTTTTCACGCTGCGCGTAGTTCAGAGATACGATGTTGCGCTTATCTTTCAGCGCCTTATAGCGCTCAATATCTTGCTGAATGTGCTGGAACTCGGGATCAGCGGCGATACGTGCTGCATGATTTTTGAGTAATTCAGGCTCCAGTGGCTTCAGATCGCCTGTCTTGGTATAGCTGGCAGCATTGATGCTGTCCCAAGGCAAAGCATTATCTTCGAAGCTTTCGCCCGTTTCTGCCGGATCGACACCCGTTGGCATCACGATGTCAGGGGTTACCCCTTTACGCTGAGTACTGCCGCCATCTACCCGATAGAATTTCTGGATTGTGTATTGTAGTGACCCCAATGCCGGCCATTCAGGGCGCAGCATCTGATCGTAAATCCGATTCAGCGAACGATACTGCTGAACAGTCCCTTTACCGAAGGTTGGCTCACCGACAATTAATGCACGACCATAGTCTTGCATGGCGGCAGCAAAGATCTCGGAAGCGGATGCACTGTAGCGGTCAACCAAGACCACCAGCGGGCCTTTATAGTAGACAACGCCATCGGTATCACTGTCTTCACGCACTTTGCCGTTATTATCCCGCACCTGAACCACAGGACCACTGGGGATAAACAGACCGGAGAGTGACACTGCCTCAGTGAGCGCCCCACCACCATTGCTGCGCAAGTCGATGATAATGCTACTGACATTCTCTTTTTCCAGCTTCTGCAATTGCACCTTAACGTCTTCGGTCAGGCCAACATAGAAACCGGGGATATCCAGTACGCCGACGCGCTCTTTGCCGATGGTTTTCACCGACATTTTCACCGCACGGTCTTCCAGACGAATCCGCTCACGGGTCAAGGTGACAGTCCGTGGCTTGGTGCCTTTACCGGCAGGTAAAATCTCCAACCGCACTTTACTGCCCTTCGGCCCTTTGATTAGCGCGACGACATCATCAAGACGCCAGCCAATCACATCCACCATCGGTTTACCCGCCTGACCGACACCAATCACCCGATCACCAACAGCAATCGTTTTGCTTTTCGCCGCTGGGCCACCCGGAACCATGGAGTTGATTAATGTGTAATCATCATCCATTTGCAGGACAGCACCAATACCCTCCAGCGACAAGCTCATTTCGGTATTGAACTGTTCGGTATTGCGTGGTGACAAATAGTTGGTATGTGGGTCAATCTCGTGAGCAAACGCATTCATAATTAGCTGGAAGACATCTTCGCTATTACTTTGCGTCAAACGCTTAATCGCCGCCTGATAGCGCTTCGTCAGCGTCTCTTTGATCTCTTTATCCGTTTTACCGGTTAACTTCAAATTCAGCTGGTCATATTTAACTTTTGCGTCCCAAAGCTTGTTCAGCTCAGTTTCGCTCGTCGGCCAAGGCGCTTTACCGCGATCAATATCAATAGTGTCATTCCCAGTAAAGACCATTGGCCGATCCAAGACTGACAAGGCATATTGATAGCGTTCAAAGCGGCGTTTTTGCGCCAAATTGAATAAAGCAAAAGGCGTGTCCAACTGACCAGACTTTAACTCATCGTCCAACGAATGTTTTTTATCCGCGAACTGTGCCACATCTGATGCCAACAACACGTTATGGCTGTAATCCAGCATGTTGAGATAGCGATCAAATATTTTGGCTGAAAACTGATCGTCCAATGCAAACTGACGATAGTGAGAGCGAGTGAAGCGCGATGTTACGCGCTCACTCACGGTTGCATGCTCTGGTTCTTGGCGCAGTTGAGGGAGTTGGTCAATGCGATACGTCGTATCGGCAGCGTAACTCGCCCCCGCCAGTAACAAGCCTGCGATTGCTGTTAGTCTGACAAATTTGTTCATGCCTAGGTTGGCCTCCGTATCAGAACTGCAAGTGTTCTGCGCGCACAATCATCGCCAGACCGGAAGATAGCTGCACCCGTACGCCATCTTTAGCGATTTCTAATACGGTTGCGTCCATCGCGCTCTTACCTGCTCTGACTTTGATTTCTTGACCAATTTGCAGTTTAGAGATATCTGTGACCGGCACAGGGCGTGGCTGGTTCTCCTCGGCCTGTGGACGAGGTGGCCGAGCTTGTTTTTGATTAGCCTGCTGTGGGCGAGGTGACTGACGAGGCTTGCGGTTCTCCACAGCAGCACCCGCTTCACGACGCGGTGCAGGTTTTTTACCTGCCGGACGTGGGCGACGTGGCTCTGGGGTTTCACCCGCAGCAATGGCAGCTTCGCGCTTTTTAGCTTGTTGCTCAGCACGTTGTGCTTGAACACGGGCTTTCGCCTCTTCTAGCTGTTTGCGGGCATGTTCGACATGTTGCTCTTCCAGCACACCACAAGGGTTGCCGTCCAGATCAACACGCTCAGCACCGACTTTGACCCCATAAAGATAACGCCAGCTTGAGGTGTAGAGACGCAGCGCAGAACGCAATTGCGTTTTGCTTAAATTCTCTTCCCCCTGAACACGTTCGACCAGATCTTGAAAAATACCGATCTTCAGTGGACGTGCCTCGCCTTCGGCGGTGAAGCAAAGCGGGAACCGCTCAGCCAAAAAGGCTATGACTTCTTTACTACTGTTCAACTTAGGTTGATTTTCCATGAAATTTCCTGATTACAACGGGTTTGCCAACCAGCGCAGGCATGAACAGGCGTCATTATAATGACGCCATCAGCAATTGCCACGTTATCCGTATATCAACTTGCAGTCTGTGTGACATATTTCGCACAGTCACAAAGCTCAAGATGCTCGCAAAGCCGCGCCACTACTGAGGTTAACCCCAATTCGTCGTCTTCATCAAAGCGATCATAAACAATGCTGTCGATATCCAAAACGCCGATAATTTCACCCTTCACCGTGATTGGCAGCACAATTTCAGCATTACTGGCCGCGTCACAAGCAATATGACCGGGGAATGCATGCACATCTGCAACCCGCTGAACGCGGTTTTCCGTCACAGCGGTTCCACACACCCCCTTCCCGAGAGGAATACGCACACAGGCGATTTTCCCCTGAAAAGGCCCAAGCACCAATTGTTTGCCATCAATCAAGTAAAATCCTGCCCAATTCAAGCCATCCAAGCGCTCATACAGTAAGGCGCTGACGTTAGCCAAGGTAGCAATAAAATGGGTTTCACCTGCAATCAGGGAACTCATGTCACGTTTTAATTCCGCGTAGAATTCTGCTTTTTTCATTTAATGACCGTTAGAAACCCAAGAATAGCCAGAGGCAATGATTGTGCTTGGCTTATATAAAATAATCATTAAATGCCCTTTGCCACAAGGTTATTCAACAGTAACAAAGTAAATGAGTTATCAATATTGATGATTTGGCCTCTTTTGCCCCTTGTTTTGACCTCTTGCTCTGCTAACATCCGCGCTATTCTTTATAAACCGGTGTCGGTGTCAGGGTTTTATATATGAAGGTTCATGCCATTCAACGGCCACTCTCCACCGCACGGGCTCAGCGATGCTGCCAATGCGATGCGCTGTTTACTTTGCCGCCACTCAATGGCAGCCAGATAGCCTATTGCCCACGTTGCAGTGCCAAAATTGCCAGTGGACGCGACTGGTCACTGACCCGCCTGACCGCAATGGCAGTCGCCATGCTATTGCTGATGCCTTTTGCTTTCACTGAGCCACTGATCACCATTCGCCTACTCGGTACACGGATTGACGCCAGCCTATTAGAGGGTATCTGGCAGATGAGTCGTCAGGGCCACCCGATCACCGCCAGTATGGTGGCATTTTGTGTTCTCGGTGCCCCTATTACCCTCACCGTATCGATTCTTTATCTGCGCATTGGCAGTCGAATTGGCATGAACCTGCGGCCCATATTACTGATGCTAGAGCGGTTAAAAGAGTGGGTGATGCTGGATATCTACCTGATTGGTATGGCAGTGGCCTGCATTAAGGTCAAAGAGTACGCTGACGTGATGCCCGGTGGCGGCTTGGTCGCGTATTTGGCCTTAACATTACTGAGTATTCTGACACTGGTGCACCTAAATCTAGAGCAGTTGTGGGAGCGCTTCTATCCGCAAGAGCAGCCCTCCGGCCCACGGGAAACATTGCGCATCTGCTTGTCATGCCACTACACCGGACACTCTGATGAGCGTGGACGCTGCCCCCGTTGCCACACCCCTTTACGCCATCGCCGTCGCCATAGCCTCCAAAAAACCTGGGCGGCGCTCATTGCCTCGATAGTCTTACTGTTGCCTGCTAACCTATTACCCATATCCATTGTTTATGCCAACGGGACTCGCATGGAGGATACGATCTTCTCTGGCGTCGTCTCTCTGGCCTCATCGGGTAACCTGCCCATTGCCGCTGTGGTGTTTATTGCCAGTGTGCTGGTGCCCTTTACCAAAGTCATTGTCCTGATCACCTTGTTGCTCAGCATTCATCTCAAGACACAGCACAGCTTAAAAACCCGCATGCGTTTACTGCGACTGATTACTTGGATTGGCCGCTGGTCAATGCTTGATCTCTTTGTTATTGCGTTAATGATGTCGCTGATTAATCGTGATCAGCTCCTCTCCTTCACTATGGGGCCAGCAGCCTTCTATTTTGGGACTGCGGTCATTTTGACTATTCTTGCTGTCGAATGGCTGGATAGCCGATTGATTTGGGATGCACATGCAACAGGAAACGCCGAGTACACCGACTGAGGCTCACATTAAGCATAAACGCCGGATATCCCCTTTCTGGTTATTGCCCTTTATTGCCCTGCTGATCGCCAGTTGGCTGGTCTATAACAACTGGCAAGAGCGTGGCACAGAAGTCACCATTGATTTCCAGTCTGCCGCCGGGATTGTGGCGGGGCGCACCCCCATTCGCTATCAGGGTGTGGAGGTTGGGATGGTGCAATCCATCAGTCTCGATGATGACCTGCGTAATATTAAAGTTACCGCCAGTATCAAAAACGATATGGAAGATTCACTGCGCGACGGCACGCAGTTCTGGCTAGTGACGCCGAAAGCCTCTTTGGCGGGCGTTTCTGGCTTGGATGCCTTGGTGGGCGGGAACTATATCGGCATGATGCCGGGCGAAGGCAAACCGCAGAGCCACTTTACAGCGCTGGATACCCAACCCAAATTTCGCCTCAATACCGGCGAATTGATGGTTCATCTTCATGCACCGGACTTGGGGTCACTCAATAGTGGTTCACTGGTTTACTACCGTAAAATTCCGGTGGGCAAAGTGTACGATTACAACATTGCGCCGGATAATAACGGCGTAGTTATTGATGTGCTGATTGATCGTCGCTTTGCCAAACTGGTCAAAAATGATACCCGTTTCTGGAATGTCTCTGGTTTTAAAGGCGATTTCAGTCTGAGCGGTGCGTCGGTACAGATGGAAAGTCTAGCGGCGCTGGTCAATGGCGCGATTGCCTTTGACTCGCCACAAAAAAGTCAGGATGCCAAACCGGACCAACCCTTCCAACTTTATCCTGACTTAGCACACAGCCAACGCGGCGTGGCGATCACGCTGGATTTACCCAATGGCAATAGCTTAAGTGAGGGGCGCACCCCACTGATTTATCAGGGTTTACAAGTGGGTACGCTGACCAAAATGACCCTCCAGCCGGACAGCAGAGTGACAGGTGAACTGACCATTGATCCTTCCGTGGTCGATTTGATGCGCACGGGTAGCCGCATTGAGATGAATAGCCCACGAATTAGTCTGAGTGATGCCAAGCTGAGTGAGCTTTTGACGGGCAATACACTGGAGCTTATCCCCGGTGAAGGCGAGCCGCAAAAGCACTTCACAGTTCTGCCCAGCAGCAAAAGCTTGTTGCAGCAACCCAATGTGCTGGCGTTACAATTAACCGCACCTCAAAGCTATGGCATTGATGTCGGCCAACCCATTTCGTTGCATGGCATCAAAATCGGTCAAGTACTCACACGCGAGTTGTCCGCCAGCGGAGTGAACTTCACGGCAGCCATTGAAGCTAAATACCGCGATCTGGTGCATAAAGACAGTAAGTTTGTGGTGAACAGTCGCCTTGATGTCAAACTCGGCATTGATGGCATTGATATTCAGGGTGCCAGCGCGCAGGAGTGGATTGATGGCGGCATTCTGATATTGCCGGGCGGTAAAGGCGATCCGCTGAATAAGTATCCGCTGTATAGCAGCATAGCTAAAGCGACTGATGGCATTTTAGGTAACGCCCCGGCCACCACGCTGACATTGACCGCCAGCAGCTTGCCGGATGTGCAAACCGGTTCAGTGGTGCTGTATCGCAAGTTTCAGGTGGGCGAAATTACTCAGATTAGGCCCAAAGCCAATGAGTTCGAAGTGGATGTCTATATTCAGCCAGAATATCGCAAGCTGCTAACTGATAAGAGTATTTTCTGGGCCGAAGGGGGCGCAAAAGTGCAGCTTAACGGCAGTGGCTTAACCGTGCAGGCATCTCCGCTGAATCGCGCTTTAAAAGGGGCTATCAGCTTCGATAATCTGGAAGGAGTCACACTGGACAAAGGGACCAAGCGTACCCTGTATGGCAATGAAACCGCCGCACGGGCGGTCGGCAGCCAGATTACATTGCGCACCTTTGACGCCAGTAAACTGGCGGCAGGTATGCCGATTCGCTATCTGGGCATCAATATTGGTCAGGTTGAATCGCTCAAGCTGATCCCCGAGCGCAATGAAGTCTTGGCTAAGGCGGTACTCTACCCGGAATATGTGCAGAACTTTGCCCGAGGGGGGAGCCGCTTCGCCATTGTGTCGCCAGAGATCTCGGCTGCTGGGGTCAGTAATCTGGATACCCTCTTCCAGCCATACATAAATGTGGAGCCGGGTAAAGGCGACACGCTACGGATTTTTGAGCTGCAAACCGCCACTATCACCGACTCTCGCTATCTCGATGGCCTTAGCATTATTCTCGATACCGCAGAAGCTGGCTCTTTACAGGTCGGGACACCCGTGCTGTTCCGGGGGCTTGAAGTGGGAACCGTCACTGGGTTTAATCTGGGTGCGATGTCTGATCGCGTGCAAGTTTCGCTGCGCATCAGTCAGAAGTTCCAGCAATTGGTGCGGCAAAACAGTGTCTTCTGGTTGGCATCCGGTTATAACCTCGAGTTCGGTCTGACCGGCGGTGTGGTGAAAAGTGGCACCTTCCAACAATTTATTCGCGGCGGAATTGCCTTCGCTACCCCACCGACCACGCCATTGGCACCCAAAGCCAGTGTGAATCAGCACTTCTTACTGAATGCCGAAGAGCCGAAGGAGTGGCGCAACTGGGGAACCGCCATCCCTCGCTTTTAAGGATTAATCAGGGCAGTTCGTTGTGAGTTGCCCTGATAGTCCATGCCACAGACCTCTTGCACGCATTGACGCAACCAGCGATGTGCCGGATCGGCATCCATTCGTGGATGCCATAACATCGATATCGTGATACTGGGCAAGGTTATCGGCAGTGGGAAACTGAACATCCCACGGCGGAGATTCAGGCTATGGCGTTCGGGCACTGTGGCTATCAAGTCAGAATCTTTCGCCAGTGCCAATGCCGTCGAAATGCCGTCAACCGAAGTCAACACCTCTCTTTCCAGCCCCAGTTGTTGCAATACATCATCAATCCCCCCTTTGTGGCCCTGACGCCGTGAGATCATAATGTGGCCCTGCGCCGCGTAACGGGCGGCAGTTATCCCCCCTTCGCTCAAAGGATGACCGGCCCGCACCACCCCAATAAAATGGTCACTGAACAGTGCTCGGGTGCGCAACTCAGGGCTGGTCATACTGCTCACTACTCCGGTCTCCAAATCCACGATCCCCTCACGCAGCAGTGCACTCTCTTTATTCAGTTTTTGCATAAAACGCAACTGTACGCCCGGTGCTTCCTGACGCACTCGTTCCAGCAATGGCGCACCAAAGTTTTCGACGAAGCCATCACGGGTGCGCAACGTAAAAGTGCGCATCAACTGAGTGAGATCCAACCTCTCCGCTGGGCGCAGAACCGAGGTCACCTCCTGCACTAATTGGCTAACCTGCTCCCGCAGTTCCATCGCTCTGGGTGTCGGTACTAACACCCGCCCGGCCCTGACCAGCAAGGGATCGCCCGTCGTCTTACGCAATCGCGCCAGTGCTCGGCTCATCGCCGAAGGGCTAAGCCCTAATCGTTGAGCCGCACGCACCACACTGCCCTCTGCCAGTAGCACGTTCAGGGTAATTAATAAGTTCAAATCAGGTTTTGTCATGTTCTAACTCTAGCACAGTGACACATAACATGGCGTCAAACGCATCAATAAGCTGTATGTCGTGCGTCTTCCGCCAGCTTATGCAATGGCATAGGCTTTTGTTCTGGTCTTTCAGGCGTTAACCCATAGATGAAAAGTGATACCAATAGCATTGATATTTCCGTTGCCGATAAAACAACATTACGAAAAGTCATCATCAGCCTCTCACTGCCGATGCTGCTCTCTTCACTCGCCACCAGTATTGCCAATGTCGGATTACCCACTTTAACTCAGGCGTTCAACGCCTCATTTCAAGAGGCGCAATGGGTGGTTTTAGCCTATTTACTGGCCATTACCACCTCTGCTATCACCATTGGGCGCATGGGAGATATCATCAATAAGCGCCTGCTGTTGAAAGCAGGCATTGCACTATTCACCCTCGCCTCGCTGGGTTGTGCACTGGCCCCCCGCATTGAGCTGTTAATTGCGGCCCGCGTATTTCAGGGATTGGGGGCCGCCGCCATGATGACACTCACACTGGCATTGGTGGGGGAAACCATCAGTCAGGGGAAAACGGGGCGCGTCATGGGAATGCTGGGCACCCTATCCGCCATTGGGACGGCCCTTGGGCCATCACTCGGCGGCGTGTTAATTGCCGAATTCGGCTGGCCCGCCATGTTCCTGATCACCCTCCCTTTTGGGCTATTGGCATGGCTACTGGTCTCCCGCTACCTGCCGCCGCCTGCCGCCCCATCACCACAAACCCCAAAGCCCATAACCGGTTTTGATCCCCTCGGCATATTACTACTGGGCTTAACCTTGGCCCTCTACGCGCTCTCGATGACACTGGGTCACGGCACATTCACAGTGCTCAACTTCGTCCTACTCGTGGGAGCTGCAATCGGTGTCGGACTTTTTGGCTGGGCCGAAAGTAGAGCGGCATATCCATTAATTCAAATCGCAATGTTACGCCAACCGGTATTGCGTAGCGGGCTGATCACCAGTGTATTAGTCACCACAATAATGATGGCGACTCTGGTCGTGGGGCCATTCTATCTTTCGCTAGCCTTAAACCTGCCCGCTGAGTGGGTCGGGTTAGCCATGTCAGGCGGCCCGGTGATTGCCGCATTGTGTGGCGTGCCTGCTGGCTATCTGGTGGACCGATTCGGGGCTAAAGGCATGGTAATTGTCGGGCTATCGGCTCTTACTCTCGGGGCAATGGTGTTAACGATGATATCGCCTGCTGCGGGTATCCTGGGTTACGTCGTACCGGTCTGCCTGATGACGGCGGGCTATGCCATCTTTCAGGCGGCAAACAATACAGTGATGATTAGTGCGGTCGGGGCCGACCAGAGGGGGGTGGTTTCTGGCATGTTGAACCTTGCGCGCAATCTGGGGTTAATGACGGGCGCATCAGTCATGGGGGCTATTTTTGCGTTTGCTAGCTCATCCCACGATATTCAGTGGGCGACTGTTAGCCAAATCAGTGAAGGGATGCGACTCACTTACGCCGTCGCGGCGCTATTAGGGATGACGGGACTCTGGGTCGCCGTAAAATATTCTAAAAATAAATCTAATCAATGATTATCGACAGCATAAAAATAAATTTCAAATTAATTTTTATGCTGAATGGATTCAAATCAATATTTCACGACGAAAGCATCAATTTTGCTTAAATAGAGAGGAGTAGCAGATTCACTCCTCCGAATCCAGCAAATACAAAATAAATGATAAAAATGACATAGATGCGCGATTTTTTAATTAATTTTAGACACTTTCCAAATCTTACTGCTATTAATTAAATGTCTAGAATTTTTAATGATTAGCTCCATAAATCTCAGTTGCGCGACGTGATTGGCACAACTCGGTTTTAGACTGTCTGGCTTCAAATTATATGATTAAGGAAAAAATGATGAAGAAACCCTTACTGATTATAGGTGCGATGGCTTTATTGCAATCCGCTCCACCAGTAGAAAGTGCAGGGACGATATCAGGGTCGTTGGCACTCACATTATCAATCATCACCGGATGCTATATCAATGACGGTACAGCCCCCGGAGGGCTGACTAACTTAGGCACGGTTAACTTTGGTTCAGTACCCGACTTAAATGTCCGCATCAGACAGGCGTATAACAATAGCGGCAATGGCCCGCTAAATTTATATTGCAGCGCCGGAACGGCCTACAGCATCGCAATAGATAATGGTACCCATGCTTCCTCGAACCAACGCCGATTAGCTGGCGGGACATCAGAGTTTGTGAATTACAATTTGTATAACGACAGTGCCTATACCGTCCCGTGGGGGACATCTGGCGCTGGGCTGCTCACGGGCACTGCAACGGCCATCGCCACCCCTATCCCACTCACCATTTACAGTGAAGTCCCGGTACAGACAACACCAAGTGTGAGCACCTATACCGACACGGTAAACGTGACTGTCTCTTGGTAGTGAACATGATATGGGATATCACCCCGGATAACTCGCCGATCAATGACGAGAAAATGGCGCTGTTATGGCTCTTTATCTGTCTGTCATTACTGCGAGCTTATCCGGTCTATGCCGTAACCAAGACCGCCAACATCACAGTCACCGCCACCTTATTGCCGACCTGTATCGCGGGCACGCTTGTTGGCGGGGCCACCAGCTTTGGGAGCTTGAATTTTGGCTCAGCCACCGTCCTCAACACTCCGATTGCTGTGACCGGGCAAACCAACAACGGGGCCATTTCGGTTCAGTGCAGTAACAAAACCAGCTTTAGCGTATTACTCAGTGGCGGGCAAAGCGGCAATACCAGCAGCCGCTATTTGGCGGGTGGGCCAATAGGCCAACATGTGAATTACAACCTGTATACCGACGCAGCCCACAGCCATATTTGGGACAACATTGTGGGGGTTTCACAGGTGGCTACTGGGCAGCCGATAATCTTGCCCATTTATGGGCTAATACCGGCACAAAGCACCCCTGCGGCAGGGGCTTACACCGATACCGTTCAAGTCACCATCAATTGGTAAGGATGGGGGAATATGGCAAAAAATCGTTTCTACCCGACATTAACCCAGTTGCTGCTGCTTAACCTACTCAGCTTCTCTGTGGCGAATAGTTATGGGGATACCCTGACCAGCCCTTTTGCCGTTAAAGCAACAATATTACCCGGCTGCATACTGGGCAGTGGCACTGCCGATGCCACTAGCTTTGGCGCCCTGAATTTTGGCAATGTCTCGTCACTCTCCACCGCTATCAACATCATCTCAAGTCAAAACGCCGGCTCAATAGTGATCCAATGTAACGCCACCACCAGTATGACACTGGCACTCAATAGCGGGGCCAACAGCGCGGGTAATATCTCATCTGGCAGACGGCTACTGAACAGCACCACGGGCGAGTTTCTGCTCTATCAAATATTTCAGGACAGCGCCTACAGCGTCATTTGGGGCAGTGGCAGCAACGGTGGGACCACCAAAGCTTTTAACGCCACCAATACCACCCAGCAAATCAATTTATATGCGCAATTATTTGCCAGCAATACTTTGCCAACGGCGGGTAATTATACCGACACATTATTAGTGACGGTCACCTACTGAACGGCCAGAGGATACAACGCGTTATTGGTTTCAATTATTAGCGACCGATTAAGTATTAGGCATGATGCCGAGGAGAAATCACTATGACAAAATTAACATCACTTTCATCTATGGTTGCATTAGCGACTGCGTTAGCCAGCCCCTTGGCTTATGCCGCCTCTTCTGTACTGGTCTGGCCGATTGATCCGGTGATCGCCAATAATGAAAAAGCCACGGCATTGTGGCTGGAGAATAAAGATAGTCAGCCGGTTTATATGCAAATTCGGGTCTTGGGATGGCAACAAAAAGAGGGAAAAGAAGACTACAGCAGTCAGTCACAGGTTCTCGCCAGCCCGCCAGTTGCCACAATTTTACCGGGCCAGCGCCAACTGATCAGGCTAATTAAAAATACCCAAGTTCCGCCGGGTCAGGAGCAGGCATTTCGAATACTGATTGATGAGATCCCACGCAAAGACCCTGCTGAAGATGCGTCAACGCCTTCACTGAATATGGGGCTAAAATTTCAGATGCGCTACTCCGTCCCGCTCTTTATCTATGGAGAGGGGTTGAAACCGGAAGATGCCAACAATCCTGCGACTTTCTTCCCACTGAGCCTCAGTTACAAACTCATCACCCGCGAAGGTAAGCAATGGCTGACTATCCGCAATCAGGGGCAGACCCATGCCCGTATTTCTCGAGTCAGTTTGCAGAATAAAAACATCAATAATGGGCTAATGGGTTATGTGTTGCCGGGCAGTGAAATGCGCTTTGAAGTACCCGCATCAGCCAGCACCGGGCAATTAACTGCATCGGTGAACAGTAATACCAAACCCACCCTTATCCCTCATCAATAGACAAAACTGATGAAACAGTTTTATGGATCAAGGTACTGCTAATACATTGATAAACAGGAATAACTGTCAATACGTTAGGGTTTGGGATGACTATCAGATTCAGGCTGTCGCCATTTTTGACATTGATGTATGGCTCAATCATCTTCCCTGCTTTACTGCCGCTAACAGTAAAAGGGGATGATTTACCGCCACCCCCCTCTGCCGCAGTGATGCCTGACACCACCTTATACCTTGAACTGGTGGTGAATGACCGCAACTACGGGGAGGCGGTGCCCGTGGTATTTCGTGATGGGCACTACTATCTGTCGCCTGAACAACTAAAAGCGGTGGGACTGCCGATTCCCAAATCAAATACACCCGAAGTTGCCATTGATAACATGGATAAAGTGAAGGTCAGCTATCAAGGCAATAACCAGCGGCTACTCATTGATATCCCCAGTGAATGGCTCCCCCAACAGCGTATTAATGTCTCGGCGACAGATGATTACAATTTGGCGCAAAGCAGCCTCGGCCTGCTATTCAACTATGACGTCTATGCCAGTCAGGGCAGCGGCAGTGATCAGCCGAGCACTATTTCCGCCTGGACTGAACAGCGCCTATTTGGTCGCTTCGGCTTGCTCAGTAACACCGGGGTTTATCGCTCCGCGTTGACAGATACCGACAACATCACGGTAGACAAAGGCTATGTCCGATATGACACCCAGTGGAAATTTAATGATGAAAAACATATTCTTAGTTACACTGCGGGCGATCTAATAACCGGCTCGCTGGCTTGGAGCAGTTCTGTGCGCGTTGGCGGGCTGCAAGTCTCACGTAATTTCGCCATTCGCCCAGATTTAGTCACCTACCCACTGCCCCAATTCGCTGGCCAAGCCGCGATTCCCAGCACGGTCGATCTCTATATTGATAACTTTAGAGCGCAATCTGCCACTGTTAACCCCGGCCCTTTTGTTATCGATAATGGGCCAAGGATCAATGGGGCTGGACAGGCTACCGTTGTCACCACCGATGCGCTAGGGCGGCAAGTCAGCACGACGATTCCGTTTTATGTCGCCAGCGAGCTACTCACCCCCGGCTTATGGGATTTCAGTGTCTCCAGTGGCATGATTCGCCAAAATTATGGCATTCGTTCCGCCGATTATAGCGATCCGGTCGCCAGTGGGGTCGTCCGCTATGGCACGACGCCTTGGTTAACACTGGAGGGCCGGGCGGATGTGGCGCAACAGTTGAATGTGGTCGGGGGGGGTGTGGGCCTGCGTGTCGGAAATTATGGGGTGCTGAACAGCTCCTACAGTGTCAGCCATGCAGGTAATGACGCCTTGGGCAGTGGGATAGCACCCACCGAATTTGACAGCGAAAACACGCAATTACCCTCTTCCTCTCGCTACGGAGGACGCGGTAATCAACATTCACTCGGCTACAGCTACAGCAATACTATTTTTAGCCTCAATGCCCAGCGCATCATGCGCAGCGCCAACTACGGCGATCTGGCCAATTATAAAAGTGATTATCGGCTTAGCCGCCGTACCGATCAAATCACCGCCAGTATAGGTTTGGGGAGCTATGGCTCTCTCGGGACCGGCTATTTTGATGTCAGCGATGCATTAGGAGAGCGAACACGGCTGGTCAATGTCAGCTACAGCACCTCCATCTTCAGCAATACCAGCCTCTATTTCTCAGTAAACCGCGAACTGGGTAGCCAAGGCTATAACGCGCAATTGGTCTTCAGTATTCCACTCGGCGAATGGGGAGCGGGCAGCATCAGCACGGTCCGTGATACGGACAACAATTGGAGTCAAAGAGTCAACTACAGTCGCGCAACCCCCACTGACGGTGGATTGGGCTGGAATATGGCGTATGCCAATGGTTCCGGTGCAAATAGCAGCTATCAACAAGCGGATTTGATCTGGCGAACTCGTGTAATGGAGAGTCGGATTGGGGTCTATGGCGGCGAAGGTGATTATCATACATGGGCTGAGGCCAGCGGCTCGCTGGTCATGATGAATCGCGGAATCTATGCCAGTAACACCATTAATGATGCATTTGCCTTGGTCTCAACCCATGGTTTTGGACAAATTCCGGTCAGTTACGAAAATCAGATAATAGGTACAACCGACGACAAAGGTTATTTATTAATTCCGAATGTCACCTCTTATTATCAGGCGAGATTCCAGATTGACCCAATGAGCCTGCCCGCAGATGTCTCTATGCCCGAAGTTGAACGTCGTCTGGCGATCAGTGAACGCAGTGGCTATTTACTCGACTTCCCACTCCAACAAATTACGGCGGCGACACTGCATATTACCGATCCATCGGGTAAAGATTTACCTAAAGGCAGCCCGGTATTTACCACTAATGCCAAACCCGTCAGTTATGTCGGCTGGGATGGCATTACCTATATCGAGCAGGTTAAGCCACAAAACAGACTGAAAATAATTCGCGCGGATAACGGTGCTCATTGCTATGTGCAGTTCACGCTGAAAGCCAGCACGGGAATACAGAATATTGGCACTGTCATCTGCCAATAACCAAGAAAATACCGAGGGTGCAACGGAGCAAATATGACGAAACTTAAAACACAACAATACCGTTATCCGGCGGCCGCCAATATCATGGCGTTACTGATCTTACTCAGCGGATTTATTGCCCCCTTAGCTCAGGCGGACTCCTGCACCTTTACCTCTGGCTCCGTCACCTTACCGCCCAGCTCTTCTGTGGCCGCGAATACCACTGTCGTTAATGCTCAGGGCAATACCGCACTGGCCTGCGCCGGTCTTGGGGTCAGTTTGCTCTCCTCTTTTACGTTATCCGCCAAAATAGCCAGCACCACCAATAATTTGAATCTCAAAAATGCGGCGGGAGATCTTATTCCCTACTCCATTTATCGCACCGGATCTTTTACTCCGGCACTGGGTATTAATGGGATACTGGATTATAGCGGATCTAATTTGCTGGTCGTTGGCCTTACCGGTGTCACCGCCAACCTGCCTATTTTTATCCGCACCGGAACCAATGGGGCCATTAATGTGAACATCAGTGCTGGCACCTATACCGATGTAATCAATCTGGCCTGGACATATAATATTTGTAAGGTTGCCGCGCTTGGGGCCTGTGTGGGGGGCTATTGGACAGGCACAGGGACAGGAACGGATGTCTCCACGATTACAGTGACACTGGTGGTCAGCAAAAATTGTGCGATTAACAGTGCTCAGGAGGTGAACTTTGGCAGTTTCGCCTTGGTTGGGCAATTTAGCCCCGTCAGCCAAACGGTCACCCTCACCTGCACCAAAGGCTCGACGTTCAATACTTATGTCACTACCGGCGATAATCCGGTGACTGGCTGGCAGCAAATGAAACTGATATCCCCCACAGTCACTGACTATTTACAATATCAACTGTATCAAGGCACCACAGGCACCACGTTATGGAATTCCACCTCGATGCAACCCGGAACAGGCACCGGTGCTCAACAGTTGGTACCTTTTCATGCGGTGATTAATCCCAATCAGGTTCTGCGCACACCGGGCAGCTATCAGGATAATGTCAGCCTGACACTGGTCTATTGATGGTTAACAAAATATCCACTCTATATCTATCAATGGATTAACATTGAAAACTATTATTTGTCTGTCGATAAAAAACTAAAAAGTCATTTGTAGATAAGAATATTCCGATTGAGCTGTACTAAATCTGTCCCTGTTATACAATCTGCGGGCTTAAATAATAGCCGACAGATTTCTACCTAAGGAAAGCCGCGATTAACAGGAGTGGGCATCATGACTGATTACGATAATCGGGAAAATTCAGCTGACATTGGCCTGTTAAATGAAATGAACAGCTTACGGGACATCATCGAAAATAACTCAGATTGGATCTGGGAAGTTGATGCTGCCGGCCGTTATACGTTTTCATCAGCAAAATCCATTGAGCTTCTTGGACGCCTTCCCCATGAAGTTATCGGCAAAACTCCATTTGATTTTATGCCGAAAGAAGAGGCGAGTCGGGTGGGTAAAATATTTGCTGAAATTGCAGCGGCCCGCATCCCTTTCGCTGGCTTACAAAACCGTAATATCCGCGCAGATGGCAGCGAAGTGCTGGTGGAAACCAGTGGTATTCCCCTATTTGACGACAATGGAGAGTTCAAAGGCTATCGAGGTATTGATCGAGATCTGAGCAATTTACCTTATGACGCCGGTAAGCGCTTATTTGAACTGGAATCCATCTATTCCAATGCACCGGCGGGTCTCTGTTTTATCGATACCAACCTGCGTTATCTGACAATTAATGACTATCTCGCTGAATTATTGGGTAAAAATACTGTGGAAGTGAATGGACGCAAAGTGGCGGACTTCCTGCCCAGTATTGTCCCTATTCTGCAAAGCGCCCTGTTAAAAGCTTATTGCAATGACACCATCCCCGATGCTGAATTTCAGATGCCGGATAAGAAACGGGTATTTTTCATGCGGCTCAATGCCGCCCGCTACCCCAGTGGTCAAGTCAGCGGCTTGTCTGTCGCCATGATAGATATCTCTCCCTTGAAAGAAATGGAAGAAAAACTGCGCAGCAGTAAGCAGCACTATCGTAATATGGTCGAGCTGAACCCACAGATTCCGTGGACCGCATCCCCTGACGGGATGATTACCGATGTCAGCTCTCGTTTTGAAAAGATAACCGGATTGACCCGCGAAGAAGCGCTGGCAGATAAGTGGCTGCGAACCATTCATGTGGATGATCGCCACCCAACACTGATAAGTTGGGAGCACTCGCTGCAAACACAAGAGCCACTGGACGTCGAAATTCGCTTTTGTCATGTGGAAAAGGGCTGGAACTGGATGCGCATCCGCGCGGTGCCTAGCGTTGATGATAACGGCAATGTTCTGTGTTGGTACGGCACAGCAGAAGATATCCATGAGCGAAAATTGCTGGAGCTTAAGCTCATCAAAGCTAATCGCCGTCTAGAAATTCAAGCCAGAACAGATTCACTGACCAAATTACCTAATCGTCGGGAGTTCAAAAAAGTACTAGCCCATGAATTTATGCGGGCAAAGCGTTCAGACTCTCCATTGGCGATTTTAATGATTGATATTGATTACTTTAAGAATTTCAATGATTACTATGGTCATATCTCCGGTGATGCTTGCCTGCGATTGGTCGCCAGAGCATTGCGCAAGTCATTGAAACGCAGCACTGATATCGTTGCACGCTACGGCGGAGAAGAGTTTGCGGCGATTCTTCCTGACACGGATCAAAAAGGGGCCAGTCTGGTTGCCGAGCATATTTTGCAATCTATCCGTGCGATGGGCATTAAGCACAGTGACAGTAAATTCCGTAAAGTCACCATCAGCCTTGGGGTAACAGTCTATCAAGCCCACCAGCACGCGGGAATTACTGATCAGGCAGACTTGATGCTGACCGCAGATCAGGCGCTCTACTACTCGAAGAAGAATGGCCGTAACCAATTTAATCTGGCCGAACTCCCTTGTTAATGAAATGCTACATTTTTTAACCCTGCCTTCTGGCGCTTTTTTTTTAGCTCAGCTATTCTCATTGAGTGACCAATCTGGTCATACCTCATACCACTGAACTAGAAAGGAGTCTTTATGGTAAAAACTGTGGTAAAAATCAGAGATTTCGAAGTGGATGACGCCGTGTTATCTGCGCCACTGGAGAAAGGCGAACATACTCTCAGTATCCCCTGTAAATCGGATCCTGACTTGTGTATGCAGCTTGATGGGTGGGACGAACATACCAGTATTCCAGCAACACTCGATGGTAAAGATCGGCTGCTCTACAAGAAACATTATGACCAAAACCAGGATGCCTGGGTAATGAAGGTAACTTGATTATTACAACAAGAAGAACCGTCAACCTATAGTTAAAACATATGAGTGACGGTATCTTCTCCTACCAATCGATAATACTGGCGAACCAATACTCAATCAGTAACAATCAGCTATCAGAATTTTTCCAGCATTTTGAATTGCATACAAATCAGCATCATCTCTGGAGAGAACATATCGTACTCCTCAAAGAAACGTTGTTGTGTCTTACGCCAATAAGTCAGCGTCCGATCGCCCTCACCTTCAGCCAAGGCATGAGCCTCATCAACCTGATCAAACGTTTTCAGTTCAACATCGGTCAGCTCTACTGCACATACTGGCTCATTGCGACCATTGACCACCACAAATAGATCGCCCGCTTGCGGAACACCCTCGTCATCTAATGCCGCACAGGTCGCTGTTTTAGTGCCGTTTAGTACCAACGCCAATAAATCATCTGCCACTTGCTCGGTATCACCGAAAGCCCAACGCTCAGCGTTTTCATATTTTTGTGGGATTGTAGCCATAGTTTCATTATTCCTATTCGTAATATTATTGATGCAACGCATATTACACTTTATCGGCACGAACTAACGCTCGCATCAGCATAATTTTTCGCTACTATAACTGAGTTACGGTGGACAAATAAGTCCCGTAGAGCTGCGCCTTGCCAGACAATAATAGTGAAACCCAATAAGGACTCGATGGTGACCAAACGCTTTCATACAAAACATTGGAAAATGTTTGTAGTGTTACTCTGTATCTGCGGCGCACTTATGCTGCTGCGGTGGGCATCTATGATCTTTGGCTAATTTCAACGCCATTAATGTTTGTCTTTAGGTAAAAATAAGCAGCCACACTTAGGGCAGACCAGTGCGCTGTTTTTCTGCACTTTATCTGAACTCTGCTCAGAAGTCGCGTCACAGTCTGGGCACTTAATTTTTACTGTAGCACTGCTAACCAGTCTTTTAACGCTATCAAAAAATGACATAGGATCGCCTCTCAGTTGTACAACCTCGTTAGATTACGTTAACCAACGGCAACAAACCGTGGAGTGGTCAGCGTTTACTTAGATTACCTGTACCGGACCCGCTTTTTATGACTGGGAGTCATCGGTTTCGCGGAAGACAACGGAAAGAGACAAGCAGGAAATGGAAAAACACGGGGAGAACACATTCACCACGCAGCATGGCGGGCATGCATGGCGCAGTGAAGTGGTAGGCAGGTTATTGGAAACCCTTGAATTGTTATCAGTGATTCCATAATTCTTGGATCAATCCTCTGACCCGAACCTTAGAAGCACCGGCAACCAGGCTGATAATACGGTTTGCACTCAACGTAGAAACGTCAGTATTCCATTCATCAAAAGAGTGATCTGCGTAACTATCGTTGAAAACCTTTTTTATCGAGGATTCAGCTTCAGACATCTCACTGAAACTCTTAGCGTTTATTAAGCACTGAGCAATGATTGAGACTTTTTTCATGTTTTATCCTTGATTATCGGCCGCATAGTGTAGCACAATCACCCCCTCTCTGCTCATATGCTGCTTAAATTGTTTTCATTTGAAGCTAACAGTTTGATAAAACAGCAGATTCAATTTATTTAATCAGCAATCTTTACGCTCAATTGTCTCTCTATCTAGTCTTACTAGGGGGTCCCTCCCCACCGCTTAGGCTTTTCGTCTACTTCTGCGACAATGCTCGCCACTGTTGTACTGATGGGCGCAGCCACTGATAACTCGCATATTGACGGAGATATTCTGGTAACGAGTCACCATGCAAGGCCAGACGATTAAGCATCAATGCCAGATCAGTATCGGCAATACACCACTCATTAAATAGATATTTTCTGCCATCTGATAATAAAGGCTCCAGCCCTGAAATAAGCTTATTGGCTGCTTGTTGAGCACTATCAGATAAAGGCGATAACCTTAATCCGGCAAACACGACTTCCGTTGAGCGTTCAGTACGAATGGGCATAAAATCACTGCGTAACCACGCCTGTATTTCACGCGCTCGAGCACGCTCTTGCCTATCTTGTGGGTAAATTCTCGCATAATCCGGCGAGGGAAAACGTTCTTCCAGATATTCTGATATCGCAGAAGATTCAGATAACTGAAAATCATCAACAACCAGTGTCGGTACACGACGAGTCGTGGAGAGCCGGGTATAGGCTTCCTGCAAATTCTCCCCAGTGGACAGGTTAATTGCGCTTAATGTAAAAGGGAGCGCTTTTTCTGTCAGTGACACAAATACAGACATCACATAAGGGCTAAAAAAATCAGTATCGGTGTACAAGGTCATGGTTTGCTGATTCATTGCGACTCCGGCAGGTTATCATTAAAAAAATTAATATTAATCCGTCGGTTGCTGATCATCCAAAATCGTCAGTAGGATATCGGCATCCGGTGTTGTTATATGCTTCCCTTCAAGGAAGCCAGCAAGTTTTGCTGCTGCATTATGTTCATATACTTCATAACCATCAATTCGGTAGCCCGGTACACCGTCCAAACCACGAATATACTCATCACCATCAATATAGAACTCAATGATGCCGTTGGCATCTTCAATCTCGTAACGTTTATCAAAAGGAAACTGTTTCATCACATATCCTAAAAAACCAATTCATCCGACATGATGCCAATTTATCACTATTTTAGGAAGCGACTGTCGTCGCTGCAATCAGACCTGACTGATATTTAAGCAAATCATGAGTGCCTATTTCTTCAATACAAAACGAGCAGGCAATCTCTGCGGCAAACAGGCTATACTCATATAAATCCTATAAATAAGGAGAATATATGCTCATAGGATTTGTTTTATTGGTTAGCACCTGCGGGATGGATGCTTGCGAGGCTCTGCCTGTCACTGATGATATCTACACAACACGCCATGAGTGTATGGCCGTCGCTCTGCGTCTGCATGAAAGAAGGCCAGACGTTGTCTTGATCTGTGGTGAAGTATACCGGCACTCTGGCAACGATGAGTCTCATTGATGTTTACCTTGGGCCTAAAGTTGGTGGGTTTTAGCTCTAAAACTCTTCAATACGTCTTTATTAGATACATAACCTAAGCCCCGCTGATTAGACGAATAGCTTAGGTTATATATTATCAATGGCACTCATTAAGTACCTTTTGTGATTATCAGGAGAAGTCATTAACCCCCTTCCCTTGAGAGAAGGGGGTGATACTGATTAAAGACCTTTTGATTTTAAAAGTTCAACTTGGTTTACATACAGTTGAACGGGATCTATTTCGCTACTGACCATACCCGCAGTTTGATTAACCGCATCCACATGGTCTAACTGATAATCCGAACGGATAACTTTACCTAAATGCATACTATAACGTCCGACCATACCATCATTCTGGTGCCGTTCTTTTGTGAACAAGAGGGATAAAGCAACGAGTGAATGGTGCAATGGATCAAGGTTATTCAATCCTTCAGTGAGTGGGTTATACCCTAGAATCCCCCCCCATGAATAATAGTAAACCCCATGATCAAACTCTTTCCCCTCCCCACCCCAAACTTCAGGTAAACCTTGTGGGTATTGGGTATTAAACTTCGCTACATTCTCAGTCGTCAGTGCATCAATAGACGCCATAAAATCCTGTGGCAGGAAAGGCTTACCACTCAGCAGAGAAATAAATGCACCAAATGCAGACATGATAGTGTTAACAATCTGTTCAGGAAGATGATCAGGAGTCAACGCCGAACGCACCAGATCAGCAATTTCCGATCCGTGGTTAACCCCGTTGACGGAGGTCACGGAAGCCACAAGCTCAGGGTGCGTTGCAGCAACATAACGACATGCCAAAGGCCCCTGACTGTGACCAATAAGGTTAACTTTTTTTGCCCCCGTTTGGGTCATCACTTCTTTGATAAATTTCAATAACTGCTCACCACGAACTTCGTTACTGTTCGTCGCGGAAATCGTTGCGACAAAAACATCTGCGCCTGCTTTTTTCAGTGCTTCCTCGACACCATAAAAGTAAGGATAAATCCCTGCGATTTTATCGAATCCAAATAAGCCATGCACTAACACTACTGGATATTTCAAAGTTGAATTTATGCTCATAATAAACACCTTTTAGTTTTACAAAAAAAAAAGCCTAGAAATTAATCATCGGCTTTTGGGGGGATATCACCGTCAACGGTGATGGAAGCTAAAATGGAAAAAGCCCACCGAAGTGAGCTTTTTGAATTTTCAGCGTTAATAAACGACAAAACCCCGCCAAGGCGAGGTTTATTTAGCTGGATAATTGCTACTGCATAACCAACTTTTATCAGACTAATGCACTATTTGCGGCCGCACCAACATTTTTCCCATAAAAATCTTATTTTTGTATTTCGGGATCCATCTCAAGACGAATATTCGTCATCGCCAGGCAACCATCCACAAAACCCTCAGCTAATTGCAGGCTTATCCTAATTGCTCTTTCATTTTTCTTTTGCTGTCGTGCAATAGCGCGTTTTGATTGATTATAGATATAGTGTCGGATGATCAACTCCCACTCATCGGGCCGATGGTGCTTTAAGCGCGAAATACAACCATCAATCGCTAATCCATCATCATCACAGCATGAAGGTCGGGAGGACGTTGTATACGGGAGTAAGCCTTTAAATCCTGCTGCAATGGAGGAGTAATCAAGTCCTGAATTGTCTTTAGCCCATACTCCCCAGCGCTCAAGAACAAGTTGAATATCACGCATTGGGTTTTTCTGCTCTGACGATAATCTTTTCGACGCACGTGTCATCACTTCCACTCCTTTCGGAAAATAGATTGTACGGACATAACGGAGTAATCATCGGCTGGGACGATTGGACAGCAGCAAAAAGTATCAAAGCAAATATTCAACAAGGAGGAGTATTTGCGGCGAAACTTTGGACTAGGAAACTGATTAATGGAGGCACTGAGAATAGTCCCCAGCTTTATTTTGAAATGCAGGAATTCCCTAACATCGGACGTGATCGGTGTTAGTGTGTCATTAGCAAATTTGATAAATGTTAGTTGTGCCATCTTGCCCCCTAGGGTGATGACACAACAACTGCTTAGGTTGTCAGTTGTTCAGGCTGACAGAGCTATTATTCCGTCATACATCAGGCATGGAAATGGTATACCCTGCTCTTTCCGCCAGTTCGATAAATACTGGCAGTGTCGCGACAAATTGCTTATCTTTTAAGTGTTCAACACTGACTACCTCGCCATTTTGGCAACGAATTAAAACCGCACCATCTGGAGGCAAAAGCTTAATCAAGTTTTCAAAAGGAATCATTAGGGTAACATCCTTATATTATTAACCCCCTACAGGGGACCTGATTAAACTCGATTTTAACTCGAAATTAGTTAAGAAAATCTTCACATTAGAAGTCACTCACATAACAATGTGATCAGGAGACCTATCAGCGATGATATGCTGATAATACGGCCATTAGGGTGCTGTAGCATCGCACACCTAAATTGTTCACTCAGCCATTGGTATGCTTCCAGACGATTCATAGTGTCCTCCATTCGATTCATTAGAATATTAGTAGTGTTATTTTTCAAGGTCAATAGTATTATTATTATTTTAATAACACCTTTAATAATATGATGAGGGTATGAAGAGAAAATTGTCAGAAGAAGACCTGCAGGCCGCAGAAAGACTCAGAGCAATCTGGAACTACAAACGCGGGATGCTGGGTCTGACCCAAGAGAAAGCAGCGGACATCATGGGCTACAATACCCAAGGTGCAGTTAGCCATTATCTAAATGGGGTAACACCGCTAAATACGGATGCAGTGATTAAGTTTGCATCTCTTTTGATGGTCAGCCCCGAAGAGATTAGGCCAGAGCTAAGCGAACTCTTTAGCTATGTCCGAAAAGGCCCCCCTCCGCCTTCTGAGCATGAAGAGCCTGGCTGGAATCATCTAACGAGCCAGCACAAAGAATTAATAAGATTATTCAACAAATTACCTGAAAGCGAAAAAGTGAAATTGCTACAGCAGCTAGAAGTTACAACTGAAAATTACGATAAGCTTCTGGAGGAATTACTCGTTTTAAGACGTAAAAGCTCTCACTCAAGCCAGTAACTCATCTTTAACTTTTCCTTATCAAGCCGGTATTAAAACCGGTTTTTTTGTACCTATAATAATTTTTAATACCAATGATATTGATTAATATCCAATAGCTATAGTAATATTCGGTCTATCAACGGCACAGCAGCCGCTTAGGTATGCAAGTTCTGACAATCTGAAAGCAGATAATGAATCCGGTGATACGCTTATGCATCCAGCGTAGATTACCAACAATTACAGTGGCTACTTTAACGTTTAGGCTCGCGTTAATACGAGCATGTACAAAAACATTAGTGGCCATATTAAAACCGTGCTTGGATTGATAAATATTTTGAGTGAGCAACAAGCGTGACTTATTTACGCGGGTACTCTCTTTAGTCAACCGGGTTTGAATTTCCGTCAATAATACCTGTAACTTGTTATTTTAACGGAAAAAAAGTTCATCCTAAAGTAATGCTACCTAATTGCTTGGTTGAACAACTCTGGACTATAGTCGTAGCAAAATCCAATGCTGTAACCCCTGTTGATTATTATTAACTTGGTGACAACATTGCTCATACGACCCATCGCCACAGTACAAGGAAGCACTTATGACAATTGCGGAAAGTCTAAAATTAGAAGGTTTTAAGGAGGGTTTTATGGAAGGTTTCATTGAAAGCTACCAAAAAAGCCAGCGGGAACAGATTTTGAAAATTGCTCACTCTTTACTGGCTGAAGGTGTTGATCGCACTTTGGTAAAGGAAGTGACAGGTCTGCATGATGAAGATCTGACACAATAAAATGATCAACTCACTGGTTAATCCCACTATTTTCTCGGGCGATGTTGCGTTAGATATCGCCTTGTCAGCCATCTGGAAAAAATAACCTGATCGCGTTGAGGCACTTTGCCGATGAAATCAAAAGTCATTAATGGATTAATGCGTTTTATCTTCGATATGATGGGAGCTATAGCCTCATTTTTCGTGGCCATAGGGCTGATGATTGCTTAGCGCTATATGAAAGCCAACAGCAGCCTGATGAGGCGGTGGTCGAATTTGTCGGGCGCGTAGAACGGATGGCGGCCGTGCATAATTTTGGATTGAGGGATTGGCCGTCAGTTCATAGTCAGGGTGTGAAGTATGGCGAGCGGCCGTTGCTGGGGTTTGATAACGTTACATTAGACGAGATAGAAATAACTTGCATTGAACATGTTAATATTTGGTTATTATATTTAATATAATTATTCCAAAAACAATAATAACCAGAGTATCATAGCCTCGATTAGTTATTACCCCAAACGTTCGCTGTTTCTGCATCAAAAAAGTAAACCTCTAACCCTCCTCTTTTCATTCCTCTATTAACCGACATTCTTTCTGCTCTGGCTATAATTACTTTATTACCATCACTTTTCGGATCTCCATACACACCTACATAAAGCTGCTTTATTTTACCTACCTCTATTCTTTTCAAATAATGCTCGTCATTAGCTGCTAAAGAATGTCCATATATAAAAAGCGCTCCAATTATTTCACTAAAGCTTCGAAATGCCTTAGCAAGGTAATCATTATGTCTGATTCTAGAAAGTTTTTCATCGCTTTTACCTTCTGCGACAAACACAGGGAATAGATTCCTCTTCAATGCACTACGAATCTGGTCTATAAGACGTACATTCGTATTTTTCCAAGTGTATTTTTGTAACTCAACGCCTGTATCAAATAGATGCAATGCCCCATGGAGAAAGAAACAATTTTGGTCATGACTATTACTGGGGTCCCAAGTGACATAATTAGCATCATAGTTTTCATATGGCTTTCTAAATCCATCATCTGAAGATGGTTCCTCTCCTTCAAGTGTATGCATATGTACCCAATAGAGTAATAAGTCATAATTTAAAGTATAAACGCGATTAAAATTATCAAGAAATGCCTTACAATATGCATACTCTCTTTCCTCTAACTCACCAGGCCATCCAGGATGGCTACTAGCAATTGTTTGCACTAATAATTCTCTTAGTGAGTCAGCATCACTACTTAACTTTGCAAGGAGTTCAGCAGAGACATCCTCATAAGCTTTGAGTGCAATCGCAGAATCTCTTAGTATGCTGATAACTTTTTCAAAATCCTGAGTATCTAACTTATGGAAAACCTTTTTTGCAGATGTTGATAATTTCGAAAAATCTGCCTGCTCAAACAATTTTCCATATTGAAATATATTTGGCCTACATGCTATGCTGAAACCGTTTCCTAATAATAGATGTCTTTTTGATTGTTTTTCAGAACATAATAAAGCATCTTGAAATGTTAACACTTTCGCCATGACAATCACCTTAAATGTTGTATTTTTTAGCAAGCATACAATTACAATGTTAAATATTGTAAAGACATTTATAGTACGTTACTAATAACAATTATTTTTAAGTTACTTAACCACGAAACACAATTGACTCATTTAATGCATTAATTACACTCTGGATATAGTTTTTGTCATAACTTCTCAATGCTTGAGCTTCTCCTGATGAGCTATTGAGTACAACAATATATTCTGGCTGTATCTTTTTAAACCAAAAAATAGCAGCTAACAACATCAATATTCCAATAATTTTCCCTCCGGAATCTGCATTAAATGTAACTACAGCACCAATGATAGCTAAAATTACTGGGCCTACCTTTGAGGGGGTTGTTTGTAGTTGTTTAACTGACGTAACACCATTCATTGCATAGGTGGCACCACTTACCGTAAAACGAGAGTTTGTAACGCGAACATCCCCATGACTAAAAAATTCTTTTTCTTCCATTATATATTCCCAGAAATAAAAATAACTGTGACAAAAAATGTGATGTAGAAATAAGGGTATCAATAATAAATTACTACCAATTGGCTGATTAGCAAGTTATTTCAACCTTTGTTGTGCTAAAGCTGTTACGACCCTATCAGATTGAAGATTACCATCTCCGATAGCATCCTCCCCCCATGAACACTCAAACCCAAATCACAGAAATCCTGCGCCTACTGCACAACCTGATTCGTATTGGTACGGTGGCCGAGGTCGACCAAGCCCTATGCCGCGTGGCGACGGGAGACAATTTAAAAGCCTCGGCTGGAGTGGTACTTATAGCCCACATGCTACCAGAACGACAGGCAGCACACGTTTAAACGAGATAGGCTAATCACGCCATGACGAAAGTGACAATTTTTGGCCATAGTCGCCGCTGGTTCAGGCAATAGTTCTGGGACCGCCGAGGCATTTCGCCGCGCACGATGGTGATATCAATAGCTGACATAGTGAGAGGTTTCCGACAGGAATAAAAAAAGCCCCACTAAAAAGTGAGGCTTGGCATCTTTGGGTAAATTAGCGCGTTAATCATCTTAGATCAACTGGCACTGTCTGTTTCATTTTTTATAAAACTTGAACACTTTCTTCGTTTGTTTCGAAGTAAAAATATCTTTATCATCAAAGGCATAGCCTAGCTCTTCTGCCAAAGTATAGAATCCATCACTGGGGTAACTTGAAGAGGAACAGCTTTGGGGTTTTTTATGGACCAAAACGCTTAATAAAAAACCAAACTCTGAGTGTGTTTGTCTTGAAATGGTCCCTAATATTTCCCCAATGATTTTACGATCATTAGTTAGCTGATGTGAAAGATCAATAATATCCATGACCTCATTGTAATAAGCGGCTCGCCCTGCCTTAGCGAGCGTTTCTAATTTATTTCTAACTATCGCAGTTCTTTCATCTCTAGCCCTAGAAAATGCTGCCAAACTGGAAGCCAACACATATTTATTTTTTTCTATCTGTACACCACGTAACCGCTCATCCTGCATCATACGGTGCACTGTTGGACTTTTAACGCCACAGACTTGCATTGCCATAGAAACAGTCACTATGGCCAATTTAGGTTCTTCACTTAATGCAGCAAGGTATTCATCAAGCACATCAAATTGTTCCATTTTATTTTCCTTGTTTATTAATAGGAAAACATTAACTGATGAAAATACTACCGACAATAGGATGATGTGATCATGGGATATAAAACACTGAATATTATTCGGTCAAAAATGCTTCCTTTTTGGCATCTACACTCTGAGATCAACAAAGCGCCCTGCCGGTATGTCTATCGACTGATCATCTTTGGAATCTTTGATGTTGTTATGCACAAATGGCGGAAAAGTCAGTTGTGGATCTATTTTCAGAATTTTGCTCATCCTAATTGTTTGGCGTAATCATTCAAATCCAATATGCTTGAACAGGAATATATAGGGCAATAACAAGGAAAAGTTATGGATACAGTTGAAGAATTAGGAAAAACATATTATTACAATGGCATGATGAATCTGCCAGCCAATGAGCTGTTTTACTGGATTATGCTAGATGTTACTGTCGAGCACTTCACCAGCGCAGCCGTGGCACTAGATGTAATGGCTGCAGCCGCTATCTATTCTGGGCAAAATAATATGCCAGTATCTGGTAAACTTGCCAACGCAACGCCTGGCACCTCAAGAGCATCCTTATCAGCAAGACGGCATTTGCAAGGATATCGCTTACCCGTTCGTCTACCAACGCTCATTGGTAGCATCACAAAACCTCACAAAATCAAAACTATCATGACAGATAGGTTAGGTACATTCGTTGGTAGAAGTATACCTGTTGTTGGATGGGTGATACTCGCTATTGATGTGTCTCGCATTGTAAGTAAAGCGGTTAGCCGCTATAACACAATTGCCCGAAAAGAGGATCGGCTATGGTGATAACTGATATTGAAAAAAACGTTTTTGATCTGGTTGAAGAGTTTAACGGTCGCAGCATATTTACATTTAAACGTTACCCCCTTAAAAAAGAGACAGATCTCAATGCTGATTTTAAGATGGCTCCTGAAGAGGCCGCTGAGCTAATGGAAAAATACGCCGAAACATTTTCTATTGACCCAGAAACAATCAATTTCGGTAAATTTTTTCCTCCACACCTTCGAAATCCGCATGTACCATTAACAATTGCTATGCTTATCGAGTCCGCCAAAGCAGGCCGTTGGTTGTACGATTGAAATAGGCCGGGCAATTCAGCCCGGTTTTGCTATCCCTATGCCGGCGCTACTGACCATTCGATATCCGGCGCAAGTGAAACATCGACGTTTTTCACCTTCACTCGATATTGCTTCCACACTTTCAAATCAGTGCGCAGTTTATCAGGGACAACATCATCGTTATCTTCCAGTCTTTCAATTTCATCTGCAATAGCACCTATCATATCCGATGCGTAAGATAAAATAGCCGTTTGCTTTTGTGTTGCTTCAGTCATCATCTGTTTCACAATTTGCGGCGCGGGGCCAGCTAACCATTCGCCATTTTCATTTGCGTAGTAAGTAGGAGCGGGGCGTGGGCCGGACATGATGACGTAGCCACTAGGTAAAACAAAAGGTTCGATGTAGGAAATATTTTCGGTGGATTCACCGGGTTTAGCATAAATAACCATAACTACCTCAGTCTATTGACCATACAATAACTCTATAAGGGGCTTGTGTTAGTCCTGTTGCTACATTAAATCCATTTCCTAACATACCTGAGAATAATCCCACTCCGGCTGCACCGGAGATTACAACTATGTCTGAAAGCTCTATAGCTCTCAACTTACGCTCTGTTTTATCTGATGTTTTTCGCGAGGCCATAGCTGATGGCTTAATTAGCAGCAATCCAGTGGAAGCGACACGCACGCCGTCACCAAAAGTTAAGCGAGAACGGCTCGACTATACCGCATTTTGTAAAATTCATGAGGCTGCCAGCCAACAGCAAAACTGGGTTCAACTCAGCATGGCACTGGCGCTTATTACCGGCCAGCGCCGTGATGATGTGCGGCAATTAAAAAGGAGCGATGTGCATGACGGCAGACTTTGGGTAATACAGGGCAAGACCGGCAATCAAATTGCAATATCGCTATCCCTGCGACTGGAAATAATGAACGCTACAGTTGGCGACATTATAGAAAAGTGCCTGAATAACAGTAAAAGTGAATATCTCATTAGCTCATCAAATAAGAGTTCAGGCAGAGAACCGGGGGCATTAAATGCCGACTCGCTTACCAAAGCATTTGTTAAAGCATTGAAGGCTACCGATCTGGTTTATAAAATATCCCCGCCCAGTTTTCACGAGATCCGCAGCTTGGCGTCGCGTCTTTATGAAGCAGAATACGGTAAGGAATTTGCGCAGAAACTGCTTGGCCACAAGTCGATGAAAATGACTAATGTTTATCTGGATTCACGTAAAAATGAGTGGGTTGAGATTTAGGCCGAGTATAGGATTTCGGGGAAATTTCGGGGGATTTCGGGTGAAACACAAAAAAATTCATTAAAATCAACAACTTAAAAAGAGACCGAATACGATTCCTATATTCGGTCTAGGGAAATGGCTCTTGGGAGAGAGCCGTGCGCTAAAAGTTGGCATTAACGTAGGCTTGTTCAGCCGTACTACTTAAGCGTAGTCGAGTACATGTGTTTCGCCAACTTGACAGCAGAAGTAATTAATTACAGTTGTAAATTAATTTTAGTGGCAAAAGTCCAATTCTAAGGCGAGAAAAGTAATCGTTTGTTAATGATGGATTAATGCCCTTGAGCGCCAAAAGTACCACCCTTATTTTTGACATAATGTCATGGCGCGCTGCTGGAAAGGTTCGAGACTCATCTTCTGCCCCGGATTGGCAATGTCATCCAATAGCAACACATCGAGCGGTTTCGCCAATACATGCCCAGACTTCATTTGCTCGGTCGCAATATCGTTTAGGGGGTATTGTGCTAACGTACTCGGGTTAATCACAAACAAAGCATTGCCTGCGCGGCATTCCAGCATCACTTCTTCTCGGGTAAATGCCCACTGTTTGCCAAACTCAAACTTACTAACAGTGATGATCTTCCCGGCAGCCATAGCATTAACTGATAGCATCAGTAACGATAACGTCAGCACAAAACCCTTCATCTTAATTATCCTCAATTAATTCATTGCGTTGATTTTCTCGCATACGGAGGCGTTGATGCAAGCTTAGTGACGATATCTACTGTTTATAATCTCACGCTATACCGGTGCCATGGTCGCAAAAATACTGACCAATAGTAGCACCGCCGCACCTAGGAGGATTTCAGCACTGCTATTAATCACCAGCCAGTAGTGGGCTTTCGTGGGGAGGCGCTTGAGCATTGGGACAATCCGGTAGCGGTTAATTAGCGCGATGACAATCATAAGCATCACTAATACCACTTTGCCAAGCAATAGCACCTGATAACTCGATGTCAGAGCCAATGTGGTATCACGCAGCATTATTAGGCTATTAATGATGCCGGTCACTAATACCAATGCAACGGATAAATGGCCCCAAGTTGAGAAACGAATCAATGTAGTGATAGCTTCACGTTTGACATCATTATCACGAGTATAGGCAAGGCAGATCAGCAAGGGGGGAAGGCAACCGAACCAATAGCCTGCGCTGAGAAGATGTATTATTTGATTAGTTTGATGAATCCATCCCAGTGCACCATCATGCATTGCCGCATGACCAATGAAAGCCAAACTAGCCAGTAACAGTGTTGAACACATCACCATCAATCGATAGCAGTGGCGATTAGAACTCAGTAAGATTATCCACAGAGTCACGATAGAGAGGCCAAGATGCCATTGCCACACCTGACCGAAGCGTGTGCCAAAAACCGCCCACCAAATAGTCAACCGATAGGTATCAGACCAGCCATCGCCCATCATGCCGGCTTGAATAGCCAACAGTCCAATAGCAGAAATAAAGGCAAGAGTCGTACTGAGGAGCAATATCGGTGACAGGCGTTTTTTGAGTATCTCAGAGAAAGGATTGGGGGCTAATACAGCGGTGAATATACTGATACCAAACATCAGCATCACCGCCAGAAAATGCAAGAAGCGACATAGAATAAATAAAGCCGCTAAAGACATATTATTTCACAGTGAAGCTGTAAGTGCCTTTGGTTTTATGACCATCAACAGACACGACATGCCACGAAACATTGTATTTACCCGCGGTTAAAGCGTGATCAATTGGCAAGATTAATTGTGTGTTATTGACTGGGTCTAATTTTAGCTCACCTGTTTTCACGACACTGTTATCAGGGCCAGTTACTTTCACACCACTGAAATTCAGTTCGATCCCTTCAGAGAACCCCAATGTCAGCGCTTCTGGCGCTGAACCAATGGTGGTATCGGCAGCCGGAGACTCGATTTTCAGATGTGCATGAGCGAGGGCTTGCTGACTGGATAGCCCAACAAACAACACAATAAGCGCCGAAAGCATGCGGCAAGAAGAACGTACTTTTCGAATAAACATAGTATCCCTTTATCGATGGGGAGAAGAATCAGTCTGCTACCAACCATATCCTATATTGGCAGCGCGAACCCCTATCACATCCAGTCAATTGCACTACCTGTGAGGTAGGGCACAAAATAAAACGCCAGTTTATGAATTGCGATTGAAATATCACCAATAACTGAACAGTAACTCAACTTACGGCCTTATCGTTAATGCAAATGATAACGATTTGGTTATAGCAAGTCGAGAAACCAAAGGTAAACAATATGTAATTAGTGCGGAAACAGTAAGATAAATGAGGCGTCTTGCAGATAGACATGAGGGAGGACAACGAAGAGCCGCAGTTTCTGGCACCCTTAAGGGCGATCAGAAACTGCGGTGAGTCATTAGTCAGGCTAAAAACTACGCCTGAGTATGGCTTTGGGCAGCCATTGTTTTTAGATCTTTATCAACGAAGAACAGTGAATTACCGCTATTCCCCACCAGAGCCAGTTTATCCAGAATGGATTTGAACAGTTTTTCTTCTTCATGTTGTTCAGCCACATACCATTGCAGGAAGTTGAATGTGGAGTAGTCGTGGGTGGTCATTGCAACATGGGCAAGCTCATTAATTTGAGTGGTAATCAGTTGCTCATGTTCGTAAGTCAGTTTGAATACATCGCCCAATGAGGCAAAATCAATTGGCGGCGCACTGATCGTGCCCAAAACAGGCATAGAGCCTGTTCCGCTGAGGTATTCAAATAAGCGCTGCATGTGCTGCATCTCTTCTTGAGAATGCTCTTTTAAAAATGCGGCCGCACCTTCAAAACCTTTATCGCTGCACCAAGCACTCATTTGTAGATATAGATTTGCAGAGTAAAATTCCAGATTCAGCTGCTCATTGAGCTTTTGTGCCATTTCTGTTTTCAACATAGTAATTCCCTTATTTTTATAATGCAGGTAAGCAACGATTAACTTTTCGTATTATGCCAAGATAAAAACAAAATAAGAACACCCTATTCACATTAATATTAGGGAAAAACAATAAATAATTTAACCAACTGTTTTAACTCATGAAAATAAATGAGTAGAAATGAGGTAAATTATTATAAGAATCATTCACATTACAGTAGCAATACTAAAAAGAATGATTCTTATTTAAGTAATTTTTCCATAAATAATAAATAACTTATCTAGGGATTAATATTATTTCCCTCTGTAATACACTAAACAAACATCATTTTGAAACATTCGCTGCTTGCCAATATCCGCCGCCTGCATTACCTTTTGCGCCATAGCCGCTATGAGCAAGAGGGAGAAGACAATGGGATATAATCTGACCGAGCTTTCTGACGAAGAGACGGCCAAAATGAATGTTGATCTGGCCGCGTCGGGTGTTGCATTTAAAGAGCGCTACAACATGCCCGTCATTCCTGAGATGGTCGCCCGAGAACAACCCGAAGAACTGCGTGAATATTTTTCGCAGCGGCTCGCTTATTATCGTATCGAGTCGAATAAATTCTCGCGTTTGCCGTATGAGCCTAAAATGAAATAATTACGTTAGGAGCTCCCGCAAGGTAGAGCTTGCAGGAGCTAGCCGAGTAACGCGATTAGGGTTTGCGGGCAAATTTGTCTGTTGCAAGAATGAGCTGATGCAAGATCCCCGGCTCATCAAAAGAGTGCCCTGCTCCTTCAACAATATGCAGTTCCGCTTCCGGCCAGGCTTGCGCTAAGTCCCATGCATTCTGTGGCTGGCAAGCCATATCATATCGACCATGAATAATAACGGCAGGAATATGGCGAATGCGCGTCACATTATCCAGCAGTTGATTATCATGGTCTAAAAATCCCAAGTGGGTGAAATAGTGATTTTCAATGCGGGCAAAGGCCAAGGCAAAATCATCTTCACCGAAGGATGCTGAGCTCTTGGTCGGCAATAATGTGACCGTTTCCCCCTCCCATAAGCTCCAGATTTTCGCCGCCTCCAACTGTACTGCCTTATCCGGTGATGTCAGCCGTTTACGGTAAGCCGCAGTAACATCGCACTGCTCTTCTGGCGATAGAATTGACAATATGCGTTGCCATTTATCGGGGAAGAAACGCGATGCTCCCTCCTGATAGTACCAATGCAGCTCTTTTTTCCGCAGCGTAAAAATTCCACGTAAAACCATCTCACTGACCCGCTCAGGATGAGTTTCACCATATGCTAACGCAAGCGTTGAGCCCCAGGAGCCGCCAAATAACAGCCACTTATCAACGCCAGCCATTTTACGTAGTCGTTCTATATCCTCGACCAAGTGCCACGTTGTGTTGTTATCTAAACTGGCATGGGGTTTTGAACGCCCGCACCCGCGTTGATCAAACAGCAATACATTATATTTTGCCGGATTAAAAAGTTGCCGATGATAAGGTGCAATCCCCCCGCCCGGACCGCCATGAATAAATACCGCTGGTTTACCGTCTGGGTTGCCACAGAGTTCCCAGTAAATCTGATGCCCATCGCCGGTGTCTAATAAACCACTGTCGTAGGGTTCATACGCTGGATAAAGCCCACGTAACTGTTCCATTATTTTTCCATGTTTGTTATTAGACATTAAAGTTATCAAAGCCTATACAGCACGCAGGGTCAACGATAAAACATCACATTTACGCCAATCGGCCCATTAATTCTATCAACTGGCGATAATTGCACCGTATCTCAATCAAATGTGTGGTGTAAGATCACAATATGGCGCACATTAAACAGTAACAAGAGAGATTACGATTTAATAATCTTCTTGTTAAACAATACATTAATTACAGTGATGGTTTATCCACTTGCAACTGGTCACCATAAGGTGGTTAATAGGTGGGCGTACCAACCTAACCGAAGGTAAAGAGAGGCAAGCCATGAGTAAGGGAATGGACAGCAAAAAGAACGCGAAGAAAAAGCCACTAAAAACGCCAGCTGAGAAAAAGGCTGACAAACGCGCTAAGAAGTCATCTTCTTCCAGCGCAGAATAACGGGTTTTTCGTCTCGTTAGTCAACCCGCCCTGAAAGGCGGGTTTTTTGTTGCCAATTATCATGGATAGGCATGAGAGGCCAAGTATCTATTTTCGTATGATCGATACTGAAACTCACTGATCTTACGCCAGATATGCGCCATACCCTGACGCATTACCTGACGTAATGTGCTGGGCTATATCAAGCGAGGGCAAGAATGAATGCGTACTCCAAAGCGATATCCTCATACGCTTTGAAACGCCCTGATTTGCCGCCATGACCAGAATCCATATCGGTATAAAGCAGCAGTTGATGATCATCCGTTTTCAATTCACGTAGCTTCGCGACCCACTTTGCCGGTTCCCAATATTGAACCTGAGAGTCGTGCAAACCGGTAGTGACCAACATGTGCGGGTAATCTTGGGCTTTAACCTGATCGTATGGGCTGTATTGCTTGATGTAATCATAATACGCCTTATCGTTCGGATTGCCCCATTCATCATATTCGCCGGTGGTGAGCGGGATTGACTCATCCAGCATCGTCGTGACCACATCAACAAATGGCACCTGTGCCACTACACCTTTGTATAATTCAGGCGCTTGATTGATTACCGCCCCCATCAGCAAACCTCCCGCGCTGCCCCCCATAGCAAACACACGGTTGGCATCACCATAACCTTCGGCTATCAGCGTTTTAGTGACATCAATAAAATCATTAAATGTATTTAACTTATTGAGCAACTTGCCATCTTCATACCATTGTTGGCCTAACTCACCGCCACCGCGAATATGCGCCATCGCAAAGACAAAACCACGATCCAGCAAACTTAAACGACTGCCACTGAATGCAGGGTCAATACTGCTGCCGTATGAGCCGTAGCCATAGACCAACAGCGGGTTAGCGCCCGAAATAAAGTGGTCGCGATGATACACCAGCGAGACCGGGATTTTGACCCCATCGGTTGCTGTGACCCAAATCCGTTCGCTGCGATACTTTTCTGGCGTGAAATTCTTCACTTCCTGCTGTTTGAGCAACTGACGCGCACCGGTGTCCATATTCAGCTCAAACATGGAGCTTGGTGTGGTCATGGAAGAATAGCCATAGCGCAGCAGTTCAGTTTCGGGTTCAGGGTTATACGCCAGCCAAGTCACATAAGTAGGATCATCAAAAGTGATGGATTTCTCTTCTCCCGTTACCCAGTGAATTTGTCGCAGATGCGTTAACCCTTCACTGCGCTCCTCCACCACCAACCAGTCGCGGAATAAGCTGAACCCCTCTAGCATGACATCCACTCTTGGCGCAATGAGTGGCAGCCACTGGGATTCATCAGCAAAATCACTTAGCGTTTTGCCCTCTTGGGCTATTTTGTACAGCCCAAAATTTTTGCCATCTTTATTTGAGCGAACATAGAAATGTTGCTTATAGTGGTCCAAGCCATATTCATGGTCTTTCCGGCGAGGGGCAAACAACTGCGGCTCCGGCTCAGACTGGTTAGCATCCAGCAGTAGAATTTCTGAGGTTGTGGTACTGCTTAAGTGGATAACGATATAGCGCTCAGAAGTGGTTTTTTCCAAACTAACATAAAAAGTATCGTCATTTTCCTGATAGATCAGCTGGTCCGAGTTAGGATCACTCCCCACTAGGTGGCGATAGACCTGATAAGGCAATAATGTTTTTTCATGTTTGCGCACGTAATAGAGCGTTTTTGAGTCATTGGCCCACTCAAAATTCCCCGATGTATTGCTGATAACTTCCTCATGCCAGACACCTGTTTGTAAATGTTTTACCCGAATATCATATTGGCGACGCGATAAGAAATCCTCTGCCACTGCCAATAGCTGGTTATCTGGACTGACATCCAATCCGCCTAAAGTGTAAAACTCGCTGTCTGCTGCGCGTTGGTTACCGTCTATCAAGGTTTCCCAACTGCTGTCCGCCCAGACCGGCTGGCGTACATAAATTGCGTATTCATTGCCCGGTTCGAAACGCGTCTGATAACGGTAGCCGTTACGGACATAGGGGACGGACTCTTCTTGCGGCGGAATGCGAGAAACCATCTCTTGGTACAGGGTCTCACGTAAGGGTTGCTGCGGTTTCAGCACCTCGTCAGTGAAAGCATTTTCAGCTTGCAAATAGTTCAGAACATCAACATCCGTGCGCTCATCATCACGTAGCCAATAGTAATCATCGACACGGGTATCGCCGTGCATCGTGATCGGATAAGGGCGTTTATCTGCCTTTGGGGGTGTGGTCATGGGTTGAGTTATCCATCTGTGTTCGTTAGCGCGAGAGTGACACGATTACCTGCCAATGCCAAGTATCAACAGGGGCTTATCATTTTGCAGTTTGAGTCCAATCTTATGATAAACAAGATGATAAGCAGGTGTGGGCTTGTTGATGCCTGCACCTGTTTGGCTGTGATTAGCTAAATTTTTATATCTGGCTTCAAGGATGGAGGGTAGTGTGTCCGCGCTGCTTGATTAGCTCCGAGTAAACTCAATCACATAGAACTGTTCCAAGCCCGGATAGATCGCCTTAATCACCTTTTTTAGCTCATCCAAGGACATATTCTCTTGCTCAGCATGGCGTTCAGTCAGAGCATCCAATGTGATCGGCGTGACCGAAGTGACCTTGATGTGGCAGAAGAAGACACCATCTTCATTGCGACAGACACGCAGAGTTTCTCCTGAGCGAAAATCGGATTCACTGCTATCTCGGATAGTGATCGTCTTACGATCCGCCAGAATATCCGCCTCGAAGCGGCGAAAGAAGGTGATTTCACGACTCATTTTAGATCCCTTTTTTCACTTTCTACCGAAAGTTGGCAGATTAAGCGGCTTGATTTTCTTCAGGTTTGGCTTTCTTCTCGGGTGCCCTTTTTTCCGACTTTACTTTAGGTTGCCCATCAACGGGGGTCGCAGGGTGGGTGCCACGACGAATTTTATTTCAACGGCCATGAATAAATGTCCTTTTTGCTTACAGGTAACTGTACATAAACACAGTATAATGTGATTTATCGGGGGGATGCAACCTCCATCGCCCCCACTGTGATTACTTTAATAGACGGGCTTTACAGTTTTTGCCTTTGATCTTGCCTTGTTGCAGTTGCTGCAAGGCGCGTTTGGCGCTGGCCTTGCGGATAGCAACATAGGCATGCACTGGGAACATGTCGATTTTACCCACATCGGCAGCAGTCAGGCCGGCCTCACCAGTGAGTGCACCCAGAATGTCGCCGGGGCGAATTTTGGCTTTGCGCCCACCGTCAATGCATAACGTCACCATCTCTGGCTCCAGTAGGGTGTTAGCACTGCGGCTCACCTGCTCTGCGGGCGTCCACTTCACCTTAATTTGCAGATAGTCCTCAATCGCATGGGCGCGGGTCATTTCTTGTGGAGTACAGAGGCTGACAGCAAGGCCACTCATCCCTGCCCGCCCGGTACGGCCAATGCGGTGCACATGCACTTCAGGATCAAATGCCAGTTCGAAGTTCACCACCAGCTCCAGATCTTTAATGTCCAGACCTCGGGCGGCAACATCCGTAGCAACCAACACGCGGCAACTGCGGTTAGCAAAACGGACCAACACCTGATCACGGTCACGCTGCTCTAAGTCACCGTGCAGGGCCAACACACTGATGCCACGGGATTCCAAGGCTTCGTAAACGCTTTGGCAATCTTTTTTGGTGTTACAAAACACCACAGCAGAGGCGGGCTGATAGTGGCTAAGCACCGAGATCAACAGCGGTAACCGTTTTTCGCGGGTAGTTTCAAAGAACACCTGCTCAATGGCGGGCGCTTCATCGCCATCTTCCACTTCAACATTGACGGGTTCGCGCTGAACCCGCGCACTGATTTGTTCAATGCCGACCGGATAAGTGGCGGAGAACAGCAGCGTTTGGCGCTGTGGTGGGGTGTAGGCAATCACATCATTGATGGCGTCGGTGAACCCCATATCCAACATGCGGTCGGCTTCATCCAAGACCAGAATTTTGAGGTCATCCAGCACCAGTGTTTTTTTGCGTAAATGTTCCTGAATACGCCCCGGCGTGCCCACGACGATATGAGGCGCATGTATCAGAGAATCCAGTTGATGGCCCATTGGTTGGCCACCACACAAAGTGAGGATTTTGATGTTCTGGGTGAAACGAGCCAGACGGCGCAGCTCTTTGCTGACCTGATCAGCCAATTCGCGGGTCGGACACAGCACTAATGCTTGAGTCACAAACTCACCCACCGCAATTTTGTCTAGCAAACCAATGCCGAATGCGGCGGTTTTGCCACTGCCGGTTTTGGCCTTCGCGCGGACATCCTGCCCATTGAGAATTGCCGGCAGCGCTGCGGCCTGTACCGGTGTCATTTCGGTATAGCCAAGTTCATTAAGATTGGACAACTGCTCAGCAGGCAGTGTCAGGGTAGAAAAGGAGGTTGTGCTCACGGCAATAACTCTTATAACTGGATGGAATGGCAGCGATGGCCTGAAGGCAAGCGCAATATTTTGGCGCGATAATAGCAGAAATGGGGCCATGGCCGGAACAATAGTGCAAAAACACGCGCAAAATAGCGCTGATGCTGCCCGGCAATCGCCGCTCTCATCCCGCCCAAATGGATACGCAATCGTTTTCGTTGCTATTTTACTTTATACTGACGCCCATAAAATTGATCGCACGTCGAATGAATGTGTCATTTTCTCACTGATGTAGGTATCTAACTATGCTAACGATTGGAACCGCTTTGCGCCCAGGCGCGACCCGTGTCATGCTTTTAGGCTCTGGCGAATTGGGCAAAGAAGTGGCAATTGAATGCCAGAGACTCGGGCTGGAAGTGATTGCTGTTGATCGCTATGCGGATGCACCCGCGATGCATGTTGCCCATCGCAGCCATGTGATTAATATGCTGGATGGTGCGGCGCTGAAGCAGTTAGTTGAGCAGGAAAAACCTCACTATATCGTGCCGGAAATTGAAGCTATCGCCACCGATATGCTGGTTGAATTAGAGCAAATGGGTCAGCGCGTGGTGCCTTGCGCAGAAGCGACCCGCCTGACAATGAACCGTGAAGGTATTCGCCGTTTGGCGGCAGAAACGCTGCAATTACCCACCTCCAGCTACCGTTTCGCGGATACTGAAAGTGCATTTCGTCAGGCCGTGAATGACATTGGCTATCCGTGCATTGTTAAGCCCGTCATGAGCTCCTCCGGTAAAGGACAGAGTTTGATCCGCAATGAAGGGCAACTTAAGACGGCGTGGGATTACGCGCAGTTGGGTGGCCGGGCTGGCGGTGGGCGAGTGATTGTCGAGGGGCTGGTACACTTTGATTTTGAAATTACGCTGCTAACCATCAGCGCGGTTGATGGTATTCATTTCTGTGCGCCTATCGGTCATCGTCAGGAAGATGGCGATTACCGTGAATCCTGGCAGCCACAGGTGATGAGTGATGTGGCATTGGCACGGGCAAAAGAGATCGCCGCTCAAGTTGTGACGGCACTCGGTGGCCACGGGCTATTTGGTGTGGAGCTGTTTGTGTGTGGCGATGAGGTTATTTTCAGCGAAGTCTCACCGCGCCCGCACGATACCGGGATGGTGACCCTGATTTCGCAAAACATGTCTGAGTTCGCACTCCATGTCCGCGCATTTCTTGGGTTGCCGATTGGCACTATTCGCCAATATGGCGCAGCGGCATCAGCGGTGATTTTACCTGAATTAACCAGTCAAAATATCAGTTACCACGGGCTGGAAACTGCGCTAGCAGGTGATACGCAAATCCGCTTATTTGGTAAGCCGGAAATTGTCGGGAAACGGCGTTTAGGGGTAGCACTGGCCGTTGCTGATGATATTAGCTCCGCCATTGAGGTGGCAAAGCGTGCAGCGGGAGCGGTCGTGGTGAGTGGGAAGTAGCCCGTCACCTAAAATGAAAACCCGCCGTTAATGGCGGGTTTTGCGGTTTAATCAGCAGTACAGAGATTACCCCTCATACTGATCTTCGATTTCATCCGCATCTTGCTCATTATCGCGGCGATAGTCAGACTCACCATGCTCTTCAAAATCAGTGTCTTCAAAGATAGCCATAGATTGGGGATCGTCTTTGTGCCGCTCACGGATCTCAGCGGCGACCAAGGCAATCGCCTCGCCACTGCTCATGCCTTCCGACATGAATTTGTGAATACGTTCAACAGCTTCTTGCTGCTCCTCGTGGGAAAGTGAAGGCATACCCGCTAGCATTGATTTATCTCCTACATATAATTGATCAAGTATACCCGTTTATTCTGGTCTGCGGTGAATTGACTGCCCTCGACAGAACTGAGACCAACCCTCGGGCAATTTATGCTAATCTTCTCCACGACCCCATGTTCACCAACACCCTTCCCACCGAAAGAAAAGAATAGCGACTCATGAGTGTGAAATCCCTGACCTTCAAAGCATTGCCCTATCAGCCCGACGCCCTGCTCCAGCAATTTACTCCACTGGCCAACCAAACTTGGGCCATGTTGCTACACTCCGGATTCGCCGAGCACGCCCATAATCGGTTTGATATTTTGGTCGCCGACCCCTTAGTCACCCTTACCACTCGAGGGGAACAGACTGAAATTGTCACGGCTCAAGGGCAAACATTCTCATCCGAAGATCCATTCAGGTTATTGCAGCAAGAGTTGGATAAATTCGCGCCAACAATGTCGCCACATCCAGATCTGCCGTTTTTGGGCGGGGCATTGGGGCTATTTGGTTATGATCTGGGTCGTCGAATTGAGCGGGTGCCGACACTGGCCGAGCAGGATATCGCCTTGCCCGATATGGTTGTGGGTCTGTATGACTGGGCGCTGATTGCCGATCACCACTTGCAGCAGCTCACTCTGGTGTGCCACGGTGATGCCGATCAGCGTTTACAGTGGCTGCATCAGCAAAAAACAAGTGACACTGTCACGCCATTCAAGCTCACTAGCTCATGGCAAGCCAATATGACGCGCGAGCAATATGGCGAAAAATTCCGCCAAATTCAGGCCTACCTGCACAGCGGTGATTGCTATCAAATCAATCTGGCGCAGAGATTCAGTGCAGAATATCAGGGCAATGAGTGGCAAGCCTTTCTCGCGCTGAGCCGCAGTAATCGCGCACCTTTTTCCGCCTTTATGCGCTTGCCCGACAACGCGATATTGAGCGTCTCGCCGGAGCGTTTTTTATGGCTAGAAAATCATCAGATTCAGACTCGCCCCATCAAGGGGACATTGCCACGGCGGGATGACCCTGAGCAGGACCGCTTGCAAGCCGTGCGACTGGCGAACTCCAGCAAAGATCGGGCGGAAAACCTGATGATTGTGGATCTGCTGCGCAATGATATTGGCCGTGTGGCCCAGCCGGGCAGTGTGCGGGTGCCCGAGTTATTCGTCGTTGAACCCTTTCCGGCGGTGCACCATTTGGTCAGCACCATTACCGCCACCCTGCCGGCAGAATGCCCCGCGACGGCACTGCTCCGCGCCTGTTTTCCCGGCGGGTCGATCACAGGCGCACCTAAAATCCGCGCAATGGAGATTATCGAGCAATTGGAGCCACACCGACGCAATGCCTACTGCGGTAATATTGGCTATATTAGTTGCTGTGGCACGATGGACACCAACATTACTATCCGCACCCTGTTGACCGAAAACGGCAAAATATACTGTTCTGCTGGCGGTGGAATTGTGGCTGATAGTCAGGAGCAGGCTGAATATCAGGAAACATTTGATAAAATTGCCCGTATTTTGCCGCAACTTGGAAATGTCTAGCTGATGAGTGAATTATTCTTGTCTGTGAATCAATCGTTGATCGGGAAAACACTGCCTGAATTTATCAGTCGCTTCCAATTACAGTTGCCGCAGCCGGGCTGTTTTTCGGCGAATAGCCGCCATGCGGCGGTATTAATACCGATCATTTGTCGGCCTGAGCCGACATTGCTGCTCACTCGGCGCTCAAATCATCTACGCAAACATGCCGGTCAGGTCGCCTTCCCCGGCGGTAAAGCCGACCCCGAAGATAACTCACTGATTGAGACTGCCCTGCGTGAAGCCGAGGAGGAAGTCGCGATCCCTGCCTCGGCGGTGCATGTCTTAGGGCAACTGGCACCACTGGATAGTTCCAGTGGTTATCAGGTCACGCCGATTGTTGGTTTAGTCCCTGATAATATTGCATTTCATGGCAATGAAGATGAGGTTGCAGGGCTATTTGAGATGCCGTTACACGAGGCGCTGAGCCTTTCTCGCTACTATTCGCTGGATATCCATCGTGGTGGAGTTAATCACCGGGTCTATCTTTCTTGGTATGAGCGGCAGTTTGTTTGGGGGTTAACGGCGGCGATTATCCGCCGGTTGGCGCAACAGGTGAGTATTTAACCTAAGCCCATATCCAAAGCATGGATAATGGGTGACCCACTTCACAGCGTTATTGTTTAAAAAACCGAATTACAGCATAAAGCGATCCCTATCACCCCATTACATCGATTTTTACTCTATTTTCCCTGCACAACCTTTTTAAAAAAACTGTAAACTAGCCTGTCAGCGTTATGAAATACCTGTAAAATAACATTCGTCACTATAAACCACTAAAAATGTAAGGTTAAAACCTGATAGTGAAAATCACTGATTTCACCCTAGGCTACTACAAAGGGTGATAGGTAACTGTTGCGGTATCAAATTGATACGGCCAACACCAGTCGTACCCAAATTAACAGCGCCCTGTGATGGCATGACTTTATGTAGGCACATCATCCCGCCACGGAGCGCTTATGCTTAATACAAATATTCTTAGCTGCCCTGCGATAAGAATAACAAGATGCGTTGTGAAGGAGTTTTAACGTGATTAGCGTTTTTGATATGTTCAAAATTGGTATCGGCCCATCCAGCTCTCATACCGTTGGGCCAATGAAAGCCGGCAAAGAATTTACTGATTTGCTGGTGACTCAAGGGCTGATGCCCTCTGTCACACGCGTCGCTGTAGATGTTTACGGTTCATTATCACTGACCGGAAAAGGCCACCACACTGACATCGCGATTATTATGGGGTTGGCGGGTAATATGCCCGACACTGTGGATATTGATGGCATTCCAGCGTTTATCCGTGATGTTGAATTACGCCAGAAACTGATGCTGGCCAATGGGTTGCATGAAGTGGATTTCCCTCGCGAGGGCGGTATGGTGTTCCGCAGTGATAATCTGCCGCTGCACGAAAATGGAATGCAAATTCACGCCTTTGCCGGTGATGAGAAAGTCCTGAGCAAAACCTATTACTCCATCGGCGGTGGTTTCATCGTTGATGAAGAGCATTTTGGCAAAGCGGCAGTCAATGCCGTCAGCGTGCCCTATCCGTTTAATTCTGCGGAAGAAATTCTGGCTAACTGTGAGCAAACCGGCATGTCCATCTCTGGGATGGTGATGCAGAATGAGCTGGCAATGCACAGTAAAGAAGAGATAGAAGCTTATTTCACCGCCATTTGGCAGACCATGCGCGCCTGTATTGATCGTGGCCTGAATACCGAGGGCGTGTTACCTGGCCCATTGCGTGTGCCGCGCCGTGCTTCTGCACTGCGCCGCCTGCTGGTCTCTTCCGATAAACTGTCCCATGATCCGATGAACGTCATTGATTGGGTCAATATGTACGCGCTGGCAGTTAACGAAGAGAATGCGGCGGGAGGACGTGTTGTCACGGCCCCCACCAACGGCGCATGTGGCATCGTCCCAGCGGTACTGGCCTATTACGATCACTTTATCGAGCCGGTGACCCCAGAAATCTTTATCCGCTACTTCCTCTCCTCTGGAGCTGTCGGGATTTTGTATAAGATGAATGCCTCTATTTCCGGTGCTGAAGTGGGCTGTCAGGGCGAAGTCGGGGTTGCCTGTTCCATGGCTGCTGCGGGTTTGGCTGAGTTACTGGGTGCCAGCCCGATTCAGGTCTGCATCGCCGCAGAGATTGGCATGGAGCACAATCTGGGGCTGACTTGCGACCCAGTTGCGGGGCAAGTACAAGTGCCTTGCATTGAGCGTAATGCGATTGCCTCGGTAAAAGCGATTAACTCGGCACGGATGGCGATGCGCCGTACCAGCGAACCGCGCGTCTCACTGGATAAAGTGATCGAGACCATGTTTGAGACCGGCAAAGATATGAATGCAAAATACCGCGAAACCTCCCGTGGTGGTCTGGCAATTAAAGTGCAGTGTAATTAACTTCGTTAATTGATAGCATCACGATCAACAAGGGGAGCCGAGGCTCCCCTTTTTTACGCCGTCAGAAATAGCTACTCTTCCAGCTCATTATTCAGCTTGGTAATGCGCACTAACTCGATACGGTAGTCGGAAACCTCCATAATCTCAAAGCGCAGGTTATGCAGTTCAACCACATCGCCCACCGTTGGCATATGGCCTGAGTGAGAAAGCAGCATACCGGCAAGCGAAGCATAATCGGCAGTTGGGCTCACCAGCTCCTGACAATCCAGCGCCTGTTCCAGAGAGTGCAAATCTGCCCCCCCTTTCACCAGCCAACTATCACCATCAGTAATAATGTCCGGCGTTTCATCCTCATCCGGGAATTCACCGGCAATGGCTTCCAGCACGTCCAGCGGCGTGACTAGCCCCTGCACCACACCGAACTCGTCATTCACCACCACTAAGCGGCCTTTGGCTTTACGCAATACACCCAGCAGATTAATCACGTCCATAGTATCAGGCACCACAATCGGTGGGGTTGCCGCAGCAAACTCACAAATTGATTCGCCCCGCTCGATGGCGACTAACAAATCTTTGGCGCGCACGACGCCGATGATCTGATCGAGTGAGTCGCGGCACACCGGGAACAGGCTGTGTGGCGTATCTAATAGCTGCTCGCGGATCTCTGCTTGTGAACGATTACAGTCCACCCAAGAGATCTCAGTGCGCGGTGTCATCACACTGCGCATTGAACGGGAGGCCAGCGTCAATACGCCGCTGATCATATAGCGCTCCTCTTCAGCAAAGGCCTCGGTCGGCATTGCCTGCTGTGGATCGCCACTTTGTGGCTCCTGCTGTTGACGCCCACCCATCAAACGGATGATCGCCTCAGCGGTCCGCTGGCGTCTTGGCAAACGGGACTCATGCTTGATGAAGTTACGGCGCGCAATCTGATTAAACAGCTCAATTAGGATAGAGAAGCCAATTGCCGCGTACAGGTAGCCTTTCGGAATGTGGAAACCGAAGCCTTCAGCAATCAGGCTCAGACCAATCATCAACAAGAAGCTCAGGCACAGCACCACGACCGTTGGATGTGCGTTCACAAACTGGGTCAGTGTTTTCGATGCCAGTAGCATCACGCCCATCGCAATCACAACCGCCGTCATCATGATCGCCAGATCGTTGACCATCCCCACAGCCGTAATCACGGCATCCAGTGAGAAGACCGCATCGAGCACGACAATCTGTGCAACCACCGCCCAGAAGCTGGCATAACCGCGATTCGCACTGTCATCATGCTGGTTACCCTCCAGCCGTTCATGTAGCTCGGTGGTGGCTTTAAATAGCAGGAATAGCCCCCCCACCAGCAAAATCAGGTCTCGTCCTGAGAAGTTAAAACTGCCGACACTAAATAGCGGCGTGGTCAGCGTGACCATCCAGGAGATGACCGACAACAGCCCAAGTCGCATAATCAGCGCAAGAGACAGGCCGATGATTCTGGCTTTATCCCTTTGTTTAGGCGGAAGTTTATCGGCCAAAATGGCAATAAATACCAGGTTATCGATACCCAGAACAATTTCCAGCACCACCAGCGTCAGTAACCCTGCCCAAATTGAGGGGTCCATTAGAAATTCCATGTCAGACTCCGAAAATAAGAACACGATTCAAATGATGCGCGCCCGGCAACAGACGCAGCAAAATGCCGCTGTACGGTTGTCAGTATAGATACGCAGAAGGATCGGGTGAAATTATACGCAGCAAAAGTGCGTGATGGGATAACCAGATTTAGACCCACTGGCTGGGTATTAACGCTAAATAAACAGTAACTTCGGTGACAGTCCATAGGGAGAGCTGAGGCCCTTAACTCCTGACAATTAAAAGAGCCGTTAACTTTATCAGGATTTTTTTTATCAGCATAGTGGGATTTATTACCTAACCCATTATATTCCCCCATTTTATGTCCGCGATGTTCTGTCACGACGATGCGCCCTCCCTCATCCAATGTGTGTCATCTGCCAACATTCATACAAATCGCATAAATATTAAACACACCACACCTACTGTGATGAATGTTTTAGAGATCAAACACATCAATACTGCTCATGTATGTGTCTAATAATCGTCCAAGTAAGCGAAATCATTCATAACATGTCCCAATAAATGAGCACCGTCACATAATTTATTTTTTCACTGACTAAAATAAATCACATCCAACCTCATTGTGGTATCAACCTGAATCGATTCATTGCTGTAACGTATAAATCGCCAGCAGTGAATAGATATTGTGACTATCATAATAGATTCAATGTGTACCGAAGTGATGTTGGTGAATACGGGTATTTCTGTTACGTGCGAGAACTCAATTCTGAGTTAACAGAGGGGGTAGCGAGTGAGTATAGCTATTATCATTGGCACACATGGGGCTGCGGCAGAACAACTGCTGAAAACAGCTGAAATGATATTGGGCGAGCAAGATAACGTCGCTTATATCGATTTCGTCCCAGGTGAGAATGCCGAAACGTTGATTGAAAAATACAACGGTAAATTGACCGGATTAGAGACCAGCCAAGGTGTCTTATTCTTGGTTGATACTTGGGGTGGTAGCCCGTTTAACGCTGCCAGTCGCATTGCCGTCGATAAAGAGAACTATGAGGTCGTCACCGGGGTTAACATTCCGATGCTGGCTGAAACCTTTATGGCCCGTGATGATAACCCGTCATTTGCCGAATTGGTAAAAGTCGCGGTGGAAACAGGTCGTGAAGGCGTTAAAGCACTGAAAGCGCCTGAAGTTAAGAGTGATAAGCCCGAGACGCAACAAACTGCTCCAGCACCAAAAGCCAAGGCACCCGCTGTCGCTTTAGGTCCGAATGATCACATGAAATTCGGGCTGGTGCGTATTGATGATCGCTTAATCCATGGTCAGGTCGCCACGCGTTGGACCAAAGAAACTAACGTAAGCCGCATTATTGTGGTCAGTGATGAAGTCGCTGCTGACAAAATGCGTAGCACCTTGCTCAAACAAGTTGCCCCTCCAGGTGTCACCGCGCACGTCGTTGATGTCGAAAAAGCTATCCGCGTCTACAACAACCCGAAATATGCCAAAGATCGGGTCATGCTGTTATTTACCAACCCAACTGACGTCGTGCGTATGGTTGAGGCTGGCGTGGATATTAAGTCAGTCAATATTGGTGGTATGGCATTCCGTCAGGGTAAAACCCAGGTGAATAATGCGGTCTCCGTCGATGAAAAAGATATTGAAGCATTTAATAAGTTAAATGCGCGCGGTATTGAACTGGAAGTTCGGAAAGTCTCTTCGGATAGCCGGCTCAAAATGATGGACTTGATTAGCAAACTTAATAAATAGCTTTACTAAAAACGACGTAGCAAGGTTATGCCCTGTTCTGTTTTGGAGCACGGTTATTTTTACTCAGCTTTTTTGGTCATAGGAGAAGTACAATGGAGATCACAACTCTTCAGATTGTGCTGATATTCATAGTTGCTTGTATCGCCGGGATGGGTTCCATCCTGGATGAGTTCCAATTCCACCGTCCCCTCGTCGCCTGTACCTTAGTCGGTCTGGTGCTGGGTGATATGAAAACCGGTATTATTATCGGTGGTACTTTGGAAATGATCGCACTCGGCTGGATGAACATCGGGGCCGCAGTGGCACCTGATGCCGCTCTGGCATCGATCATCTCTACCATTCTGGTTATTGCAGGCGGTCAAGACATCGGTGCGGGTATCGCACTGGCTATTCCGCTGGCAGCGGCCGGTCAGGTATTAACCATTATCGTTCGTACTATCACTGTGGCCTTCCAACACGCCGCCGATGGAGCAGCTGAACGTGGCAGCCTTCGCGCGATAACTTGGATTCACATTTCTGCCCTGTTCTTGCAGGCGATGCGTATCGCTATCCCTGCCCTGATCGTTGCCCTGTCTGTTGGGACATCTGAAGTTCAGATGCTGCTCAGCTCGATTCCTGATGTGGTTACCAGTGGTCTGAACATCGCCGGTGGTATGATCGTCGTAGTCGGTTACGCCATGGTTATCAACATGATGCGTGCTGGCTACCTGATGCCATTCTTCTACTTAGGCTTCGTTACTGCTGCATTTACCAACTTCAACCTGGTGGCTCTGGGTGTTATTGGTGTGGTTATGGCCCTGCTTTATATCCAGCTCAGCCCGAAATACAACAAGTCTCAGGTTGTACAGTCTGGCCCGGCCAATAACGATCTTGATAACGAATTAGACTAGGAATAGGTGAGAGAAATGGTTGATACAACAACTGTGCTTGATAAAACCAGTGTTGATAAAACAACAACTGGCGAAAAGAAACTCACGCCCGCCGACATTCGCGGTGTGTTTATCCGCTCTAACCTCTTCCAAGGGTCGTGGAACTTCGAACGTATGCAGGCGCTAGGCTTCTGCTTCTCTATGGTGCCCGCGATCCGTCGCCTGTACCCAGAGAACTCGGAAGAGCGCAAACAGGCAATCAAACGCCACTTGGAATTCTTCAACACCCAACCCTTCGTTGCTGCCCCCATTCTGGGTGTGACGCTGGCGATGGAAGAGCAGAAAGCCAATGGTGCTGAGATTGACGATGCGGCCATTAACGGGATCAAAGTCGGTCTGATGGGGCCGCTGGCCGGTGTCGGTGACCCAATCTTCTGGGGGACTGTTCGCCCGGTGTTAGCGGCTCTCGGTGCCGGTATCGCGATGAGCGGTAGCTTACTTGGCCCACTGCTGTTCTTTGTGCTGTTTAACTTGGTACGTCTGCTGACCCGTTATTACGGTGTGGCCTACGGCTATAAAAAAGGCGTCAATATCGTCAGCGATATGGACGGCGGCCTGCTGCAAAAACTGACGGAAGGGGCGTCTATCCTCGGCCTGTTTGTGATGGGGGCCTTGGTGAACAAGTGGACTCACGTCAACATACCGGTGGTGGTCTCCAAGATAACCAACCAAGTTGGCGAGACCACGGTCACGACGGTGCAAACCATCTTGGATCAGTTGATGCCAGGCTTAGTCCCGCTGCTGTTGACCTTCGGGTGTATGTGGCTGTTACGCCGCAAAGTTAACGCACTGTGGATTATTATGGGCTTCTTCGCCATCGGTATCTTCGGCTACTGGATCGGCTTCCTCGCACCATAATTGAACCATTAGATTGCACTAAAACCGGGAGCATACTCCCGGTTTTCTATTTTGGGAGTTGTTGCATGTCGGTTACCGATATCATTCTCGTTGTCTTTATTGCCCTACTGCTTGCTTATGCCATCTATGATGAATTCATCATGAATATGATGAAAGGTAAAACCCGGCTACAAGTTAACCTGAAACGTAAAAGCAAAATCGACTGCGCCATCTTTGTCGGGCTGATTGCTATCCTCATTTACAATAATGTCATGGCGCAGGGTGCACCATTAACCACTTATTTATTAGTGGGTTTAGCCTTAATTGCGGTTTATATCTCTTATATCCGTTGGCCTAAACTGTTGTTTAAAAATACAGGGTTCTTCTACGCTAATGCTTTTATTGAATATAGCCGAATAAAAAGCATGAATTTATCTGAAGATGGTATCTTAGTCATAGAGTTAGAGCAGCGTAAGTTACTTATTCAAGTCAGCCAATTGGATGATTTAGAAAAAATCTATAACTTTTTCATTGAAAATCAAGCATAAAGCTTTATCCTCTGGGAAATGAATCTATTTTACTTTTGCTTAACAGATTAATTTCCCAGCAATCTCTCCCCCCCTCCTCGCCTTATTTCCACACCGTTATTGATGCTTATATACCCTACTTATAAATAAAAATCCGATAATGAAAATCATTATCAACTCCAATGGGTTGCCATATTATTTTTAGGGTTGTCGATATGAGAATTTATATGTTAAGGTTGCGCCGTTCATGGGGAGTAGCCGGTTTCTATTCGTTCTATTTTTAATAGTGCGATAAACAGAAACGCTCGTATCAACATACTCGTTTCATCTATTGAAACGTGGTGCGAGCAGCCAGGTAAGGTTGGCGAGACCATAGACACGTAGCTCCGTCGTTAGGTTGGGGGTGGGTTACGTGTATATGGAGCCGCCCGGCCGAGTTTATTTCTATGAATCTATCTGCAACACTTATTCTTGCTTTTGCTATGTCTATGGATGCATTTGCTGCATCTATTGGTAAAGGTGCGAGCCTGCACAAACCCCGTTTTAGAGAAGCCCTGCGTACCGGCCTGATATTTGGCGTAATAGAAGCTATTACCCCACTGATTGGTTGGTGTATCGGCCTGTTCGCCAGTCAATATATTCTGGAGTGGGATCACTGGATTGCTTTCAGCCTGCTGTTTATTCTGGGTTGCCGCATGATTTTTGAAGGTGCGAAGAAGCAAGTCGAAGAAACCGAAAAAATGCGCAGCCACAGTTTCTGGGTCTTGGTCATGACCGCCATTGCCACCAGTCTCGATGCCATGGCCATTGGCGTCGGCCTGGCGTTCTTGCAAGTGAACATTGTTCACACCGCAATGGCGATTGGGTTAGCCACCATGATTATGGCAACACTCGGTATGCTGATTGGTCGCTACATTGGCCCACTGTTGGGTAAACGGGCCGAAATTATGGGTGGGATGGTGCTGATTGGTATCGGCTTTAATATTCTGTATGAGCATATTTATCGTCTTGCCTGATCAGGCGTGGCTCTTTTATTCTCACCGTGAAATAAAGTCAGCATAAAAAAAGAAACCCCGCACTCTTCAAGAGAGGCGGGGTTTAAGGTTTTTGACAAAGGGCCAGCGGCGGAGAGAACAGGCGGATCGTAAAGACGCCGTATTCCCTTTGTAAAAATAAGCGTCCCTGGAGGCTCGAGCCGCGCCATCCCTGGCGCGGACGCTTTACTCTTCCGCCTGTCCTCACCGTTCCTGATCGAGTCTCAGCCTTTTTATTGAGCAGATGTCGAATATCTAACTTAGCATCAGAAGTCCATTGAAACAGACAGTTTCAGCTCACGTGGATTGCCTTGATACATATACGTGCCGGTGTCTTCAACCGATTCCCAATAGCGCTCGTTGGTGACGTTCTCAACATTGGCACGCCAGATCAGATTGGTCTCTTTCAGTGGCATGGTGTAGCGCACCCCCAGATCCAGACGAGTCCACGGTTTCAGTTTTAAGGTATTTTCTTGGTTAGCATATTGAGAACCAGAGCGGGTCACGGTTCCAGTCGCGGTTAACCCTTCAACCGCTTTAATATCGTACTCACCACCAAACACCAACTGATAGCGGGCAACACCCACAGCATAATTACCATTATTTTTACTGTCTTGTGCTTCGGTCAGAACTGGATCCAGCCACACAGCACTCCCTAACAGGCGAGTACCAAACACCGGTTCACCGAATACGTTCAGCTCAACACCACGGTTACGCTGTTCACCACTCAAGGTGTACATATTCGTTGCCGCATCAATCGCGCCGGCAGGTCGGGTGATTTCAAACAGCGCCAAGGTACCGCCATAGCGTTTGTTATCAAACTTCACACCCATCTCATTCTGTTTGGCATGAATAATCCCAGTAACATTACCCGCATTTGCGGTATACCAAGGTGCCACTCTGCCCGGTGACAATGCTTCAATATGGTTAGCATAGAGTGAAACGTTCTCCCACGGCTTAACCAACAGGCCATAGACAGGTGTCACTTTCATGGCATCTTGCACGTTTTTGCTATCCGCTACGCCATTGTCGAAGTTGCGAATAACCACTTCCTGACGGCGCAGACCCAGCATCAACTGCACTTTATCATCCATCGCCGATAAGGTATCAGACACTGAAATGCTGCTGGCGCGAACTTGGCTGTTGAGCGTTGGGTCCTGATTTGCACTGACATAACCCGGCAGGCTCGATGTCGGAGGGAAAGGAACCACACCCGGATTATAGATATTCGTGCCTACCGGCTCAGACATGTTGAACGCGGATTTTGCTTTACGGTAGTTAGCGGCATAACCGATATTCACTTTATGCAAAATCGGGCCAGTATCGAAATGCCCACGAACACCACCTAAACCCGCAATAGAGTCAGAGACATAAGGCACATACAGACGGCTGATGGTGGCATCACCATTATTAGCACTGGTCAGCGTCGGCGAACCGTATTGCCCAGTTTCGTCATTGTGGCTAGCACCGAGAGTGCCATACACCGTCCAGTTCTGGCTGACATCATACTCGCTGCGCAGCATACCAAAGGTGGTGGCCATGTCGGTATAGACCCACTGCTGACCATAGTTCAAAGTCGCCGCTGGCGGTTCTGGGATCACTGTTGCGCTACCAATGGCAACATCAGTCCGCATACCGTGAACCGTCTGCTTTTGATAACCGACATCCAAAGAGGTACGAGCGCGTTCACCCCGGTAATCTAAACCGGTAGAGAGTGCGGTTGTGCGCTCTTTCTGGTCATGAATAGCTGTTTCACCTTCACGGTGCAGCGCATTCACTCGCACACCGAACTGATCATTGTCCCCAAAACGGCGACCCACATCCAGCGCGCCCCCCACTTGGGAGGAAGAGGTATAATCCAAGCTAACGCGAGTCAGTGGGGTATCACTGGCGCGTTTAGGTTCCAGATTGATCATCCCACCCACACCACTGCCGCTTGGCGAGATACCATTCACAAACACGTTCGGGCCTTTAAACACTTCAACCCGCTCAACCATGCTGGTATCAATCACCTGACGTGGCAACACACCGAACAAACCGCCGAACGAAATGTCATCGCCATCAAGGTTAAAACCACGAATGCGAAAGTTCTGTGATGCATTACCATAGCCACGCACATTCTGTACTGAAGCATCATTTCTGACCACATCAGCCAGTGTCCGCGCCTGCTGATCTTCTACCAGTTTGGAGGTGTAACCAATCACGTTAAAAGGCACATTACGGGCATCTTGCTGCCCAAGGAAGCCAATACGGCCACCATTCGCCACCTGACCATCCAGATAGGTTGGGATAAGATCATTACCGCCAGCACGGAATGTTTCCTGCGTCCCGACGACCGTGATGGTGTCCGTTTTTTTGCTCTCATCACTCTTCGCAGTATCTGCTACGGCACTGGTTTTTTTGGCGTTTTCAACCGCATTTTCCGTGGTGGTCGCGGCCCATGCCGATGCCGATAAGGTGCCGAGTGCAGCACCGATCATGACGCACAGAAGACGCGGCGCAAGCCGTTTCTGATCCGCGTGGATGGAGATTGATTGATTCATTGTGTTGATGCCCCTGAAGTTCGCAAATTTGTTAGCAATGAGAATGCTTATTATAAGGATTCAGAATTATCCTGATAACATCAGTCGATGCAAGCATTTCTGCGCTTCATGGGGAATATTTTTCGGGTGGTAAAAAAATTAGAGCAACTGTGTGAAAAGCATGATCACTCTCGGTAACGTTATTGCCCACTGATATAGAAAGAAATTAAAGTAAAATTATTCCTAAAATTGAATTTATAGAGATAAAAAATAATTAGCCTCCCCACTTAAGTCATTTCCTCCCCATCTTCCGTTCGAATTCACCCCTATTATTAGCATGGTGAACTATTATTCCTTAGCCTATATCGGCTTGGGCAAAAAATCGCTTGCAACCCCGCCACCACTGGCTTGATAGGTCAATCCAATTACTCACCTGATATTTGTGACGTCCACTTTGCTTTATTGGTGATTGATTTTAATAAAAATCTTATTACCTACTTTCTTGGGTTAGCGATAAACTAGCGCATCACTTTTGTCGTAATAACAGATTAAAGCTTCTGGCTATCGTTCTGCTCAGCCATGGCGTACTGAATAAAAATTCAAGGAAATACCGATATGGCTCTGCATCCGGCATCATTTGACGATCACATTTTCCGGCTATTAATTGAAGCCGTTGATGACTACGCCATATACATCATTGATGCTCAAGGGCATATCCTGACTTGGAACAGCGGTGCAGAGCGCAATACCGGCTACGGCGCTGAAGAGATCATTGGTCAATCTTTCGAACTGTTCTACACCCCAGAAGATTTGGCTGGGCAATTGCCCGCCAAAGGGCTACAGCACGCCAATCAGTTTGGTCATTATGAAACTCAGGGCTGGCGCGTGCGGAAAAATGGCAAACGCTTTTGGGGCAATCTCACCCTCAATGCACTGCATGACGCCGATAATAATCTGCAAGGTTTTGTGCATGTTACCCGCGATCTGACCGATAAATGGCAGCGGGAAAATGCCCTGCGCAAAAGTGAAGAGCTGTTTCGTCACCTGATCAGTGAAGTGGAAGATTATGCTATCTACATGATAGATACCCACGGACGTATTCTGACCTGGAATAAAGGCGGAGAACGCAACGAGGGGTATACCCCTGATGAAATCATTGGTGAACACTTTGCCCTGCTGTTCACTCAAGAGGATATCTCGGCGGGCCTGCCGGAAAAATCGCTCGCCAAAGCCACCGCTGAAGGTAATTTTCAGACCGAAGGTTGGCATGTGCGCAAAAATGGTATCCGCTACTGGGCGAGTGTGGCGATCAACCCGATGCATGATGACAGCGGAAAGCTATTGGGCTTTACCAAAATTGTCCGCGACCTGACTGAACGCCGCCAGCGGGAAGAGGCATTGCGCATCAGCGAAGAGCGTTTTCGCCTGATGGTCGATACCGTTGAGGACTACGCCATCTTAATGCTTGATCCTTGGGGCCGGGTCAATACTTGGAACCACGGTGCAGAACGCAATATCGGCTATGCCAGCAATGAGATCATCGCCCAGCATTTCGGCTGTTTCTTTTTGCCTGAGGATATCGCCGCCGGGCTGCCGGAAAAACTACTGAAAACCGCCGCCTCTGCGGGCCGAATCGAGCGCGAAGGTTGGCTGGTTCGCAAAGATATGACCCGTTTTTGGGCGGTCACCGTCATTACCGTGGTCCATGACCATAACGGCAAACTGCTGGGTTATGCCAAAATAATCCGTGATATGAGTGAGCGAAAACAACGCGAAGATGCCCTACGGGCCAGTGAAGTGGCCCGTTATGAAGAGCGCGAGCAGCTACATCGGGTCTTGTCATCTATTCAGGAGGGAATTATCTCTCTCGACTGTGAAGGCCGCGTTGTATTAATGAACCCTAAAGCCGAAGAGATGACGGGCCGAAGCCAGAATGAATCCTGCGGCCTGCCGATTGAAGAGGTGTTTATTTTATGGTCCCCGCTACAGGATAAAAATCATCTGGTGGCCTTCAACCAGTGCCTGAGTGAAGGGCGTCATACTTTATTGCCGGAAGGCAGTCAGTTGCTATCAAGTCAGGGTGAACGGCAGGAGATTCGCTGTTCAGCTTCGCCGATTCGCGATCGTGACAACCAACTTACTGGCGCTGTTGTGGTGTTTCAGGATGTCACACGGGCACGCCATGAACAGCGCGAGCTGCAATATCAGGCGAACCATGACATGTTGACTGGCCTGATTAATCGGCGGCGACTGGAGGAGCGGCTAACCCATGCCATCAGCCAATTGGGTGAGAATGAGCAGCACATTCTCTGTTATGTCGATTTAGATTACTTCAAGGAAGTCAATGATACCGCAGGTCATGAAGCGGGTGATATGGTGTTGCGGATGGTGGCCCAAACGATGCAACAAGCGGTGCGTGAAAACGATATTGTGGCCCGCTTAGGCGGCGATGAGTTTGCTATCGTGCTGTTTAATTGCAAGAACGCCCCAGCAACAGAGATTCTGGAGCAAGTCGTCGCTGACATTGCCGCCATCCAGTTCCATTGGCACGGTCAATCCTATGCCTTTACTGCAAGTTTAGGTGCCGTTCCTTTTAACCGCCAAATTGAGACCGCCGCGCAAGCTATGCGCCAAGCTGATATCGCCTGTTACGCAGCTAAACACGCGGGCCGCAACCGGTTATCCTTCGCCCTCTAACCGCCCTCTTCTCTTGGGGGCATTGATTGCCCCCAAGCAGGTGATATCCCATTAAAGACATAGCTTATGCAAGGTTATTTATCGCCGCCTGTCAGCAATTAGATGCCGATCAAAATATCTCTTCCTACAGTGTGATATATAAGCAATATCATCTATTCAATTGGAAAAAGAGATATGCCGTATTTCACGGTCAGTGTCGTTTTGCATAATGCAGTAGAAGGCGATTATGAGACGCTTAATAAGAAAATGACTGACGCGGGATTTACCCGCCTCATCGGCAGGGAGAAAATATATAAATTACCGGAAGGAGAATTCAATTACGGCAGTGGCACACTGAACAAACAAGAGGTGGCTGATTTAGCACTGAAAATTGCTGAAGAGATCAGGTTCATCCCCTCAATATTGGTGACTGAGTCCGGTGGGAGAACTTGGCGAAATCTAGACCTAAAATAGACTCACTGTAGTATACAAATATTATAAAAATAAAAGACTGTAAATTTGACTTAAGTTAATTTCTGACGCTACACCAGGGTATTCCAACACGGTTATCTATTAAATAATAATATCTTCCCGAGGGGAGAGAAATAGCATTGCACTATATTGTGGATTTAAATAGCTAACAGATATGGCGATAGGTTAAAGAGGTATTGCGGCCCGAACAGGATCAGGCCGACAGGCACTAGCAGAATGACTCGTCGTCATTCTCAATGGCTGAACTTTCAGCGGCGGGATCTTCGGCTTTACGTCGATGCAGTCCGATGACGAAATCTGTTTCGCAGATAAATGTCCGTCGGGCGGCCAGCTCTTGCCCAGTTTCGAGGGAAGCACGCCAAGCAAAAGGCGTCATCTGCAATAGATTAAAGCCCTGCTTGCCACTTAGTGTCATTTCATAGGCCAATGTTTCGCGACTGACCAACTCAAATCCTTCCAGCGACTCTTCGGTATCATCATGAAGCTGCACTTCAGCATAAATCAGTGCTTTTAACTGATAGAGATGGCGTGGACCCGGCGCAACCGTGACCACAATACCGCCGGGCTTCACGGTGCGCGCCAACTCAGTGGCTTTGCAAGGCGCATAAATTCGTAATACCGCATCAAGAGAGCGATTGGCAAAGGGCAGTCGGTGGCTGGAGGCCACACAGAAATTCACTTGATGATAGCGTTTAGCACCATATCGAATAGCAACTTTTGCCACATCTAACCCAAAAACAGCCAGTTGGCGCTGTCGATTAAGCTTATCGGCAACCGCTGCGGTGTAGTAACCCTCACCACAACCGATATCCAGTAACATGCCAGCATCCTGCGGTAATGCCGAATCCAGAATGTCGCAAACCCGCTGCTGTAACGGCTGATAATAGCCAGCATCGAGAAAAGCCCGCCGCGCCTGCATCATTTCAGGGCTATCGCCCGGCTGTTTCGAGCCTTTATGCTGCACCGGCATTAAGTTGACGTAACCCTCTTTGGCGCAATCAAACTGATGGTTATTGCTGCAACGCCACTGTTGCTGACTTTGTAACAAGGCTTGATGACAAAGGGGGCACTGATAAGACATGGTTGAATTCCAAATAACAGAGTATTAACCGCCAGAATTACAGGCAGACGCGGCGTTAGTCTAAAGAAGCCCTTCTAGGGTTGCAAGCCACTGTTTAGCGGGTTAATCCGCAATATTAGCTGTGCCGGGTATCACCGGTGGGAATGGCATCAGGTTCAACATTCATGGTGCGTAATATTTGACCCATAATATCGCTGAATACGGGAGCAGAAACTGCGCCACCATAGTATTTACCCCCTTGCGGATTGTTAATCACCACCACTAAAGCAAAACGGGGCTGACTGGCAGGCGCGACCCCCGCAGTATAAGCCACATATTTATCAATATACTGACCGTTTGGCCCAATCTTCTTGGCGGTCCCTGTTTTGATGGCGACCCGATATCCCCTCACTGCCGCCTTTGTCCCGCCACCACCGGGCAATGCCACACTCTCCATCATATGCTCAACCTCGCGCACCTCCCCTTCAGGAAATACCCGCTGCCCCAGCACGGGAGGATCAACCTTGGTAATCGACAGTGGCCGATAAATACCAAAACTGCCGATGGTGGCGTAAACTCGGGCCAATTGTAGCGGCGTCACCATCAAGCCATAACCGAAGGAAAACGTCGCGCGATCCAGATCACTCCAGCGCTGCCGATGCGGCATCAACCCGCTACTTTCACCGGTCAGCCCTAGCTGGGTCGGCTTCCCTAAGCCAAATAAAGAGTAGGTTTCCATCAACGCGGAGGCGGGCATCGCCAATGCCAGCCGGGATACGCCCACATCACTCGATTTCTGTAATACGCCCGTCAATGAGAGTGCGGGGTAAAAACCGACATCTTTTATTTGATGTCCGCTGAGGATGTAGGGGTGAGTATCTAGCACTGTGTCCGGCTTGACCAAATGGCGCTGTAATGCCGTCATGACAACCATTGGTTTTACCGTTGAACCCGGCTCAAAAATATCGCTTATAGCCCGATTGCGAAAATTCTCCTCCGGAGTATCAGCGCGATTATTGGGATTAAAGGTGGGATAGTTCGCCATTGCCAAAACCTCTCCGGTATTGACATCAATCACCACCGCAGAACCGGAATCAGCTTTATTGAACATTACCGCATTGGTCAGCGCATGTGAGGTTTCCGCTTGCAAGCGCTCATCAATACTCAGTTCAACCCGCTGCCCCGGATGGCTGTCCGTCGAGGAGATGTCCTCGATCACTCGGCCAAAACGATCTTTGCGCACCACTCGACTGCCCGCAGTGCCACTTAACAGCGAATTGAAACTCTTCTCAACACCTTCAATCCCCTGATCATCAATATTAGTAAAACCAACCAAGTTAGCCGCGATATCGCCAGAGGGGTAAAAGCGCCTTGATTCCACTTTGGTCGCAATGCCGGGTAACTTCAGGCGCTGAATGTATTCGGCCACATTGGGTTCAACTTGCCTGGCAAGATAGATAAAACGGGCATGAGGGATTTGCGTGATACGGCTGCTCACCTGATCCAGTGGCATGTTGAGTGCCTGCGCCAATGCTTGCCAACGTTCGGAGACACCGACGCCCCCTCTCTCCAGCACGGTTTGGGGATCAGCCCAAACTGCGGCGACCGGGACACTGACCGCCAAGGGATGCTCATTACGATCAGTAATCATACCGCGCGTATTGGGTGTCTCGACCACACGCACTGACCTCATGTCCTCCTCTTTAACCAAGGGATCAGGCTCAATAATCTGTAGCCAAGCAACGCGCGCAATCAGGCCAAAAAATGACATTAAAATAGAGCAGCACAATAAGCTGAAACGCCAGCGAATAAAATTATTACTGTCATTTTTTGGTTTAGAAATCATTGAGATCAATCCTGACTACTGGCGTGGAATAGAGCTGCCATTAGACCCTATCCACCGCACGGGTGACGCAAAAACAGTGATACAAGAGATGTTATTTTGCAACAATTCACTAACCAGCATTTAAAAGAAAAGGCGGCTGGTCAATCCATTCAAAAACGGCTTACACTGAACGGCGTACTTTCTCCTCATTAGGTCAATCCCATGACAGATTTTTCACCACAATTGAGTCGAATCACTGCTATCTGCCACGGGTTTGGCAATAAATCGGCGCTGTTATCTCACGCACTTGAACCTTATCGGGCATCACAACCCAATAAAAAACAGGTACATGGAACAAGGATTGTGGATGTGATAGCACCAGAGCAAGAGTGCGGCGAAGCTGATGGCCTCTATACCACTCAAGCCGGTATTTTATTAACGGTACTGACGGCGGATTGCCTGCCGGTTATTTTCAGTCATCGACAGGGGAAAGGCATTGCGGTGGTTCATGCAGGTTGGCGTGGGTTATTAGAGGGCATTATTTTAAAGATGATTGAACGTATTGCCCGAGATGACGACCCGGCGGATTGGGTTGCCGCTATTGGTCCGGCAGCGCGCTCCTGCTGTTATGAGGTGAATGAAGAGTTAGTTGAACAGTTTGCTAACCGATTACCACTGGCAAAAAATATTATTACTCCCCGCTTCCGCCACCTCAATTTAGCCGCTATCGCTGAACACCAATTACGCGGCGCAGGTATTCATCAAGTTGATCGCGTTGGTGGTTGTACAATATGCACGACAGTGCCTGATGAAGAGGATACGAGTCAGCATCATTTTAAGTACACCAGTTTTCGCCGCACCAGCCAACAGCAGGCGATTGACCCTACCCACCCAAGTATTAAAGGCCGCAATCAGTATTCTGGCTTAATCATTCTGCCCTAATCAACGAATTAGATGGGGTGCTCAGAAACGAAAAAACCCGCACAAAGGCGGGTTTTTAACAGCAAAAGAGCTGATTAGATTGCAGTAACGTTAACTGCAGACGGACCTTTCTGACCGTCTTGGATTTCGAACTCTACGTTCTGGCCTTCAGCCAAGGTTTTGAAACCATTACCTTGGATTGCAGAGAAGTGTACGAACACATCTTTGCTGCCGTCAGCTGGAGTGATGAAACCGAAACCTTTAGACTCGTTGAACCACTTAACTTGACCTTTGATCTTTGCCATCTTGAGTATTTCCTTTGGATTGTTTAACTCGCCCGTAGGCGTTTACATAGACAAACTAGAGTCGTTACTGCTTGAGGCACTAAGATAAGGATCGGCAGAGAAGCGGTATTCAACGCTAACGTCTTTACTCAGAACTTCTTTACTGAAAATGCCACACATATACAGAACTGTACCTCGTTTTACCCATATGCGTTATCACATACTCTGTATTCGATGGCAAGCCATTTTTAATCAAGGGTGAACCTGTCGCACATATTTGAATCTATTGCTTAGAAAGAGTGCTTAAATATGCTAAAAATTGTTGAAGGTCATCGTATTTTCTGCTCTATTTTTTTATACTGTCCCATCCCGCTTTCTGGCTAGTTTTTAACATTTAAGCTAACACTTTTTATAATATTGCTTACGTAGAGACCTCATGGTTTCCATGTTCTGTACACGATAAAAAATGTGCCGGTATAAAATTTATTAGCATTAAATATATAATAATTGAATATATGACGCCCTTGACTCAGAGACTATCCCCTCAGATTACACAACCCTTCCTACTCATATTCAGCAAGACTAACCCCTTACTTAACCTCAGGTTATACCGCAGTTCCTGATGCCTGCTAGAGAAAATGAATATCTTATTTCCCGATTTGATATTAAGTGAAAATACGAAGTGACTAGCCAGACGCAACAATAGAGTTTGCCATAGGGAAACAGACGTAAAAATAGAAGAAATAATGTTGGTAAATTAATAACTCAAAGATTTTTTTATTGAGCTATCTGGGTGCAATAATTCATTATTATTAGCCAGAACGCACCTAAAAGGTGCATGGCATCTTTATGTCAACTGTATAAATAGTTAAAAAATTGCAGTGCTTTAGTCAATTTAATCTGCTGAATTTTTGTCGGCATTGCTGACAAATCGTGCTTAAAATAATAAATTAAGATATTTCCCGATGTCTCTAATTTAGATTTTAACTATCCTATCGCACAGCCTAAAATTATATTTCACCCTCTCGTTACAGAACCGTTTAAGCTTGAGGCTTTACCCTCTGCTTAATTATAACTATTTATTACTAATCATTACTTTTGGTAGGCATATAGATAATCTGATGCACAGATGTCTTATTTCGCCATATCAGCATCAGAGATCTAAATTATGAATTACAAGCACATTATCAGCACCTGCTTTCTGAGTTGTTTGTGGTGGGGTCATGTTTCAACTGTTCTGGCGGAAGAGATCAACTCGCAAGCTCAGACGGCTATAGATATGAAAGTTAAACCACAGATGAATAATAACAACCTGTGGCAGCGACTGGTAAATAACATCACGCTGGCTTGGGACTCTCCCGAGCAAGAGCTGTATATCCCGCTCAATACGTGGCATAACCGCAGGACTTACGATGCTGACAAGATAGCGTCATACAATGAACGTCCATGGGGTATCGGCTATGGTAAATACCGCTATGATGAAGATAACAACTGGCATTCGGTGTATGCGATGGTGTTTATGGATTCGCATAATGAAGTTGAACCCATTGTAGGTTACGGCTATCAAAAAATGTGGATACCAGGAAAGATGGATGGCTGGCGTTTCGGGGCGGGCTTTACTGCGAGTATTACCGCTCGTCATGAATATCTTTACATTCCTATACCCTTACCCCTGCCACTTCTCTCTATTGAATATAATAAGTTTTCTCTACAAACCACCTATATTCCCGGCACTTATAATAATGGGAATGTGTTGTTTACTTGGATGCGCTGGCAATTCTAATTAGAGAGAGGACTTAACCCATTAAACCCTAGAATAAAAGTGGTTATGATGTGCAATTAAGAATTTATCCCAATTAACATTGATTGCACCAGAAAGGGGCGATCGCATGACATATTAAAAGCCCTGCACATTATTGGCTTAATTTAATACAGAAATCTCAACCCGGTGAATCAGTTCATTAAATAATACAGCCGGGCTTGAGTATTCACTTCATGCCCGGCTATTTTAGCGGCAACATAGCCCAATTAAGCTATGTTTGAGTCTTTAGTTTTTATCTGGCAACGCTTATGTTTACGACGAGTCAGAATGAAGCCACACCACAGCAGCGCGATCCATGCAGGCATCATCAAGACCGAAATTCGAATGCCATCAGTGAAGTACATAATGACCAGAATCAGTGATAAAAACACCAGACACAAGTAATTACCGTAGGGATACCATAACGCCTTAAAACGCGGCTCGATGCCCTCTTGCACTTTAGCGGCACGGAACTTTAAGTGGGCCAAACAAATCATGACCCAGTTAATCACCAGTGTTGATACCACCAGCGCCATCAGCAACTCAAAGGCTTTGCCGGGCATAACATAGTTAATCACCACACCCGCCGAGGTCGCCAACGCCGAGAGCGCGATTGATAAAATAGGGACACCTCGCTTATTCACTTTGGTCAGCAACTTGGGGGCATTCCCCTGAGAGGCCAAACCAAACAGCATTCGGCTGTTGCAGTAGACACCACTATTATATACCGATAAAGCCGCCGTCAAGACCACGACATTTAGGATGGTCGCGACCAGTTGGCTGTCCAGCGCATGGAAAATCATCACAAAGGGACTCCCTCCCTCCACAACCTTACCCCAAGGGTAAAGAGAGAGCAGAACAGCCAGTGAGCCGATATAGAAAATAAGGATACGGTAGACAACTTGGTTGGTTGCTTTAGGAATGCTGTGTTGCGGATCTTCTGCTTCTGCGGCAGTGATGCCCACCATCTCCAAGCCACCGAAAGAGAACATAATCACGGCCATCGCCATCACTAACCCGCTGATACCATGGGGCATAAAACCGCCCTGCGCCCAGAGGTTAGTCACTGAGGCGTCCGGGCCACCGGTTCCCGAAGCCAAGAGATAGGCCCCAAACACAATCATGCCGATAATGGCAACAACCTTGATGATAGCGAACCAAAATTCAGTTTCACCATACAGACGAACATTGACTAAGTTGATAGCATTGATCAGGACAAAAAATACGGCGGCAGAAACCCATGTCGGGATTTCCGGCCACCAATATTGAATATAGATGCCAACTGCGGTCAACTCCGCCATACCGACGAGAATAAACATCGCCCAGTAGTTCCAGCCAGATAAGAATCCCGCGAAATCACCCCAATATTTATAGGCAAAGTGACTAAATGAACCCGCAACCGGCTCCTCAACCACCATCTCGCCAAGTTGGCGCATGATTAGAAAGGCAATAAAACCGCCAATGGCATAGCCTAATATTACCGAAGGCCCGGCCATTTTTATGGTCTGAGCAATACCCAGAAACAGCCCAGTACCAATTGCGCCACCCAGCGCAATCAGTTGAATGTGTCGATTTTTTAAACCGCGCTTTAGTGTTGAATCCTGCAACTGCTGTTCCATCCTATCCTCTGCCGCACCTATTCCCCACTGGCGTGGTAAACAGCGCCTTATAAATGAATCTGCGGCGGTTTTTTAACACTTAAAGCTGATTGCATCAAGGATAAAGGTGGTTAGCGAGCTATGGGATAGGCAGCCACCCGTTTGCGTCATAGAAAGCCGATGTTTAAAAAGTGATACCCGTCCGAGAGCTGACTTGCTTTCACAACTGCAACGCTGACATACCACACAACTTACTCAGATTGCGGGCACCAATCATTAATGTGGCTACATAAGATTGACGCCGGGTGACTACTTCAACTGCAACGCGGTTATTCTTATAGCGGATAAGATAAGTTGAAGGCCAGCCCTGACGCCGCTCACCGTAGGATTTTTGATGGTGGTCAATTGCAGCATGAGCAATAACCAGATGTGATAGATTTGAATCCCCTTTAATAATGCGTTTCATCATCAGCTCCACGAAAGTCGTTAAAGAACTTCTTACCGTCTGTTATTCCCACCACTTGATGCGTGCGGGATGTTCACTCTTGCTGAAAATTATTGATGCGGGTACAAAGCGCTACAGATTATTAAGCTTGCTGACTCAGCAAATAGCAGATCATTGCCGCGCGCAGCGGGCTTTGGCTGTAAGCCTGCCACTCTCCCTGAGGGTTAGTTATTCGGGCATTCCACTGGTTATCATCATTAATTTCTGGCGAGTAGAGGCCAATTTTATTGGCATAGATGATAGGCCATGCATCAGAAGGGTTCTTGCAGTAATCCTTACCTTTAACACCGCTGTAGGGATACCATTTATCTGGATCTTCGCCGGTCAGTAGCGCGATGCTTCTGTTCACTTCACTGTCACTCTCTTCAACCCATTTAATCATCAGAATCACCGTTATCTCAAAAAGTTCTGGTTACATTACGGTGAAAATAAGACAAATTTATGACAGCTAACGCGGATTATTTCTGCTTGATAAAGAAGACATTAAAATAAGCGGGAGGACGAAAAGAGAGAGAGATCTCTCTGCCCAGTATAAACGCGTATCTACTGGGTTAAATATCACTCTGGCACGGCCTTTCGACAATGCCAGAATCGGTTATCTCTCAGGAATAAAACCTTTAAAATCGAGAGGAGAGACGATATCACTCTCGTTTTGCCCATCATTGACACCAGTGGCGTTTGCTAATAGTGCTTTCAACAACTCTGTTTGCTGTTTTTGCTGTTCGGCCATCTCTTGTAGTAAACGGATTTGTTCGTTGGCCCGTACACTGGCTCGGCTCAAAAAGAACCAGACTATCAAGAAGAAAATGACAGTAAACAGTGATAACGCGATGGGGACGACACTCAGTCCGCCCATATTTGACTCTAACATTGACTACCCTATGACATGCGTGACGAAGAAACTATCTTACCACTTGTCGTGGTCAACAAAAACTGCCCACAACAAAGGTAAATCCAGAAAGGGATTAGCGATTAATAGTGATGAATAAGGGTCATAGTGACAAAGAGAAGCAATAGTCACTAACCACGACTATAAGCAAGAGTGACGAGCGATACTTACCATGGAATAATCGAAGTAATAGTACAGATACCCGTTGAGAAAGTTCCCCCTTGGTCGCAATAACTATCAAGGGCTAATAGATAAAACAAGCAACAAACGGCAATGATCCCTACCGCTGCGACAAGTTTCTTTATGTTCAAATCGGGCACCTTCTTTAACGTTTTTTTAAATTATACTGGATCAAACATCAACCATTTATAGCCAATATGTAATTACTAATGTCGTTATCATCCTATAACACTAGTTTAACTAGAGTTTTTACTGTTTCGCCTTATAAATCAATATATTTTAGGATTTTTACTATTAATTAACACATTATTATAAGCTAAACTATTACACATATAGGCTATACAATAAGTAAAACTAATTACATGGAGTGACTACATGAGCTTATTCAGATTATTCTTGGTGGCAGCAATCATATATCTTGGCCTACTGTTTTCAGGTTATGGCGTCCTTATTGGCAGTGAGAAGAACGCGGCAGGCTTGGGCTTACAGTGTCAGTACCTAACAGCCAGAAATATCGTAACCGCTCAATTTATAAACGGCGAAAATGGCATCATCGGCGTGACTAACTGCCCATTAGTGAAAAAGATAGGCAACAACGTATTTGAATAATCAACCTGCGGGTTCGCAATCAACCCGCCGATTTCTTTGCTGATCTCTATGGGTACTACCCGCCGTCACCTTTGTTTTCAGGCTATATGCGGGTAAATCATTCATCATTAATAATGGGTTATTTTTGTGTGAATTTCATATCAATCAATGCAATGGCTTTCTCAATGGCGCGTTTAGTCACTGGGTCAGCACCTGCTGGATGTGTCGAGAAATCAATCGCTTTGAGCTGGTGAGACATCTTATCCCGCACCTCTGTTGGCGCGATAATATCAATCACATCAAGAATTTGCTTAATCACCAGTTGGCAAGCAACCAAATCAGAGACCAACTCTTGGTCATTAGTGAACATGTCAGACATCAATAATTCCTTCACAATAATATTGTGGAAGAATATCACGCTGACGAAAATATTTCTTTATCCTCCGGTGTCATGCTCCTATTTTGACGCGGAACGGCTTAACATTACCGCAGGCTAATTAATGAGCGACTACTGATTGCTCTACGGGTTAAATAAGAAGGTGGATGGGTTGATTGAATAGTGTGCAAAAATAGGCTATTGGGAAGTGACTAGCTATCCTGGTGCTAAAAAATTGATATAAAAAAACCAGGAATGATTGTCATCAATTACCTGGTTCTAGGGTTAAAATCATTACATATATGCCGTTCACAATATTCCCAATCTCACAGTTTATCACCTCCTGCGCTTTTACCTTTATGCAGGACCATTACTGGCATTTTTAGAAAAACGGTTACACCAACAACCGCGATCAGAGTCATAATCACTGTTATCAACATGCGATCACCTCATCATTTTAATTTCTATTTTTCCAAACTCAACCTTCTACCCTCGGGAGACACCCCTTCCTGATAACACTACCTTCTTACTATGGCACCAGAAAACTCTTTTGCAAATACTCCCTGAAAACTCTTTATGGCCCATGTCGTGTCATCGCAGTCAATTTGGTGTTTTGTGTTGTTCGATTCAACTTGTGTATACTGCACTACTCCTAACTTGAAAAAACAGACTAAATAATGTCACAAGAAAATCATCTCGCGTTAGTCTGCGCCCTCAGTAAATGGGTCGAAACCCATCTGGGGCGAGTCATCTACCTCGAAGAGTTAGCCGTATACTCAGGCTACTCACTTTGGCATATGCAGAAAATCTTTAAAGAAGTGACAGGTATATCGTTAGGTAAATACATCAGGGAAAGGCGCTTGGCGGGTGCAGTTTATCAACTCAGAAGCAGTGATAGCACGATTTTTGATATTGCGTTGGACTTTGGCTTTGGCTCACAATCACACTTTACTTACATGTTCAGAAAACGTTACGGCATAACCCCCTATGATTTCAGGCAAAATACGAGTATTGACCTTAATATCGCATTGCCTTTGCATGCCATTCACCAGAAACTGGCATAACAGCCCTAACCTCCCGCTATTCGCCTGAATTTATGCCACCGCTATTCGGCGAATATCAATCCTTTTTGTAGCAGTTTTGCACATCTATGTGTTGTACTTCGTTACGCTGCCGGTCGGTCATGTAGGTCATCACAAACATGGTGCTAACCACAATGAGCGCAGCCATTAGCAAACCAATCAGTGCAATGACTTTATTGTCATCAAACAGGCCCTTATCCATACTCTCTCCCTAATTTCTATGGTAAGTCAGATTAACCATAGGATCGCAATTAGCGTTATTGCAATCAGCAAACATGATGTTGTGAGTAAAACGACGAGCGCAAATTGCGCATCACCAATCCCTGCTGAGTAATCACCTTTATTGGTGATATTTTGTTGTTTTTTCAAAGTGATACCTACTGACGAATACTCATCAGCCGTGACCTTACATTAAAAGTTTGCGCTTTTTATTGGCCGCATTTTATTCAAAATCGCGCCAACGCCACTTAATAGCAGGCCACTCCAACGCGATCCTGTCGTAGTCTGGGTGATAGATCAAGCCCATCCATTGTAAAATTAAGGGCATTATTCAAACACATTAAAATCTATTATGTATTATTGCCCCCTTTTGGCTCTACCTCCTAAACCTTATTACACCGAAATTAAACCGGTTGCGAGGCTATATAGCGCCACAATGGCCGCGAAAATAGCGACTGCAAAAAGGCATTTCTCAACCGAGGTAAATATTGATTTATTCTGCTCACGCTTAGCGATAATAAACAACAGTGTGCCGGGGCCGTATATCACTGATGATAATAAGATATATTTCAAGCCTCCTGCATAAACCATCAATATGGCATACAGTGTGGCAATCAATGCAAAAACAAACTCTTTCCTATGATCAACTGAGCCTGGCGGGTAAGTTTCTCGCGTCCAGGCTAATTTCAACCCATAGGCTGCCACCAACAGATAGGGGATCAGAACCAGTGAGCTGGTTAACTCCAGCGCGAGTTGGAAAGCATATTCAGTAAAAAGCGTAACTATTAAGAATAATTGGATAAAAATATTCGACATCCAAACCGCAGCTGAGGGGACACCTCGCTTATTTTCAGTGGCAAATACCTTCGGCATGATGTCACTTTTAGCAGCAGAATAGAGTGCTTCAGCCGCCAAGAGCGTCCATGAGAGATAGGCACCCATAACTGAAATAATTAAGCCAATACTGATAAATATAGCACCCCAGCGACCAACAATATGCTCTAACACCCCTGCCATTGAAGGTTGACGTAAGGCCGCGAGATCTGGACGAAGCAGTACACCATAAGAGAGCATGGTGACCAAAACCAGCAGGCATAACACGCCAATAAAACCTAATACCGTCGCAATACCCACATGCTTTCTCTCTTTAGCATAGCGGGAATAGACACTGGCCCCTTCGATACCAACAAAAACAAATACCGTGACCAACATGGTACTACGCACTTGAGAAAATAGAGACTCAGAGCCGGCACCTATTTCTAATGCAGCATGACCCGTATAGCCATAATCATCAAGATGGGAGAGATCCCCAATGGCCCCCAGAGGCTGAGTCCCCCAGAAGTTTAATGCGAAGGTGTCAGTATGAAATGCAAATGCCAGCACGATGACAAAAATAAATATTGGAATAACCTTGGCAAAAGTGGCAATGGTATTAATCGCGGCGGCCTCTTTGATGCCACGTAACACCATAAAATGAAAACTCCATAAGATTAATGACGCAATTAAAACTGCGGAAAGTGTATTGCCATCACCAAATAACGGGAAAAAAGCGCCCAATGTAGATTTAATCAAAACAAAATAGGACACACTGCCGATACAAGCCCCAGACCAGAAACCGATAGCGGAAGCAAAACCCGCATAATCGCCAAATCCGGTTTTCGCATAAATATAAACACCAGAATCTAAATCCGGTTTTCGCTGCGCTAATGTTTGAAAAACAAAAGCCAGCGTCAACATCCCCCCACCCGCAATAATCCAGGCGATAATGGCACCGAAGCCCCCCGTGGCACGACCAAATGTGGCAGGTAAAGAGAAAATCCCAGCGCCGATCATTGAACCGACAACCAGTGAAGTTAATGACCACAGTGACAGTTTTTTATTTGATGAGGCTGCCATATTCATTCCCTTTGACATTAGATAATTCAATAAAAAATAGAGTAACCTAATAAAATGACAAGTCCTACTTTTGCTGTACCGAATAGATTTCAATGCACCTGAAAAACGACTTGGCAAATCAGATTATTAGTACCGCTAATAATCAGTAAAATAGATGCTATTAATTACCATTTGCATTTATAATGAGCAAACTGATTTTTATATTCGTACTAATTTCTCTCTGTAAGTGTAAGGATTATCCATGCTCCGCCGTTTCTTTTCTTACTACACCCCCTATAAAGGGCTTTTCTATCTGGATTTCGGTTGTGCAATTCTTGCCGGGCTGTTGGAACTGAGCTTCCCGATGGCTGTAAAATTGTTTATTGATAAGTTACTCCCTAATCAGGATTGGGTGCTCATTGTCTGGGCAGCGGCTGGCCTATTACTGATTTATCTGCTGAATACTGCACTGATGGCAATTGTTAACTATTGGGGCCATGCCCTCGGGGTCGGGATTGAAACCGATATGCGCCGTCAGGCATTCAGCCATCTGCAAAAGCTCTCTTTTAGCTATTACGACAATGTGAAGACCGGACATATCATTACGCATGTCACGAAAGACCTTGAAGAGGTAGGAGAAATTGCCCATCACGGCCCTGAGGATCTTTTTATTGCCGTCATGACCTTTATTGGCGCATTTATCCTGATGGCATCCGTGCATCTGCCACTCGCCATGCTCACCATCATTATCGTGCCGTTTATGACCTATTTGGTCAGCCGCTACGGTTCACAAATGACAGAAACTTGGCGCAAGCTATTTGGTCAAGTGGGTAATTTTAATGCGCGGATTGAAGAGAGTATCGGGGGGATTCGTGTGGTGAAAGCCTTTGCGAACGAATCCCACGAGAAGAAATTATTCGCCAAAGATAACGAAAACTATCGAACCACCAAACTGCGGGCTTACCGCATTATGACCACCAGCATGACCATGAGCTATCTGAGTACCCGTTTGGTGCAGTTGATTGTGATGGTGGCGGGCACGTGGTACGTGGTTCATGATCAGTTAAGTTACGGCGGTTTTGTCGGTTTTCTGCTGCTAGTCGAGGTCTTTTTCCGCCCTGTAGCGAAGATAACGTCGGTGCTGGAAAGTTACCCTAAGGGAATCGCGGGGTTCAAACGATTTACACAGCTAATCGATACACTGCCCGATATCGTCGATCAGCCCAATGCACGCCCGGTAGGCCATCTGCGTGGCGATATTTGTTATCAAGATGTCAGTTTTGGTTATTCACCGCAGAATAAAATTTTCACCCACTTAAATCTGCAAATCCGAGCGGGTGAAACCGTCGCTTTCGTCGGGCCATCTGGGGCCGGGAAGACCACATTATGCTCCCTACTGCCCCGTTTCTACGAACTGGATGGGGGTGCAATTACTATCGATGGTATCAATATTCGTGATATGACTCAGCAGTCACTGCGTAATAATATTGGTATCGTACAGCAGGATGTTTTCTTATTCGGCGGGTCTATCCGTGAAAATATCGCCTATGGCAAGCTGGATGCCAGTGACGATGAAATCATGGCCGCCGCGAAACAAGCTCGACTCGATGAGTTGATTGAAAGCCTGCCTGATGGCCTCGATACGGTTGTCGGTGAGCGCGGTGTGAAATTATCTGGCGGCCAGAAACAGCGCCTATCTATTGCGCGCATCTTCTTGAAAAATCCGCCGATTTTGATTTTAGATGAAGCAACATCGGCGCTAGATACTGCCACAGAGCAAGCTATCCAGCTCGCACTTACTGAGCTATCTCAGGGCCGAACTACGCTGGTAATTGCTCACCGCTTAGCCACCATCCAAAATGCCGACCGTATCATTGTCGTCGATAAGGAAGGGATTGTTGAGCAAGGTGATCATCACGAACTGCTCGCCCGCAAAGGGGCCTATGCCAGATTGCATCGCGCCCAGTTCAGTGCAGCTTGATACAGTGTAAAAACCCACCCGCAGATAGGCGTGAATGGTAAACTGGAGGAAAATTCAGCCAAAGCCATTCCATCGCGGGCTTAAATAGGGTACAAGGACGCCATGAAAATTCCAAAACGAATCCAACCGCTGGTTGATGACGGCTTGGTTGACGAAGTCATCCGTCGTTTGAAGAGTGGCAAAGAAGCTGATGTCTATGTTGTCCGTTGTGGATCGGATATCCGCTGCGCTAAAGTTTACAAAGAAGCTGAAAACCGCAGTTTCAAACAAGCCGTCCAATATCAGGAGGGGCGTAAGGTTCGCAATAGCCGTGACGCCCGAGCCATGGCCAAAGGCTCTAAGTTTGGTCGCAAGCAGCAAGAAGACACGTGGCAAACTGCCGAGGTGGATGCGTTATACCTGTTAGCCAACGCAGGTGTTCGTGTGCCACAACCCTATGCCTGTCTTGATGGTGTTTTGCTGATGGAGCTGGTCACTGATGCGGACGGCCTTGCGGCACCTCGGCTCAGCGACGTTCCATTTACCAAAGAGCAAGCTTTGATTGACCATGCGGTGATGATCCAATATGTGGTGCGAATGCTTTGTGCCGGCTTGGTCCATGGTGACTTATCAGAGTTTAATGTCTTAATCGACAAAGATGGCCCAGTCATTATCGATTTACCACAAGCGGTCAATGCAGCAGCTAACAACCACGCTAAAGCCATGCTACAGCGTGATGTTGCGAATATGACCCATTATTATGGTCAATACGCGCCTGAACTGCTCGACCGTAAATATGCCAAAGAGATGTGGGCACTCTATGAAGATGGCAAGTTGCATCCTGAGACCCAACTGACTGGCGAGTTTGCAGAGAGTACCGAAGCGGCAGATGTTGAGGGTGTGCTAGAGGAAATTAAAGCGGTTATCGCAGAAGAGCAGGAACGTCTGCGTGAAGCTCAAGATCCCTATTAATCCGTCACCCTAGGCTAATTTGCAAAAAGTAAAACATAAGGGGCGAGTGAAATACAGCACCATGCTATTTCGCAGCCCCTTATTACTCCTCAGGCATCAGTTCAGTATGACTGTCTCAACACGGTTTTTCCCCGAAGTTTTCGCACGATATAGTGCTTTATCTGCTGCACCCGACAGGTCCGTTGCTGCAATGTGCTCATCTGGGGCCGATATCGATGCTGCGCCAATACTGATGGTCACTCGCCCATGCGGTGACATTCCATGAGGAATATCCAGCTCTTCAATAGAGTGACGCATGCGCTCCGCAATGGTCTTCGCGTCAGTGGGTGTACTCGGTGCCAACAAGACAATAAATTCCTCACCACCATAGCGGGCCAAAATATCGGAGCCACCTCGAATAGATTTTGACAATGTTTCAACGATTGATTTCAGACAGACATCCCCCATCGCATGCCCATAGAGATCGTTAAAACTTTTGAAATTGTCAAAATCAATCATCAATACTGACAGTGTTCCACCCTCAATACGATTCTTCTGCCAGATGCGCTGATAGAGGTCATCAAAGTGACGACGATTCGCGACGCCAGTCAACACATCAGTTTGTGACAACGCCTTGAGGATTGATTCAGACTGCTTAAGCTCCGTAATATCAAAAAACGAGCCATACCAAATCACTGAGCCATCATCCTGACGAGTGGGGAAAGACTCACCGTGGAGCCAATGCGTTCCCTTTCCCGGTAATACCACGCGGAAGTTGCAGCTCCATACAGATAGATTTTTCTGAGAAATGGCAACTGCCTGTTTTAACATCGCCATATCGTCAGTGTGAATGCGGCTAAACAGCGGATTTTTCTCTCTGGGAACATACAAAACATCGTCCGGTGAAAGGTCAAATATTTTCCGCACGCCCTCGCTGCAATATTTAAAATAGGAGTCACCGTCACTATTTAAATAGTAAGCATAAATCATCGCAGGCAGATTTTTAGTGAGCCGGTCCATCATCTGCTGACTCTCTTCTAATGCGATCAACAGGGTTTTTCTTTCTGAAACATCTGCAATGACGCTGATATAGCCAACCGTAGTGTCGCTATCAGATGTTATTTCGTGAACACTGAGTGCCCCCCAAAATCGTGTGCCCTCTTTACGCTGGTAGCACCACTCACTGGCATCGCGTCGGTTGAGCAATAAATAATCTAGCTCAGGTTGTGCCTCACCATTTTCTGGAATGTACAAGATATCCCGAATAGGGCGTCCCAACACCTCATCTCTCGAATAGCCAAACATTCTCTCTGCTCCGACATTAAATATCGTGATGCAGTTATCCAAGTCGGTCGTAATGATGGCGACCTGTTTTTCAGCATTCAGTAAAACATCCAGTTGAAGGTTAGATAATTCATTATTTCCACTCTCTCTTTTCACTGGCCTGCCTTTTTGATGCCAGCCAAAGACTCTCTTAGCTAAAGCATTCAGGTGGTTATGATAAGAAGAAAACAAAGACATAAATATAAATCACCTATTTTTTAAAAATGTAAAAAAATAAAAATAGCGTTAACCCCATGAGAACATCAATGACGATACAATAAATTATAACATACTCCAGTGAATCGATGTCAATTAGGCGCAATGGTAAATTGAATACTCTTCTTTTATTCATCTGCTTTTTATTATATTGCTAATGATAAGTAAATATATTATAAATAGACCAGTTTATAATTGTAACTTTCCTTTCACATCTAATAATTTAATCTTATCCAGAATAGCAAAGCTGCATTTCTCACCTCATGCATAAAAATCAAACAGATAGTTAGCTTCATTTCGGATTTATAATAACCCCAATGGTTAATCGCCCTATAAATTAGCTGTTGCGCTGGAAAAATATAACTTTATATTCCATGCTAAATAACGAGAATAACACCTCTCACTCATGCAGTAATAATACCAGCTGAAATATAATGGATAGATAAGGAAATAGTCATGTTGTATAAATCATTGCTTAATATTATCATTGCAATACTCTCGTTCGTAGCAATTAGTACCGTATTTGCTGCATCATCCCCCACCACTCCTGCCGATATGACCTGCAAGGAATTCCTGGATCTGAATCCCAAAAGTATGACCCCCGTTGCTTTCTGGGTTATTAATAAGGATACCCAATTTAAAAAGGGGGACGCTGTCGATTTCCAGGAGATAGATACGGTCTACACACCCAAAATCATGGACATGTGTAAAAAATCACCCGACAAAAAGGTGGCCGCTATGTCCGACATGAGAAAAGAGATGGAGGAGGCGACTAACAAGAAGTCAATGTAATATAATCTCTGGCCCCACACTGGGTAAGTGGGGCTATCATTATTTATTGGCGACGATGACTTTGGGGAATAACCATGCTAAAAAAAATCATGTTGATATCTTTGTTGGTATTACCCATCAGCCAAGTGTTGGCTCTCGACTGTCATAACGCCGTGACACAAATGGAGATGAACCAGTGCGCAAATTCAGACTATAAGAGCGCAGATACCGAACTCAATCGCATCTATAAGCAAGTGCTCGTCAAAACATCCGTAGCTCAAAGACCATTATTGAAGAGTGCTCAACTGACGTGGATAAAATACCGTGACGCAGATTGTACCTTTCAATCGTCAGCCACTGAGGGCGGTTCGGTACACCCCATGATTATCTCTGCTTGCCTGACCCAGAAAACCGAAGAACGCACCACACAACTAAAATCGTTTCTCAATTGCCCTGAAGGCGATTTAAGTTGCCCACTGTAATCATTCCCGATGTGTTTTACTTAGCGGCATGACGTGATGAAAAATAGTGTTAATGGTGAATAAACTCAATACCATATAAGCCACCAATGGCATTAATCGTCTCAAGTAAGTGTGCACCGTCGGCCTGTGCTAACGGGGTTTCGCTCTCTTCCGCACGCGCTGATTGCCACAGGGGAAGTGCGATAAACCATGCGAATAACTTAGTCATTATCACCTCTGCGCTCTCTGTCAAATGGGCGTAACTGCTTATTTAAGAGTAGACGCTGAATCGCACAACAAATGAACTAAGTATTATTGCTTTCAATATGCAGAATTTAGCTATCACAAAATCGACTTAGAATAACGATTAAAAATTGACCATGCTATGGATGCCACACCCTGTTGCTACTGAGCATCGGCAGCGGTTGGTGATGATTCTGACCGCCGTTGCCTCTGTTCCATGATGCGATACAGGTTGGCCTCAAGCCAAACGGTTAACCCTTCCACCTGCTCCTGAATCTCCCTTCCCAACGGCGTCAATTTATATTCCACATGAGGTGGGACGACCGGATAAGCGATGCGATCAACAAAGCCATCTTCTTCAAGGTGTTGCAGCGTTTGCGCCAGCATTTTCTCGCTGACCCCCCCCATCTTGCGTCTTAGTGCACTAAACCGCAGGGTTTCGTTGCTTAACGCAATCAATACCAATACCCCCCAGCGGCTAGTCACTCGTTTGAGTACCTCTCTGGAAGGGCAATCTGCATTGAGCAACTCACCACGCCGGACTTGTTCCGGAAATGAAATAGTGCTGTTCAAATTTTGCGACTCCACTATTTTTTGCGATTCCACTATTTTTTCCGACCTCAATATTTTTTGCGACTCAATAACTTTCATACTAACCTTTTGGTACGTACTTACGTAAAGTTAGTATATTGCATATGATGATCTCAAGGGCGATTTTTTGACGAGTGCTAGCTTTTTATTTCTGACAAAAAAGGTCGCCACCTTTTCTATCACATCAATCTGGAGCCTTATTATGATCGCAGTCACCGGTGCCACAGGCCAATTGGGCCGTCTTGTTATCAACGCATTACTTAAGAAAGTGCCCGCCAGTGAAATCATCGCCGCAGTTCGCAGCCCTGAAAAAGCCAGCGATCTGGCAGCCTTAGGGATTCAAGTCCGTAAAGCAGACTATAGCCAACCCGCCACCTTAGATAGCGCATTCCAGGGTGTCGATAAGTTGCTGTTAATCTCATCCAGTGAAGTAGGTCAACGTGTGGCCCAGCATACCGCCGTGATTGAGGCGGCTAAACGTGCGGGGGTCAAACTCTTGGCCTACACCAGCTTGCTACATGCCGATAAATCCTCATTGGGATTGGGTGAAGAACACCGCGCAACTGAAGCCTTATTACGTGAGTCCGGCCTGCCAGTGGTGTTATTGCGCAACGGCTGGTACACCGAAAACTACGCCGCCAGCATTGCACCTGCACTGGCCCACGGCGTATTTATCGGATCAGTCGGCGAGGGTCGTATCGCTTCAGCCGCACGCCAAGATTATGCGGAAGCCGCCGCCGTGGTGCTGACCCAAGAGAATCAGGCCGGTAAAGTTTATGAGTTAGCGGGAGATGATAGCTATACGCTGGCTGAATTCTCGGCTGAAATTGCCCGCCAGTCAGGTAAGGCCGTGGTGTACCAAGATTTATCTGAAGCGGATTTCCGTCAAGCGCTGATTGGTGCAGGGCTGCCCGAAGGTTTCGCCACCCTTTTGGCCGATTCTGATGCTGGTGCTGCCAAAGGTGGGTTATTTGATGACAGTCATACATTGAGTAAACTTATTGGCCGCCCGACAACCCCTTACGCAAAAGTGATTGCCGCAACACTGGCTGCACTGTAAGGCGCTTCGTGATGCGATGGCCGGTAACCTTCGGGCTACCGGCTTTTTTATCGACTATTGATCTGATGGTTTATTGCGCTTTAGCCAGTGCCTGAGTCAGATCATCGATAATGTCATCAATATGCTCAATCCCGATCGATAACCTCACCATATCCCGTGGTACCCCCGCTTTGACCAACTCCTCATCATTGAGCTGTCGGTGGGTGGTTGAGGCTGGATGGCAAGCCAGTGATTTGGCATCACCGATATTCACCAGTCGCACGATTAAATTCAGTGCGTCAATAAACCGCCCCCCCGCTTCCTGCCCCCCATGAATACCGAATGACAATATCGACGCGGGTTTGCCACCGAAATAGCGCTGAGCTAGCTCATGCTCGGGGTGGTCAGGTAGCCCCGCATATTTGACCCAGCTAACTTGTGGATGGTTTTGCAAATAATGTGCGACTTTCAGCGCATTTTCGGTGTGACGTTCCATACGCAGAGCCAATGTTTCAAGGCCCTGTAAAATCAAAAATGCATTGAACGGCGACAATGCCGCGCCAGTATTTCGCAGCGGCACCACTCGGCAGCGACCAATGTAGGCCGCCGAGCCAAATTGCTCGGTATAGGTGACGCCGTGATAGGACGGGTCTGGCGTATTCAATTGTGCAAAGCGCTCTGGATAATGCGCCCAAGGGAATTTACCGGAATCCACCACAATACCGCCAATGCTGGAACCATGGCCGCCAATATATTTGGTCAATGAATGCACCACAATGTCGGCACCATGTTCAAATGGCCGACAAAGGATAGGTGTCGCAACGGTATTATCCACAATCAGTGGCACGCCATGACGATGAGCGACATCTGCCAATTTTTTCAAATCGACAATATTGCCCGCTGGGTTGCCAATTGATTCACAAAAAACCGCTTTTGTCCGGTCATCAATTAGTGCCTCCAATGCGCCAATATCATCATGATCAGCAAAACGGGTTTCGATCCCATAACGTGGCAAGGTGTGCGCCAACAGGTTGTAGGTTCCGCCATATAATTTAGCCACCGACACAATATTATCGCCCACTTCAGCAATGGTCTGGATGGCATAAGTGATCGCCGCCATACCCGACGCCACTGCCAGTGCGGCGATCCCCCCTTCTAGCGCGGCCACCCGCTGCTCTAGCACATCATTGGTCGGGTTCATAATTCTCGAGTAAATATTGCCCGCAACTTTTAAATCGAATAAATCCGCACCGTGCTGGGTATTATCAAAGGCGAAAGAAGAAGTCTGATAAATAGGGACGGCGACAGCTTTAGTGGTGGGGTCCGGTGAATAGCCTGCATGAATAGATAATGTTTCTAATTTCATTTTTTATCCTTGATATCGATGACAATGCCAAACTGGCACACCCTGATGCAGCCCCTGATTTAACCACGAGTTAATGGACGGCAAACGGCACGGGCAGGTAAGTAACTGAAGGATCAACAATAGAGGAATTAATAAACGATACCCATATCTGGATGTGATTATTTAGCTATTAAATATAATAAAATGTTATCAGGCTCACGCACCTGCCTTCCCCATAGGATGGATAGCAAGGTAATTCTGGATAATATTGCGCAGATTGATATCAACTGTAACAAATAGTTATTATGAAAGTCATAATTAACAAACATTGTAAACTAACCGTCTTAAAACATCATTTCACGTAACTTTTACTTAAAAATTACACCTATAACCTCTAAATTATCGCTAAATAGCACCGTAATCGAACACCCATTTAAATCCCTCACCAATCAGGCATTAACCACAACAACAACAAAACCTTGCTCATCTACATGTTTTTAATGGAATTTAATCGAAGCAATATTATTTAAAAATAATAATCAATAGTTAAAAATAGGTCATTTATTTAGCTAAACTAATCATTTTATAAAAATAAAATCGCCCCAAATAAGTGCAATTGCACTAATAACAAGCACTCACTCAGGCCATTAATAATTTAATTAATAAAGGTATAAAGTTTTATCTAACGAGGCCGATTACCGTAAGCAATTATTGTCTTCACCTGTTATTCGGGAACTCCCCCCAATTTACTGAGGTTATTATGAGAGTGAACAAACCTGTCAGTCGGCAGGAGTATCCCATTGATCGCGATACCACCTTGCAATCCACCACCGATACGCACGGCAATATCGCCTATGCTAATGCCGCATTTGTTCGTGCCAGTGGCTTTGAGTATCAAGACTTACTCGGCCAGCCGCACAATATTGTGCGCCACCCAGACATGCCACCCGCCGCCTTTGCAGATATGTGGCAGACCCTCAATGCGGGACTTTCCTGGTCATCACTGGTGAAGAACCGCCGTCAGAATGGCGACTATTATTGGGTGCGCGCCAATGCCACCCCCTTGCGCCATAATGGCCGCTTGACGGGTTATATTTCAGTTCGCATCGCACCGACCCGTGAAGAGATTAAGCTGGCCGAAACCTTGTATGCTGATTTCAACTCCGGCAAGGCAAAACAGCGGCGTATCGGGCTGTACCGCGGATTGATTGTGCGCACCGGTTGGCTCTCATGGATGTCACTGTTTCAAACGCTGCCATTACGCTGGCGTTTACGCGGCGCACTGCTGGGTGCCTCCCTGCTGCCCACCGCCGCTGCCGGTGTGATGGGCATAACTGGTTTACCTCTGTTGACGCTGGGTGCAGTGACCCTTGCCAGTAGCATCATCACCTCATTTTGGCTGGAGCGCCAAGTTGCCCGCCCGATCGCGGCGATTTTACAGCAAGCACAGGATGTCTCTTCCGGGCAAGCGGGTGACTATGTACAGTTAAACCGTGTTGATGAGATTGGCTACTTGATGCGTAGCGTGAATCAATTGGGACTAAATCTCCGCTCATTGACTGATGATGTGAGTGGTCAGGTGGATGGCATTAATACAGCCAGCAGTGAAATTGCCGCAGGGAATCGGGAGTTAAAAGTCCGTACTGAACAAGCAACAGCCAACTTGCAGCATATCGTCAGCGCGACTGAACAATTAGTGGCAACGGTACAGAACAGTGCCAATAGCGCGAATGAAACAACCTCATTGGCGGCGATGAGTAGTCATGCGGCTGAGCAAGGCAGCGAGTTAATGCATCAGGTGATTGAGACCATGGGTACGATTAATGACTCCAGCCATCGTATTGTCGATATCATCAGTGTCATTGAAGGCATCGCCTTCCAGACCAATATCCTGGCGCTTAATGCAGCAGTTGAAGCCGCCCGGGCAGGTGAGCAAGGCCGGGGATTTGCCGTGGTGGCCAGTGAGGTTCGGCATTTGGCACAGCGCTCATCAACGGCGGCTAAAGAGATTAAGCACTTAATTGAAACCAGTGTGGAGCGGGTTCGCGACGGCAGTGCATTGGTGCAAAATGCGGGTGCTACCATGGATAATATCGTCAAACAGGCGGGTCAGGTCTCGACCTTAATCAGTGAAATCAGTACCTCGACACATGAACAGACGCAAGCACTGGGCCAAATTAGCCAATCAATTGGCCAGTTGGATCAAATGACACATCAGAATGCAGCCATGGTTGAACAATATGCGGGCGCAGCGGAAGAGCTGGCCCATCGCACTCTGCGTCTAACCGCTGCGGTACGAATCTATCGGCCAGTCAAGTGAGATAAGCCTTCAGAGGATACACTGCTGAAATAATACCGATAAATTAAGGGATTAAGCCTAACCGCCACATTATCTGTTATGCCTGCTATGACAGTTAATTCATCTGTCATAGCAATAAACAGAAACCCCGCTATAGTGGGTAGGTGGTTATTCAATTATTAAATAAGGAGTTTTATGTCATCACTTAATCAAACATCTGTTCGCGCTCAACAAGGTGAACCCGATGCAAACTTACCTGGTGAAGATCACTTGATCGCCCATGAAGCTTTGCTTATCGCATTAATGGTTGAATGCGCTAATGAGTCCGATAACGATCAATTTCTGGCTAGTGTCCGAGGGACACTCAACGAAATCTTAGGCACTGCGCGCTATCTTGATGCCAATAAAATAGCCAATGGCCTGATCGATGAGGCGGATGATAAAGCCAACCGATAATATTTAGCCCTCACTATTGAGGGCTTTTTATTGCCTGCAGTCTTGGGGCGAGAAGACTGAATAATTGGATATGTTCGGGGTTCTGGTCGAGCGGATATCTTCGATGATAAAGTGTTCTACAACCAGACTCGGACTCACCATTATCTAGGCGCGCCAGCCGGGAGGCCTTCGAAAGGCCTCATCATGAAGATCTGCACAATTCTTTGATCTTAGCGCTATCGATGGTACGGACAACCTGCATGAATTCGAATCATTTAGCTATCAAGGTCTGGATTGCCATCAACAGTCTCTTTTGGCAGTGTCCAATCTCTCATCTCTGTTGCAAGCACAAGCCGAATATCTGACATCTCCATAGCCCTGCACTGTTGGATTGTCCATCTATATTTCCGGCACATATATAGATAGATGGCATCAAATCCATCAATACCACTTGGAAGTGAGTACTCAACAGCAAGATGATCACCAAAACATTCGAGGTTGTAATTTAAATCAGCAGTCACGTAGTGTAGCTCTTGCCGGGAGGAGTCTTTCTCTCTGTTCATTTTAATTCCTTTCTTGGCTGGATGGGAACGACCAAAATATCATCATCGCCTGAGGGGAAAAAGCAATCAGGCACACAACGACATGAATCATTTTTATTGGATATGTTTGCTTAAAAGCAATAAAGCCAATCGCAATAACTCCCTTTCAGCATTAAAACCCATAATTATAACGCAGAGCACGCTATTATTAACAATCAATGGAATGCTAGTTAATGAATGTATCTCTTTACTTAAAAGAGCATACAGTGGCACTGAAAGTGCCAGTTGGTATACTGAAGCGCAACATCGGCAATCAATTTCAGCAAGTACGTAAATCAATTTTGGCACAGAGATAAAATAGATGTATAGTGATATTTATCATCTAGATAGCTGCAATGGGAGCTGTAATGTCCGGGCAAGATAATACGTCGAATACCATGATATGGTGGGAAAAAACCGTTGAATATTATTTCGTGGTTAAATATTTAAGTAAAACTGCTGCTATAGCCCCATTAGATGGCAAACACGAGAGAGCCGGTGACAATATATTTACACAAGATAATAAGTGGATATTAATTGAATTCAAGAGAAGTAAAGATGACTTGGCGGATGAAAAAGTAAAATTTATAAATTATGAACAAGCTAAAGAAGCATTGTCCCCATTTGATGGTCACCACGTTCTGATATACGGTGGTCTTCTTGGTCCGGGAAAGTTTGATCTCTGGGCGCAAACCTATTTTTCCGAAAAAAAAGGGATTTTGCTCGATGAAGTTATTCAGAATGGCAAGAAGCTGAGAGCTTTCAGACTTTATGTCGAATCATATATCACTTTTAAAAAAGGTGGTAACCCCGGTGGTTCAGGAGGTCTAGGGGTAATGGACTATGCGCAGGTTGCTTGCGTCAATAAGGATGGGGAGATATCTGCCTGTATGTCTCTTGCCGAGTTTCGTCGATCTATGGGTGTAAAACCGACTCCTGAAGTAGAACACAAAAGAACAGCACTGGGTATGTGACATACTCTCGCTTGTCGATAATAAGAGTGGTACTCATCCGTAATAGTGCCACCTTAACCATGAGTGACGCCTTACTTTAACGACATCTTCCTAAGGTTCATATGAATAGGCTGGGAATTTAAACCCAACTCCTTTCACCTACTATTTTCAGAGTTTTGCTCACTCTAATTGTTTGGAGTAATCATCCAAATATAATATTCTGAACAGGAATTAATGTGGCAATAACAAATAAAAATTATGGATACGGTTGAAGAACTCAACAATACCTATTTTTATGCGGGTCGTTCAAACCTAACGGCAAGTCAGTTGCTGTTTATGGTTTTCTGCGAAAATACAGCTAATCAGTTGGGTGTGCAGGATTTTGGGGCGATTGTGTCCATTGTGGCTGGACTCAACGTATTACCTACACGTACAAAACCACGAGATGCCATTGAGGGGATTTCGTTAGCTTCCCGTGGCTCCCGTAAAGTATTTGGGAATGCTAAGTTTCCTTCGGGGGTGCGCCTACCCTCCGTAATAGGTGGATATCCGCCATCAACATTGAAAATAAAAATGGTTGCAAAAATCAGCGCGTTTACTGGCCGTGCCATACCTGTTGTTGGATGGATAATTCTGGCTGCTAATGTTTCAGAGATCACTTGGTGTACACTGAGAGATTACAACCGTATTGCCAGAGGGAACGATAAAATATGGTAAGTGACACTCTTGAGCAGCGAATTTACGAACTGGTAAGAAGCCATGATGGGATTTACCTTTTTAAGAAAAAAGAGCTGACACCGGCAACCGATCTGGATTCAGATCTGCATCTGGAAGATGATGAAGCACAGGCACTTATGGATGATTTTTTTACTAGATTCAGTGTCGATCGCGGGAGTTTTTCTATCACAACATACTATCCGCCAGAACCCCCATTGAGTGACTTACTTAATCCTTTCAGTAAAAGCGATATTCCTCAAGTGCCGGATTTCACCATTGCTATGCTTATCGAATCGGCCAAAGCAGGCCGCTGGTTGTACGATTGAAATAAGCTGGGCAGTTAAGCCCGGATTTTTATATTACTTACACTGCTATGTCCATAACCGAGCTACCTTGAATGCGACTTTTCTGCAGAATAACTTAATCCTAATGATTGGATTCTTTTTCTTTTTGGATGCTGACATTAACGTCAGCGAATGCCTGCACAACCTGAGAAATCGCAAGCTTTTCCAGAAATGTTGGCAGCAGTTGCAAGCTGCAGGCCTATGTTACAGTTTCTGCAATCTGTACCTGCCATTTCTATGTTCGAGGCTGGTTCACATCTCCCCCCCAATTACAGCCATTGAGACCAAACACAGCCCTTGAATCTAAACCTTACCTGATGTGGTTGCATCTGTTTCGTTCGTATGGCCACAACGCGCATCAACCAGAATGCCATGAATGCAACGCAGGCCAATATTCGCGCATTAAATTGTTTTGCTGTGACGAAGGTTATCCACCCGTATTGATAATTAGAGGTTGAGCGACCAGAACTCAGCTACCATCCTCATTCTCTAAAAAACTTGAATCTGATTCGAGGAAATAGTCGGATCTGTGTCAATAAGGCCAATATAAATTTTACCGTTAAACACCGCGCCAAATTTGCGCGGCATCGTAAATAACTATGATGGCATTGATACAACAACATTATCGTGCTTACTGCTTTGAGGGTGTGAAAAGTACCGTAGACACAATGCCGCCATTTTGGCGCCACTTCTCAATTTTGGCTGATCACCAAAAACAAAAAAACCGCCTCTCGGCGGTTAACGACATACTCATACTACTTTGTTTTACTTAGAATATTTTCCATGGTGCCCGGGGCGGGACTTGAACCCGCACAGCCATAAGCCGAGGGATTTTAAAAACTCTTAGGACAATCTGCAAATCAAAGACTTAGCTACAATCAACAAGTTACCAAACACGATGGCGGGTTAGTTTGGGTTGTTGTGGGGATGGTAGTCACAGTAATCCAAGCTAAGTTTAATACTCAGAAAAAATCCAACGTAATACTAACTCATACTTAATACACCCCAACGCTCACAGAATAATATCGAAGTCCCTATCAGGGGAAAGAAGGAATAGGAGAAAACACTGTCCTAAACGGGAGGCATAGCCCAAAGCACTTCAAGGTCTACATCATCACTGCTGGGCCGATGCTGCTTCAGCAGCGGGTCAATTTTCAAGATCATTGGCAAGTCAAATGCCGTTCCTGTAACCACACAACAGCCTTTGGCTAGCGTAGGGATGAGAGCCTTAGAACTAGAATCCAAGGTGCTGATTGTATTGTCTAGCAGCATAAGGTCGCGATCGTTCACCAACCGATGTATGAAGAAGTTATGAATTTGGGAAACAATGGTAGGTGAAATGTCGGCTGGCCGCTGACTGGAGAGTGTGAGGTAGACACCATACTTACGCCCCTCCTTGATGATTTCCTCAAAGAGTTCAAGTCGGTAGTCTTTCCAAATTTCATGCTCACGAGTGGACTGCTCTGACAAAATGTTATGTGCCTCATCAATGATGAGGTGAAGGGTCCTGCTTGGCGGACTCTTCAGATTCTCCGCATCCTTGTGATTCGTGTAGAAATTCTTGGCAATGAGCAATGGCAAGATCTTCTTGATCTCATTCTTACATTTCTTCAAAGAGAAAACATGCAAGAGATGTGGTGGTGGTGGATCATTAACGATTTCAAGGACATTGCGAAGAGCCGAGGTGGATGATTTGGCCCTAGCAAGCACTGGTTGAATATGCTCGTATTGAGCATAGCCGAACACGACATCTGAACAAAGTTGGAGGTAGCACCTCAAGATGAGTTCATCGAACTGGTCAATTCCATCCAAATTAACATCTTCATCAATGATGGGCTTGATGTTAAGGTCAAAGCCATTTCCATTTGAGTTGTAGTAAGTGCCGTTGCTGTGCCTGAAATACTTATCTCTGTTATAATAAATGATTCCCTTTAGATGATCTTGCAACGAATAGCAGTCAATCATCCGCGCAATTTCACGGCTCAGGTCCAACGCATCTGATTTCGCCTCACCTGTACTAAACACTTTCTCAAAAACCTTTTCCACATATCTTTTGAGCGGAACATCCTTAAATTTTTCCTTGCCAGACAGGACTCGGCGCAAGAACGGTTGCTGTGTGTTGGTGGTAGCTTGGAACAGGAGACTCAGAGTTTCTACATCCCAAAAATGAGCAGCTTCAACCTTGAATTTATGCTCAGCTTTTTTAGAGTTTAGCGCAACTATCAGCTTGTCCTTGGCTGGAAGGATCTGGTCTTCAGTGTATTCGCCATTGAAATCAATGATAACAAACTGACTATTGCCATTTAGTGCAGAGAGCCTCTCGTTGAATAAAGTCGTGTAAAGCTTAGCTAGGGTATTAGATTTACCGCTTCCAGTGTTGCCGAAGATGCCTAGATGGCTATTAAATAACCGTGTCCATGGCAAGTTGATGGGGACGTTCTCTTTGAGCATGGACCCAATGGAAAAACCAGTTTTGCCCTCTGTCCCATAGATTTTCCCAACCATGAGTTCGCTGATTAGAGATGCCTTATCCCTAATCATCGGCATGTACTTCACACCTTCAAAAAACTTGTCATCCACTATGTAGCCTATGGGCCGGACATCAACTTTTCGGATGTAATGGGTCTTCACGGCATCTGCCTCAAGCTTTTTTTCGTCCAAAAACTCGCCTTCAACAAGGCAGACAATGTCTATGAAACCTCGTTGGATGGTGATGTGCTCCCTGAGTGAAACCCCCCGATACTTAATGCCTTCGTAAAAGATGGTCTCATGGTTGGAATCTTCAAAAATACGAAGGGAGATGCGCACCCCACTAACTGCTATGACTTCACCTACAACGATACTCATATCAAATCCTCGTCTTCAGCCAAGACTGGTGATTCATAGTCCTCTGGCTTGAGAGAAAAGATATACCTATTGAAGTTGGTGAAGTCCATCTTCAAATCTTCCGGCGGTCCAATGACCTTGACGTTTTTCCATAGCTTGAATTCTTCACGCATGCTGTTCGCGCTCTCGTCGCTGTAACAGCAAATGAAAGTTTGAAGTTGCGGGTTGGAGAGGGAGCGTTGGACAAGCCTGAGAATGTGCTCATCAGCAAATGAAAAGCCAAATGTGATGAGTATGGCATTTGGTTTCTCAAGCTCATAGCTTAATAGCCTGAGCATCTGGTAGTAGTGCTCTTCAAAAACAGTCTCGTGAAATTTCCACTTAGTGGGGTTCACTATGGGGAGCTTGTTGTACTCATCCCAGAAGGTTTCCATCTGCTCTTTACTGAAGGGCAAGGCGGGTATGTCTTCGGTCTTGTTGTCTTTGGTACTAAGGAACACCGAGTATCTGTCTAGCTTTTCGATTGTTTCTCTTGCCAAAAGGTTATGGAAATCATTACGGTAATTGACTTCAATCTTCTCAGCGCTTTTGGACCAGTAGACCGAACCATGAAGGTGAATAATGTTCAGCTGGGGGATACCGTAGTTGCTGCGCTCAAATATTCCGGTTTGACATTGGAACGTACTGAAGTTCTTGGAATGCAAGTGTTTCCGGTGAAATCCAGAGGTGCCATCGTTCACCACAAAATCATGCGAGCCTTTCATGAGAATGCTGTCGGCCATATGGGCTAGACAGCCATCATAGTTAGTGGTGAAGATATTGATCTTACGGTTGAGGTCTTTCCTTCTATCCAGTAGTCCTAAAAGAGTTGTCAAGAAATTCTCATAGTTTTTGAGATTTTCTTTTCCTTTATCTGAAGTGATGGAACTTGGATTAAAGGTCTGTACAGGAAAAATGCACGTGTTGTAATAGTGCATGAACAACGCAGTTCGCTTCTCAGGCAAGGTTTCAAACTTCGTGGCAAGTGTCTCAATCGTTTCCCTATTCCCTTGTGCGTCTTTAATAGCGAGTGCCAGCGTAGGGAACAAGTCTGCTGAAGCACCTGAGCCTATCAGTATGTTGATGTTCTTGTTGTATATGTCCAATGGCACAATCGACTCAAACATACTTGCCTCTCTTATTTAACTCCGTAGGATAGTCAATATCCAGATCACCACGTTGCGCTAATTGTTCACGTTCAAAGCGCAACGCCTCACCGCGAGTAACAAAGGTTTTCCTAACCCGCTTACTATCACGGCCATCTGAGTAAAAATCACAGACCCACTTCCCATTGGGTAACTTCCGTACTGCCATAAATAAGTCCTCAAGAATAATCCCTTGGGCCTATTTACTGTATATAAAAACAGTAGTCAATGTTTGATATGTAGCGCGACAAACATCTGATTAAAAACTAACGCGTACAGGTTTTCTTTGATTTACTAATAGAGCCATCATTACAGACAAACCTCTCATTTTCACAATGAGATACCCCACCCTTTTTACCAGAGCAGGGGGGATTTCTAGCAATTGATACCGTTGGTAAAGACAGAAGCAAAACACCAATAATAGCTGTAGTTAAGAACTTCATCACAACTCCATGTATGTTCGCCAATCAAACAGCAAAACTCTTCCATTGTTCTTCACTAATGATTTTTAAAGGGACACCCTTTTCATCACGATAGTTAATAGCTAACTCTATTTTTCTGCCAAAGCTTTGGAAACGCCAATCACGGGAACTTAAAGTACCAATAATCAGGTAGTCTATTTTTTGAGTTATCGTATCCACAACAACGCCACCGGCAGCTTCTATATCTGTCTTGCATTTATTGCGGCTACCACATAGAAACTTACCTGTAAGACAGACTACAGCATCCTGTAAATCAATATTATCCACGTGCTCAATAGGCAATCGTGTTGCCATTCCATCTACAACTCCGTTAGCTATATCACAACCGGTAAAATCAATCAGCGCTTGTTTTAAAGCTTCTCTTTCATCTGGAGTTATAACGCCATCGGCTAAAATATCCTTGACTAGTTTATACAACTCTTTACCGGGATAATTATTTTTCAACATACCATTCTGAGAAAGCCACCAGTCAAGATAGCGGACTTCGCTTTCTATCAATTGGTGATTTGCCAGCATGCCTTTGCATAATCCCTCAAGCAAATGCTGGTCTGATTCAGATGAGTAAAGATCGATATCTGGCGTGTCTAGTAAGTTCTGTTGGATGTCAATCAGGTCAATTTTAAACTGAGCTAACTCTTCTTTTTCAATAACACCATCGTCTAAAATGGTAGCTATTTTTGTTCGAATCGCATCGACACAATAATTTTCACAAATAATTTCAGATTCTAATAACCATGTATCTAAAAAGACCAGTTCTCGTGTATCTACTTCACCATCGCAGGTAATACCTTCGATCATATTGATTAGGTTGGTTAACAGTTTTTCTCTATTGCGTGAGTAGTTAAAAACACTGAGTTTCTTATCCATAAAGACTCCGTGAAGCTACAAAAAATTATTCAGAATTACATATCAATAGCCTGTAATTTCCCCAACAACTTTAGCCAAAATACTGACCTCACTAACCGGCCAATTGACATCATTGATACGCCATACATCACCCGGTAAACGGGTAATATCACTGATAGATGCAACCCCCGCTTTTTCAATCAACCAAAGGCCATCAGTAACTTTCTTGAATTGATGCTCAACCAGAAATGAACTCTTGGCATTAGGTGAAGAAATCAACTCAGGTTCATCTATCTGTACTGGAAGTAATTCAGGATCAAGTAATACGGGGCTGGCATCGGTTAACAATCCATCAACCAACTTTCTGTGCTGAATTAATTTAGCGTGTTCTTTTTCATTAGTAGCTTTATCGGCTTCCCACGGTTCTCCTTCCCCAGTAGCTAACCATTGCAAAGATGCACCCGTTTCAAGTGCGCACTGAACAATTTCTTTGCCGGGAAAATACCCACGTTTGATCCACGTGCTTACTGTTCCATGACCAACACCTATTTTTCCTACAAGCTCACGTTGCGTTGAAAAACCGTAGGCTTTCAATAACCTATCAACAACAGCTTGTCCGCCACTAAAAACCATTCAACATTCCCGCCAAAATAATATTGACTCGTACAACTTTGAGGATTAAATTCCTCATTATTGAACAAAGACACAAATTAACCCGCATTAACCACACATTACAGGATGCACCATGATTCAAAACCTTGCAATCACAGTAACCTCTCCTTATTTATCCCTGCCTGAGTTCTCAAAATTGAGCGGGATCCCTTATGAAACCTGCCGTGGCATGGTGAAAGATGGTCGTTTACCTATCCGCCAGAAAGTTCGCAAAATGGAAAAGGTTCTCGTAAATATGATCGCTCTCACTAAAGAAGCGGCAAACCAGTAATGTTCAATATTCAAATTTGCCAACTAATTGTCGGCATATGTGAGGAAGTAAGCCATGTTTGATTTTTCAGTGTCCAAACATCCGCACTTTGACAACGCCTGCCGTCAGTTTGCTTTAAAGCACAATTTAGTCGAGTTGGCAGCAAACGCAGGGATCTCAGCGCAAGTGTTGCGTAACAAATTGAATCCTGACCAGCCACACCGCCTGACCGTTGACGAACTACTGTGCATCACCGACCTGACCGAAGACCCAACGTTATTAGACGGCCTGCTGTCACAAATCAATTGCATGCCGTCAGTGCCAGTCAATGAAGCCTGCCCCGGTAATATCCCGACTTATGCGCTACATGCTACAGCCGCCGTGGGTTCTATTGCTGCCGCTGCGGTGCAAGGTAATCACAAAACAGCATTCAGCAAATCTGCTCTGCTGGATAGCGTCAATACTGCGATTCGCCATCTGTCACTGATTGGCCTGACAGTGCAGGCGCGCATTCAATCAACCCCCGCGCTTGCTTCAACCGTTGATGTTATTAGCGGCTTGAGTGCTGTCGCTGGTTTGAGTTGAGGTGTCTTTATGATTATTTCTATTGCTCCACTGTTGAAACAGCAAAGTCCGGTAAACCTGCGTCATTTCGGTAACGGTGTGCTGGAATTGAAGAGCGGCCAGCGCTGGAAACCGGGAAGTAATCAAAAGGCGCTTTTACAAGAATTGTCCTCTGCAAAGAAGACGCCAATATTATGTCGTCTGTTCGGACGTTGATTGGGGGTTATATGCTGCAATTAACGGAAGCTGAAAAATTAAGAATGACGGGTATTGCTCGTATTGCTGAATTAAAAGAAACGCATTTCCGTAATAGAAAGAATGTTGCTCAGGAGGCTTTTGATAAATCACCGGCACATTTGCGTAAAACAATCTGTTTTCATGCTGGGTTAAAAAGCCGTCATGTGAATATGCAGTTTTCAGAATTAACGCCAGCAGAAAGAGAATCTGTTGTTGAAACGTTGAATTACTTAATTGAGTTTACTCGTTCGTTGCCGTCATTTGTCAGTAATGATGACTGCGCACTGAATATTATTAATTAATTATCACCGCAATATATGGCGTTCTACTCGCCGGGTTTCTTATTGCCTAAAAACAGGAATTACCGATGAAGGATATAAAGCAACAAGCGGAATTAATAAGATATGAACGTTCGCCTGTAGCTATGAACTCACTGGAGTTATTGCTAAATGAGGCTCGGATTGATGAACGAAAAAATCAGGCGGCACTTGTCTCATCTCGTTTGGAAGAAATCGCAAATCAAATTTTGAATCGTGAACTAAATGGCGTAGAAGCTGCTGAACTGCTTAATCAAATCGCTGAGCACATAATCACTCAGTCTTATGACCAGCATTAATAATATGCGTGGCCGTATTACCCCAACAGCGCCGTTACCCTATCCGGGCAGTGGCGCTGCTGTTCCTGCTTACGCCTACCCCGGCAGTAAACCGCGCCAAACCCTTGCACCTGCAAGACCGCTTACCCGTGAACAACTGATTCAGGGGCAAGCTGTTTTAGCCAATATCAATAATCTGCCCCACTTCCTGCGTAGCCAGTTTATTTCTCGCTATCAATACCTGTTAGCCAATAAAGGGTTAAACGACGCTAATAAATGGCTGGTGTTTGTTTTTGACCAGCGTATCTGGCCGCGTATTCAGGTGGTCAATAGTAAAAATGTTATGCGCCTCAGTGCGTCAATGAGCTTTTCCACTGATGCCCCAACCTATGCCAGCCTAGCGGGTATGCATGATAAAGAGCTGCGCCGCTTTGCCCGCAAAATCGGCGATGAGTTAATGGTGGCGTACAACCATCATTATGATGAATGCATTAAGGCTAATCAGGGTGACAGGGCTGTTTTATTGCAGGCTGATACACAGGTACGCATATTCGGCGATCTTGCCAGAATGGCGCGCGCTTTTAATATCACGCCGATGCACTGGCGCAAATACCTGAAAGGCCGGTTAGATATCACCTCTGCTATCCGTGTGCCATTCTTCCCGGCTAACGCATTCATGATCACCCGCCTCGATAACCTGTCTATTTACTGGCTGGAAGACTCACACCGCCGCCATATCGATGAGAACGCCAAGCGTGACCGCATCGAAAACTATGAATCCATTAAACAGGATTATGTGGTGGAGGATTACGCCTGCGGCTGTCTGGTGGAAAATATCGAGATTTTATCGCCGCCGAAAAAAGAAGACACCGAAGCAGCGGACAAATCCAACTTTGATCGTCTTGCTGATGCACTGGTTGAAGCGGTGAAAACAGCCTCCGCACCTACCGTTACCGACGAGGGTAAATAAGCCATGACCAGTCCTGCGCGCCGCCACTTTATCCAACAGTCGGCTATTGCCGCCTCACAGCTACGGGATAACCCGTTACGCCATGCCACCGGCTACGAGCTGATGTTGCTCAAGCTCAATGAAGATAAACGCAAGCTGAAACAGGTGCGTTCAAACGAGCGTAAAGCCGAGCTGAAGCGGCAGTTATTGCCGGACTATCTGCCGTGGGTATCGGGTGTATTGAGTGAGGGGAAAGGCGCGCAGGACGCCATTTTAATGACCATCATGATTTGGCGTCTGGATGCCGGGGATATCCCCGGCGCACTGGATATCGCCCGTTATGCTCTGCGTTATCAGTTAGTGCCAACAGACCGTTTTACTCGTTCTACCGCTTACCTGATTGCCGAGGAAGTGGCCGAGTCTGCCGGGCGAGCCTATGCCACCGGTAAGCCGGTTGACGTTGACCACCTGCTGCAAACCATTGAGCTGATGGAAGAGGAAGACATGCCCGACCAGGTGCGGGCCAAACTGCACAAAATGACCGGTTATGTGCTGCGTGACAGTGACCGGGGAGAACTGGCCCTGAGCCACCTTCACCGCGCACTCCAACTGCATACCGGTTGTGGCGTCAAAAAAGACATAGAGCGACTGGCCGTGAAGTTAAAGAACGCCGCCAGCCGCTAACCCGAACGCTCCCCGAGCCGGGCGGCACGATGGCCGCAACAGAGTTTACCTTGTTAACGCCGTCGTCCACCGCCCACCCATTCTGATATTGAGGTTGCCATGACCACTGTTGTTATCCCCGCGCCACGGCCAGACAAAACGGCCGAACCGGTGATTGAAAATACCTTTTTCTGGCCTGCGGTTGACCCGATAAAACTGCGTGAGCTGTTGCGCCTTGAGGGAACCATCACCGCCGAGCGCCTGCGCTTTACCATCAAAGGCGCTATTGCCGAGGTTAACGCTGAACTGTACGAGTACCGCCGTGACCAGATGGCGGCAGGCTTTAAAACACTGGCCGAGGTACAGGCCGAGCAACTGGACGGCGAGAGCATCCAGTTGGCCGAGTACCAGCGTGCGGTCTGTGCCATTACGGCCGCACTGTTGGCCGAGCGTTATCGCGGCTATGACGCCAGCGCGCGCGGTGATAAACGCGCGGAAGCCATTGAAAGTACGGTTGATGAGTTGTGGCGTGATGCGCGGATTAGCATTCGCAACATTGCCGGTAAGCCTCACAACATTATTGGCCTTATCTGATGCAGGTCAACGCGTTGCAAGGCGACACGCTCGACGCATTGTGCTGGCGCTATTACGGCCGCACGCAAGATGTGCTTGAGCAAGTCTATGACGCGAATCCGGGGCTGTCGGAACTGGGGGCCATTCTGCCGCATGGTTATCCGGTGGAGTTGCCCGACATGGCCCCGGCGGCCCAACGTGAAACCGTTCAATTATGGGATTGAAAATGGAGAAATTTAGCTCTGCGGTAGCCTATGTCTTGGCGCTGGTACTGGCGTTTATTGGCGCACTGAGTCCGCAAGATATCGCGTTTTATGTGGCGGCGGTGGCCGCTGCGGCGACCTGTTTTATCAACTGGTACTACCGGCGCAAGAGCTATTTCTTGCTAAAAGAGTTGGCTATCAGGCGGGAGGTGTTCGATGAACTCAATCGTTAAGCGCTGTCTGGTCGGGGCGATTCTGGCGCTGGCCGCCACCTTGCCAAATTACCAGACGCTCAACACATCGCCCGCCGGGCTAAAACTGATCGCCGATTATGAGGGCTGCCAGCTCAACGCCTACCAATGTAGCGCCAACGTCTGGACAAATGGCATCGGTCACACGGCCGGCGTTAAGCCGGGCAGTGTTATCAGTGAGCGACAGGTGGCGGTCAATCTGGTCGCTGACGTGCAGCGGGTCGAACGGGCTATGGCGGTGTGTATGCCGGTTGCCATGCCGCAACCGGTATATGACGCGGTAGTGTCGTTCGCCTTTAACGTCGGTACGGGGGCTGCCTGTCGCTCGACGCTGGCCTTTTATATCAACAAGAGTGACTGGCGCAGCGCCTGCAATCAGTTACCGCGCTGGGTATACGTCAACGGCGTGAAAACCAAAGGGCTAGAGCGTCGACGCACCACCGAGCAAACACACTGCCTGAGCGGGGTCTGATATGCGCATAGCCATGATGGTGATAGTCGCGTTACTGGTTGCACTGGGGTGGTATGCCAACAGCCTGAGCCACGATATCGACAGTGCTAACCGGATTATTGGCACTTTATCCGCTGGGATTGAGAACCGGGACAGCGCGATCACCCGCCTGCAAGATGAGGCCCGGCTACAGGCAGACAATGAGCGGGCATTACGGCAATCACTGAGCCACGCCAGCACCTTGTCATTATCTCGTGAACAGAGAATTCAAAGGTTACTCAATGAAAATAAAGTCTTGCGTGATTGGTTCGCTACTGCTTTGCCTACTGACGTTATCCGGCTGCACCAGCGCCCCGCGTTCGCCAACCCCAACGATTATTTACGTTGGCTGTCCGACGGTGAGCAGTTGCCCGCTGCCGGGCAGCACACCGGCGGTTAACGGTGATTTAAGTGCCGATATCCGCCAGTTAGAAACCGCACTGGTGGCCTGCGGGCTGCAAGTGGAAGCTGTTAAACAGTGTCAGGAACAACACCATGTTAAAACCCAAACTGTTACGCCAAGCCTTAACCGACAGTCTGCAACTGTTCCAGACTAACCCGGAGCGGCTGAAAATGTTTGTTGATGGCGGGCGAATTGTCTCAACGCTGGCCCCGTCGCTGTCTTTTGAAAATCAATATACGCTGACGCTGTTTATTGAGGATTTCCCCGATGATGTTGATTATCTCTTTGTGCCGATACTGGCATGGCTACGGGAACATCAACCGGACATCATGGCAACAGAAGAAAAACGCCACACCGGTTTTATTCATAAGGTTGATGTGATGAGCGATGTGTTGAGTGATATCCGTATCGACCTGCAACTGACTGAGCGGGCCATTGTGAAAGAGGTAGACGGTGCATTGCATGTTAACCATGCGCTGGAACCGGCGTGGCCGGGTACGCCAACACGGCCAACAGCCATCTACTTTAACGGTGAAACGGTCAAATGAATGAGTTGAAACCCTTTGATGATGCATTGGCCGGGCTGATTGCCAGTCTGACCCCAAAGGCGCGCAAAGCGCTGGCGGTGACAGTTGCTAAACACCTGCGGGCCAGCCAGCAACAACGCATTAAATGCCAACAAGCGCCCGACGGCACCCCGTATGCCGCCCGTAAATCTCAACCATTGCGTAAGCCAAAAGGCCGTATTAAAAGGGAAATGTTCGCCAAGTTACGCACCGCCCGCTATATGAAAGCCAACAGTAGCCCTGATGGGGCTGTGGTCGAGTTCGCCGGGCGCGTGGAACGGATGGCGACAGTGCACCATTTTGGCCTGCGTGACCGTCCGAACGTACACAGCAAAGATGTGCAGTATGACGAGCGGCCGTTGCTCGGTTTCAGTCAGCAAGATCTCAACTATATTCATGATCAAACGCTAGAATTCATCTCTTCAATGTTATAGATATTTAAATTATTCAAATGAATTGAATTTAAGCTAAAACAAAGCTAACTTAAATAACCACAGACAACAGAAGGATAAAAATATGAACCTGGCAATTATTATTGGCGTTAGCGAATATAATAACGAAACAAATCTTCCCGCATGCTTAAATGATGCAAATATAGTTAATGAAATTGTAAGCTACAGTAAAAAATACAATGAAATATTATTTATTAATAAGCAGACGACTAGCGCCAGTGTCAAAAATCAAATATCTGAATTCATTCGACGTCATGAAGGAATAGCCGTTGATGAGTTTTTCTTTTACTTTAGTGGGCATGGTTTATATGATGGTAATGAGTTTCACTATGCAATGACAGATTGTGACATTAAAAAATTAAAGCAAACAACACTTGAAAACTCAGAAATAGATCTTCAGATTAAATCTTTATCACCAGAACTAACTGTAAAGGTAGTTGATTCCTGCCAAGCAGGAGTATCATACATAAAAAATCTAGATAGCTTTAATAAATATCTAGATGATAAAGCTAAAGGGTTTAATCGCTGCTACTTTATGCTTTCTTCGCAATCGCACCAATCATCATTTGCAGATATACATCTAAGTTTATTTACAAAATCCTTTATAGAAGCCATAACAAATATAAAAGTAGATGATGTCAGATATAAAGATATTATCGATTTCATATCAGATGACTTCACTCAAAATCAGCGTCAAACACCTCTATTTGTTAGCCAAGCTAATTTCACTGAAATATTTTTGACGGTGGAAAGCGATTATAAAATACTCTTAGCCAATCAACTTAAAGATATTGCTAGTGTACAGTCAAATAAAGTCACCAACCTTAATTTATTAGAGAGAATTAAAATTGATGCAGAGCGATATCTTTCTCAAGAGGAAGCAATGGCAGTTATGAACTCAATAAAGCAATGTTTATTTAATAAAAAATTTTTTGACTATGACGGTAAAGATATTTATACACTGGAAGCCTCTGAGGTCGATAATTATAAAAGAATACCTAACATTGACTCTATCGCATCATGGGCAAGTAAAAATGAAAGATCTTTTTTTGTCAAGGCGTTATATGAAAAAACAACTCGCAAGATCAAAGTACCAAAGTCAAAAAGACTTGGCTCACTATTTTTTGCAGCGACGATTGGTGCGGGCAATGCCGAAAGTGATTATGATATAATAGAAGAAACTGTAAATTTACCAGTAAGCATAGATAGTACTGTCGACATCCCATTCATTGCATTATCACTAAAGGCGAAATCTGAATATGAAAATATAAATAGTTCTATACTTTATATATTACCTATAATATCAAGAACGGCAATTATAATATTCAGCTTTCAGTGCCATTATAAAAAAATAAACTGGTCAGATGAAAGGGAAATATATGAAAGTCAAAAATGGTCATCATCAACCTTTGAGTTAATTAAAAAATTAGATATTTTAGATTATGTGAACAAATTACTGATTGAATTTGAAAATTTCTCCTTAGAACCTATAAAAAATGAGTTGGGAATTATTGATGAGGAGCGAACAGACACTCCCCCCTCTCAATAGTAATACAGTAAGAAGAAAGAAATATTTTGTATTAAATTTATTTTACGTTGTGTCACACGTAGTACATCTCAACTTAATTGAGGTATGCCGAGTAAATACGGCATCCTCAATCACATGAACACTCAAACCCAAATCACTGAAATTCTGCGCCTGCTGCGCAACCTGATCCGTATTGGTACGGTGGCCGAGGTCGATCTCGACAATGCCCTGTGCCGTGTGGCGACGGGAGACAATACCACCGGCTGGTTAAACTGGCTGACGCTGCGCGCCGGTCAATCGCGATCATGGTGGGCACCGTCTGAGGGGGAGCAGGTGTTGATATTGTCCCTCGGCGGCGAGCTGGATACCGCCTTTGTGCTGCCGGGCATTTTTTCTGATGACTTCCCGCCGCCGTCGGCCTCGGCGGATGGCCTGTATATCGCCTTTCCTGACGGTGCCACGTTGCACTACGAGCCTGAGAGCGGCGAGTTGCGGGCTGATGGCATCAAAACGGCGGTTATCAATGCCAGTGAATCGATAAATGCCACCGCCCCCACTATCACCTGTGCCGCATTAGTCAAAATCCTGCTGGATACACCCGAAGTGGAATGCACCAACAACCTGACCACCGGCACGTTGAACGTGAAGAAAGGCGGCACGATGAGCGGCAACATTGACCATTCCGGCGGCAAGTTCTCATCCAATGGCGTGGTAGTTGATAACCATGACCACGGCGGCGTCTTGCGCGGCGGGGATTATACGGAGGGGATTAAATGACCACTGTCACCTATCTCGGCATGAGCCGCAACGCCGGGCAAACCATTACCGACGCTGACCACATCAGCCAGTCTATCGCTGACATTCTTATCACCCCTGTGGGTTCGCGGGTGATGCGCCGTGCTTATGGTTCGCTGCTATCGGAGCTGATTGACCAGCCACAAAATCCGGCCCTGCGCCTGCAAATTATGGCCGCCAGTTACAGTGCCATTTTGCGCTGGGAGCCGAGGGTCAAACTGACTGGCATCACCTTTGAAACCACTTTTGACGGGAAAATGGTGGTTGATATCACCGGCACTCGCACCGATAGCGCGGCCCCCCTCTCTTTAACCATCCCTGTGAGCTAACCCTATGGCAACCATTGACCTGAGCCTGTTACCGCCGCCGTTTGTGGTGGAAGAACTGGATTATGAAACCCTGCTGGCCGAGCGTAAAGCCACGCTGATATCTCTTTACCCGGAAGAACAGCGCGCCGCCGTGGCCCGCACGTTGTCGCTGGAGTCGGAGCCGCTGGTCAAGTTGCTACAGGAAAACGCCTATCGCGAGGTGATATTGCGCCAGCGCGTCAATGATGCGGCCCGCGCGGTGATGGTGGCCTATGCCGTCGGCAGCGATTTAGACCAGCTCGGCGCAAATAACAACGTTGAGCGGCTGGTTATCACCCCGGCAGACCCCACGGCCATTCCGCCGATTGAGGCGGTGATGGAATCTGACAGTTATTTCCGGGTGCGTATCCCGCAAGCCTTTGAGGGCTTGAGTGTCGCCGGGCCAACGGGTGCGTATGAATATCACGCCAAAAGTGCTGACGGCCGTGTGGCCGATGCCTCGGCAATCAGTCCGACCCCCGCCTGTGTCACGGTCACGGTGTTATCGCGGGATGGCAACGGCGAAGCCTCAGCCGAACTGCTGGCCGTGGTTGAAGCCGCGCTGAATGATGAGAACACGCGGCCGGTGGCTGACCGGGTGACGGTGCAATCGGCCCACATTGAAGATTATGAGATTGACGCGGTGCTCTATCTGCATCCGGGGCCGGAGGCTGAGCCGGTGCGCCTTGCGGCTGAGAAGAAACTGACTGCCTTTGTCACTGCACAACGCCGCCTTGGTCGCGACATTCGCCTATCGGCTCTGTATGCCGCGCTGCATGTTGAGGGTGTCCAGCGGGCGGTAATTAATGCCCCCCTGGCTGATGTGGTGTTGGATAAAACCCAAGCGGCCTATTGTACCGGCAGCAACATCACTGTCGGGGGTACGGATGACTGACCGTTTATTGCCTGTTGGTTCTTCTGTGCTGGAAGTGGCCGCCGCGCGCGCCTGCGCCGAGCTGGAAAATACCCCGGTTCCGATTCGCCAGCTCTGGAACGCCGACACTTGCCCGCTACCACTGTTGCCCTATCTGGCGTGGGCGTGGTCTGTTGACCGCTGGGATGAGAACTGGCCGGAAGCCACCAAGCGTGAGGTGGTGAAGTCCTCGCAGTACGTCCACAAACACAAAGGCACCATTGGCGCAATTCGTCGGGTGGTTGAGCCGCTCGGCTATCTCATCAAGGTGATTGAGTGGTGGAAGACCAACGAAACACCCGGCACCTTTCGCCTCGATGTAGGTGTATTGGAAACCGGCATTACCGAGGAAATGTATCAAGAGCTTGAGCGGCTGATAGACGACGCCAAGCCATGCAGCCGTCACTTAGTCGGCCTGTCCATCAATCTCGACAGTAGCGGCCCGCTGTATATAGCCGCCGCCAGTTACAGCGGTGATGAACTGACCGTATACCCGTATTTACCTGAAACTATAACCGTGACCGGCGAGGGTTACGCCAGTGCCGCAATCCACATTATCGATGACCTGAGAGTGAACCCATGACAGCGAGATTCTTTGCTTTACTGACCAATATTGGTGCGGCCAAGCTGGCGAACGCCACCGCGCTCGGCACCCGCTTAGAGATTACCCAAATGGCGGTCGGGGATGGCGGCGGAACCCTGCCAACCCCTATCCCGGCACAAACCAAACTGGTGAATGAGCAGCGCCGCGCCGCCCTTAACATGCTGACCATTGACCCGATTAACACCAGTCAGATTATTGCTGAACAGGTTATCCCTGAGACTGAGGGCGGGTGGTGGATCCGTGAAATTGGCTTGCTGGATAAAGACGGTGACTTGATTGCCATTGCCAACTGCGCCGAAACTTATAAGCCACAATTGCAAGAGGGCAGCGGGCGCACCCAAACCATTCGGATGATTTTAATTGTCAGTAGCACGGCTGCTGTCACGCTGAAAATCGACCCGTCAGTGGTGCTGGCTACGCGCAAGTATGCTGATGATAAAGCGATTGAGGTTAAGCAGTACGCTGACAACCTGCTCACCGAGCATGAGAAATCACGCAATCACCCGGATGCCAGTAAGACCGAAAAGGGCTTTGTTAAATTAAGCAGTGCCACAACCAGCGATAGCGAAGTGTTAGCCGCCACGCCGAAAGCGGTCAAAACAGTCGCCGAAGCAGCAGCGAAAGCATTGGGAGACCACGGCAAAGACGCTAATCCGCACGACCAGTATTTTCAGATTGCCAATCTGTTATCTGAGATTAAAGCACTGGGGCCAGCCGCACTGGCTGAGACTCTCGCAAACCTTGGTCTGGGAGAAGCTGCGAAACGCGGGGTAGGAACGGAAACAAATGACATCCCTGACATAGCAATTAGTGATAAGCGTTACATTAAAGTTAACGCAGAAAATACCCGGTTATGGGTGTCAAATGAGTACACGCCAGTTAATAACACAATGACAATTTCCGCTCATGGGTTGACGGGATTAAATTTACTGCGCTGCAAATGTGATGTTGTTCTAAAGCGAGCCGTTGCAGGAGATGGCTACGCTGTTGGGGATGTTGCACTTTCAGCCTCGTTAACCATCAATGCGGTTGCATATCATACGTTATCCGTTACGCCCAGCTTATCGTTAACAGACATACGACTGTTTACGCCGGTTACTGATACCAGTATTTCAGGCATTGAATTTATAAACCGAACTACTGGGGCATTAGTCACCAATTCCCCTGTAAGTAATTGGCGCTACATTTTTAGAATTTGGTATTAAGCGGAGGTTATATGGGTAGCATAGAAATTAAATTCTATATCAACGCGGACGGTTTTATTTATACCGGAGATAAAATAGATGGCGCTAGAGAGGCAACGGAATCAGAAATAAAGTCTCATTTAGAAACTTTGGTCGAGGCAAATACCGAGAGCAAAATTGAGTAATGAAACGTTGGTTTAGGCGACGCGGCTAAAAAGGGAATTGCATCAAATGCGGAAATGCAGGTGGGAACAGCGGATAAGCTGGTTTCACTGGTTGGGTTAATGAGTATTTTCGGTAAACGAGCTTTCTCTGAAAATGACTACATTCGCATACCTGATGTTCCAGGTGGATTAATTTTGCAGTGGGGGAGAGTTGTAATACCCACAACCGTTAGTGAAAAGTCGGCAAAAATCACCTATCCAATCCAGTTCCCAACTGCTGTTTTCTCTATCACCGGCACATCTTGCATACCCGGAGATAATTATATGGATGGCGGTGGTGATTTCCCTGTTTTCCAGCATATAGGAGGAGTAACTGGCTGTACTGTATGGGCGTTTGAGCGCGTTCTAAACGCAACGGTTGGCGGTTTTGTCGCATATTTTGTTATTGGATATTGATATGAAAATATTTTTCAGCCCCACAATACTTGGTTTTCGTACATTAGATATGGTCGAAGATGGTAGCTATAGTGATAGTTATGGCGATTTTGTTGAATTGTCTGATAGCGAAAGGCTCAACTATTGGAAGCAATCACCACCCTGCGGAAAAACATTGGGTGTTGCTACTGGGCGTCCTGCGTGGGTGGATTTACCACCGCCGACACATGAGGAATTGGTCGCCAGCGCTATTGCTAAAAAGAACCAGTTAAAGGCTGCTGCCGATTCAGAAATTGAATGGCGTCAAGATGCTGTTGATGACGGCAGTGCAAGCGAAAAGGAAATAGTGGATCTTGCGGCGTGGCGTAAATATCGATTGGCGTTGATGCGGATTGATACATCAAAAGCGCCGGGTGTCGAGTGGCCCGAATCGCCACAATAATTAATACACCGGGCTTAATTGCCCGGTATATTTTACATAACTAAATAGTATCAGGTAGAGTATCAGCAAGTACCCACTCGCCACCATTAGTAGCAATATGCTCTGGTGTTGGACGCGGGCCAGACATTAATATCCAGCCCTTGGTATCAATAGCTAACCCTAATTCAAATGAAAACTCCGTTGAGTCATCTTTTTTTCCAAAATATTTATTCATTAATCCACCGTTTTAATTCTTACGCGATAAGGGGCTGATGTTACTTGCGCGTTAATTCCATGCGGGTTCCCCGCGCTTGAGCTACTTGTTGTCACTTCTAACCCACCCGATTGGATTATTATAAAATCATCTGATGAGCCGGAACCGTATGGGTATGCTGAAATACCACTACCAAAACCAGCTACGTTGGGGTTATAAAGCCAACCCGTCGCGCCCCATTTCCCTGCAATTAGAACCTCAACTAATGCTTCAACTCGCCTGCTAGGGAACGGATTTGCAATGGCCTTTCTTATGTTTTTGGTCATTATCGCCGGTGCTGATTCTGTACCATCAGGGTATGAAATTATGAATTTTGGCAACTTAGCGCTGATGTCGCCCAAACCAACGTTTTTTAGCCTTGGATATTTCCCCGCCCATTTTTATCACGGCTTACTTGTGACAAACTTTATCTATTTAACGAGGGTGATAAGGTGCTTATTGGCTATATCAGGGTATCAACAAATGACCAAAATACAGAACTGCAACGCAATGCGCTGGTTAGTGCAAATTGCGAACAGATTTTTGAAGATAAAATAAGCGGAAAGTCATCTGATCGTCCGGGTTTAAAACGCGCAATGCGTACAATGTCCGAGGGTGATACGTTGGTTGTATGGAAACTTGACCGCTTGGGCCGTAGTGTTCGCCATTTAATAGCGCTGATAGAAGAATTAAAGACCCGAGGGGTACACTTTCGCAGTTTGACCGACAGCATTGATACTGGTACGGCAATGGGGCGTTTTTTCTTTCATGTCATGTCTGCATTGGCTGAAATGGAACGTGAACTTATCGTCGAGCGCACTCGTGCTGGACTGGCAGCAGCTAGGGCTGAGGGGCGAATTGGGGGGCGTCGTAGGATAATGACAACTGAAGTGATTGAGCGGGCCAAGCGCATGTTTGCAAATGGTGCCAGCCTCCATCAAGTCGCTTTGGTTCTTGATGTGTCACCGAAAACTATTTACAAGTACATTCCAGCAGAAGAACGCCGCAATCTAATATAAAAATCATGCAATGAGAAACCCATTGGTTTCTCATGTTCCAGTGCTCTATGTATCACGACCTATTTTTCTCGGTTTTTCTCGTTGTGCCAGCCACCACAAAACACCCATTGAATGCCCCCTGCGCGGTAAGTCGTCACCATACTCTCACCCTTAACCAACGGAGAGTTACCCCATGGGTGATTACCATCACGGCGTCCGCGTTCTCGAAATCAACGAGGGGACGCGTGTCATTTCCACTATTTCCACCGCCATTGTCGGCATGGTCTGCACCAGTGACGATGCTGACGCAACCGCATTCCCTCTCAACACCCCGGTACTGATCACTGATGTGCGCGCCGCCGCCGGTAAAGCCGGTAAGAAAGGCACGCTGGCCGCGTCATTGCTGGCGATTGCTGAACAGTCGCGCCCGGTTACCATTGTGGTGCGAGTGGCTACCGGCAAAGATGAAGCCGAAACCACGTCTAATATTATCGGCGGTGCTGACGAGAACGGCCGCTACACCGGTATGAAAGCGCTGTTAGATGCGCAATCAGTCACCGGCGTGCGTCCGCGCATTCTTGGTGTGCCGGGGCTGGATAACCAACAAGTGTCTACTGCGCTGGCGAGTATCTGCCAGCAGTTGCGCGCCTTTGGCTATATCAGCGCTTATGGCTGCAAAACCCTTTCCGAAGCTATCCTGTACCGTGACAATTTCAGCCAACGCGAGTTGATGTTGATTTGGCCGGACTTCCTGAGCTGGAACACCACCGCCAACAGCACAGATATTGCTTATGCCACCGCCCGCGCCCTCGGTCTGCGCGCCAAGATTGATACTGATACCGGCTGGCATAAAACCCTGTCTAACGTCGGCGTAAATGGCGTAACCGGTATCTCTGCCAGCGTCTACTGGGATTTGCAGACCGTTGGCACTGACGCTGACTTACTTAACAAAGCCTGTGTAACAACGCTAATTCGTAAAGACGGCTTCAAGTTTTGGGGGTCGCGTACCTGTTCTGATGATCCACTGTTTGCCTTTGAGAACTACACCCGCACCGCGCAGATTCTGGCCGACACCATGGCCGAGGCGCAGTTGTGGGCGATAGACCGCCCGATGCACCCGACGCTGGTCAAAGACATGATTGGCAGCATCAACGCCAAATTCCGCGAAATGAAATCCGCCGGGCTGATTATTGACGGCGCTTGCTGGTATGACGACAGCGCCAACGATAAAGACACCCTGAAAGCGGGCAAGCTGTTTATCGATTACGACTATACCCCAGTGCCACCACTGGAAGATTTAACCCTGCGCCAGCGTATCACCGATAAATATTTGGTGAACTTTGCCGCCGCCGTCAACAGCTAAGGAAAACTGACTTATGGCACTGCCACGTAAGCTGAAATTGATGAACCTGTTTAACGATGGCTGGGATTACATGGGGATCGTGTCCGCCATCACCCTGCCGAAACTGACTCGCAAGCTGGAGAACTACCGGGGCGGCGGGATGAATGGCGTTGCGCCGATTGATTTGGGTCTGGATGACGATGCGCTATCCATGGAGTGGTCGATGGGCGGCCTCGACGAGCTGGTGTTGCAGCAATGGGGAACGCCTAAAGTTGACGGGGTTCCGCTGCGCTTTGCGGGCGCTTATCAGCGTGACGATACCGGCGAAGTGACAGCGGTAGAAGTCGAAATCCGTGGCCGTCATAAAGAGATTGATGGCGGCGAATCCAAGCAAGGGGAAGACACTGAAACCAAGGTATCCACCCAGTGTACCTACTACAAGCTGACCATTGACGGCAAGGTGGTAATGGAAATTGACGTGGTTAACCTGATTGAAATTGTTAATGGCGTAGACCTGCTGGAAGCGCAACGCAAGGCCATTGGCCGCTAACCCCTGACGGCCAGTGTTACCCGCTGGCCCTCCCTGACTGAATTGGAAAAAACCATGAAAAAACTCACTGTTAAAACTGAAACCATCGCCGAGGTTAACGAGAATGTGGTGGTACTGGAAACACCGCTAAAGCGTGGCGATACCCTGATTACTGAAATTGAAGTTTACCGCCCGAATGCCGGGGCGCTGCGCGGGGTGCGGCTTTCAGATGTCGCTCATTCTGATGTGGATGCGCTGATTGTGGTGTTACCCCGGATCACGACACCGACACTGACCGCCGCAGAATGCAGCCGCTTGGAATTGCCGGATTTAGTGGCGCTGGCGGGCAAGGTGATTGGTTTTTTGTCGCCGAAACAGGGGGCGTAACGCTCGACCCGAAACTGGAAGTTGACGACCTGATGGCGGATATTGCCGCCATTTTTCACTGGCCGCCGTCAGAGCTTTGGGCCTTGAGCCTCACCGAGCTGGTGCGCTGGCGTCATAAAGCCCTACTACGCAGTGGAGCCGTAAATCATGAGTAAGAGCTTACAGCTACAGGTATTGCTCAAAGCAGTAGACCAAGCCACCCGCCCGTTTAAAGCCATTCAAACCGCCAGTAAATCCCTCACCGGGGATATTCGCAACACACAAAGCAGCATCAAATCCCTTGATGCGCAGGCGGCAAAAATTGACGGTTTCCGCAAGGCCAGCGCCCAACTGGCCGTCACCGGGCAGGCGCTGAAAAAAGCCAAAGAAGACGCGGCGGCGCTGGCTATCGCCTTTAAAAACACCGAGAAACCCACCGCTCAACAAGCCCGACTGATGGAGGGAGCCAAGCGCGCGGCGTCTGAACTGCAAACCAAATACAACGGGCTGCGCCAGTCAGTGCAGCGCCAGCGCGACGCCCTTAACGCTGACGGCATTGCCACCAAAAACCTGAGCAGTGAACAACGCCGGTTACGCAGTAGCGCCGCCGAGGCGACTGTTGCCCTGAGTCGCCAGCGCCAAGAACTGCAACGCCTGAGCTTGAAACAGGAGCAACTCAACCGTATCAGCAATCGTTACCAGCAAGGCAAAGCCGCCACCAGTGCCGTGCGTAATACCAGTGCGGCGAGTCTTGGCGTGGCAACCGCCGGGCTGTACGGCGCGGCGAAACTGGTTGCGCCAGGTATGGAGTTTGATAGCCAGATGTCGGGCACTCAGGCGATTTTAGGGCTGGATAAAAATGACGCCAAGCTGGCCGCCATTCGTAAACAGGCGCGAGATATCGGCGGTTCAACAGCTTTTTCCCCGACTGACGTAGCACGAACGCAAGACACACTGGCGCGTTCCGGCTATGACGCTAACTCTATTCTGGCCGCCACTGAACCGACGGTTAACCTGTCGCTGGCGTCCGGTGTGGATATTGCCGAGGCGGCCGATATTGTCACCAACATGCAATCGGCGTTTAACCTGCCGTTAGACCAGATTAAACGCGTGTCGGACGTGATGGCGAAAGGCTTTACCAGCTCAAACACCAACCTGTTAGAGCTAGGCGAGGCCATGAAATATGTGGCCCCGATTGCTGAGGCCGCCGGGGCCAGCATTGAAGACACCACCGCGTTACTCGGTGTACTGGCTGATAACGGTATCAAGGGCAGCATGGCGGGCACCAGTACCAGTGCGGTGTTTAGCCGGTTGCAAGCGCCTGTCGGGCAAGCACCGGCCGCACTGAAAGAACTGGGAATAACGACCCGCGACGACAAAGGCAATATGTTGCCGGTGGCGAAAATCCTCAAAGATATTGACCGCTCGTTTAAAAAGAACACGTTAGGCACCGCACAGCAAGCCGAGTATCTGAAAGTGATATTCGGTGAAGAGGCGATGAAAGGCGCGGTGAAACTGGTGGCTGCTGCCGGTAACGGCAAGCTGGCGGAGAAACAAAGTAAGCTGATGCAGGCCGGTGGCACCGCGCAATCTATTGCCACGGTCAGAATGGATAACCTTGACGGCGACCTGAAAAACCTGAGTTCGGCATGGGAAGACTTAGAGATTGAAGTCTTTGAGAAGCAAGACTCCGCGCTGCGCAAACTGACCCTAACCGCAACCGACTGGCTGATTAATGTGGCTGCATGGGCCAAGAAAAACCCGGAGCTGGTCAGCACCATTACCACCGTTACTGGCGCGGCGTTGGTACTGGTTGCCGGCTTGGGGGCGCTGGGGCTGATTGCATGGCCGGTCATGGCCGGGTTTAACCTGCTGTTGGCCGGGGCTGGTCTGTTGAGTACAGGTTTTTCCATCATGGGTGGAACAATTGCCGCAACACTAGCCACGTTGGCATGGCCGGTCACTGCGGTGATTGCACTTATTATCGCTGGTGCGCTGCTTATTCGTAAGTTTTGGGAGCCTATTAGCGCATTTATGGCGGGTGTAGTGACAGGCTTTACCGCTGTTGCCGGACCAATCAGTGCGGCATTTACCCCGCTAATTAATGGTTTTAACCAGCTCAAGACACTGTTTGCTGAATTGGTCGCCCCCATCAAATTTAGTGGGGTGTCGTTGCTTATTGCTACCACTGCCGGGGAAACATTCGGCCGAGGTTTAGCTTATGCGCTCAAACTTCCCATTGATGCACTGGGGCAGCTACGCAGTGGCATTGACTGGGTACTGGAAAAACTCGGCATTATTGATAGTAAATCTGCCGGGCTGGCCGATAACGTCCCGAAAGATAACCCTTACGCGGGGGGGTACTCACCCAGTGGCGGCGTGTTATACGGCGGTTATCAGCCGGTCACCGCCAATACCGGCACCACTATCGTTGATAGCAGTGTCACCACCAATGATATCAAGGTGACTATCCCGCCGGGCATGAGCCGACAGGATGCGGAGCGAATGATGACCGATGCGCTTGCCAAGAACGAACGCGATAAGCGCGCCCGTCAGCGCGGCCAGATGGAGAATGATTAATCATGATGTTATCACTGGGGTTATTTGTTTTTATGCGCCAGACCACGCCTTACCAAAGCATGGGGCGCGATATTGATTACCGTTGGCCGACTAACAGCCGGGTGGGCTTGCGCCCGTCCGCGCAATTTCTTGGCGTAGACAGTGAAAAAATTAAGCTGTCCGGTGTATTACTGCCGGAGCTGACCGGTGGCCGCCTGTCATTGCTGGCCCTTGAGGCGATGGCCGACCAAGGCAAAGCATGGCCGTTGGTGGAGGGTAGCGGCATGATTTATGGCATGTTTGTCATCGAGAGCCTGAGCCAGACCGGCACGCTATTCTTTGAAGACGGTAGCGCCCGGCGCATTGAGTTCACCCTCAATCTGTTGCGGGTTGACGAGTCATTAACGGCCATGTTCGGCGACATGAAACAACAGGCTGACGAGTTGCTGGGTAAAGCGACAGCAATGACCAGTAAAGCACAGGCCGCTATCGGAGGATTATTCTCATGATGACCGGCATGTCTCTACCGGCCGGGGCGGATATGGCCCCGGACTATATGCTGACGATTAACGCGAAAGATATCACGCAGAATATTCGCCCCCGGCTGTTGTCCCTGAGCCTGACCGATAACCGGGGCTTTGAAGCTGACCAGCTTGATGTCGAACTGGATGACGCTGACGGCCAACTCGCCTTGCCGGAACGCGGCGCGGTGTTGTCGGTGTTCTTGGGCTGGAAAGGGTCGGCGCTGATTGGAAAGGGTGATTTTACCGTGGATGAGGTCGAGCACCATGGCGCACCAGATACGCTGACTATTCGCGCCCGCAGTGCCGATTTTCGGGGTTCGCTCAATGCGCGGCGGGAAGTCTCTTATCATGAGACAACGCTGGGTAAAGTCGTGGCGCAAGTGGCGGAGCGCAACAACCTGAAAGCGATGCTGGCCGAGGGGCTGGCGGATATTGCTATCTCTCATATCGACCAGACCCAAGAGACTGACGCCAAGTTTATCACCCGGTTAGCCTCGCTTAACGGCGCAGTGGCCGCCGTCAAAGCCGGGCGATTGTTGTTTATCAAGCCGGGCAGCGGTGTCACTGCCAGTGGTAAACCCATTCCGCAAATGACGATCACCCGACAAGATGGCGACCAGCACAGCTTTAGTATTGCTGACCGGGGCGCGTATACCGGTGTCAGTGCCAGTTGGTTGCACACCAAAGACCCCAAACCGGCCAAGCCGAAAAAAGTTAAGTTAAAGCGCAAGCCGAAGTTTAAACAGCTCCGCGCACTGGAACACCCCAAAGCCAAGCCGACCCGCACTAAAGCGGCTAAAGAGAAAAAACCGGTAGAGGAAAAGCAAGGGGATTATCTGGTGGGGGCTGAGGATAATGTCTTTGTTATCACGACGGTTTACGCCACGCAAAAAGCTGCCATGCGCGCTGCCCAGTCTAAATGGGAGAAGTTACAGCGCGGTGTTGCTGAGTTCTCTATCACTCTTGCCATGGGGCGCGCTGATTTATTTCCTGAAACACCTGTCGCGGTCAACGGTTTTAAATCAGTGATAGACCAACAGAGCTGGATAATTAGCAAGGTATCGCACAGCCTCAGCAACAGCGGCTACACCACCCAATTGTCTCTCGAAGTTTTGTTGTCGGATGTAACATACGAGGCCACTGAGCAGTAAAATTCAACTAATTGATATTTGTTTCACAAATGCGAACACTGGTGATAAGATCAGCGTAATTACTGAATATGCAGTTTCGGAGGTAAATATGATGCATTGCCCACGCTGTAAATTTGCAGCACACGCGAGATCCAGTCGTTACCTTAGTGATGAAACTAAAGAACGCTATCACCAGTGCACGAATATTAATTGCGGCAAAACCTTTAAGACCCATGAAACAATCGTTGATACGATAATGGAGCCGGGAATAATTAATGCTGTACCGCCCCACCCTAAAGGGAATCAAGGTGTGTTGTGGATGTAATTGAAGAAGCCTGCAAATTGCAGGTTTTTTTATTATTAAAATTTGGCGTAATTAATATCTTATTGGGGATAATTGGCGGTTTATCGTGCTTGCTACTGGATGCAGCCTTGAGGGTGTGAAAAGTGCCGTAGACACAATGTAGTCATTTTGTAGTCACTCTGCTGCCATTTTCAAATCTCAGGCACAAAAAAACCGCCTCTCGGCGGTTAACGACATACTCATACTACTTTGTTTTACTTAGAATATTTTCCATGGTGCCCGGGGCGGGACTTGAACCCGCACAGCCATAAGCCGAGGGATTTTAAATCCCTTGTGTCTACCGATTTCACCACCCGGGCTCTGGAAAACTGGAGGCGCGTCCCGGAGTCGAACCGAGGTAGACGGATTTGCAATCCGTAGCATGGCCACTCTGCCAACGCGCCTTATTCTTCTTTGCCTTTACAGCTTAGGTCCGCTTTTTGCCAACCTATTAATTTGGAGCGGGAAACGAGACTCGAACTCGCGACCCCGACCTTGGCAAGGTCGTGCTCTACCAACTGAGCTATTCCCGCAACATCAGAACTTACTGATTCTTTTGCTATCTTTCGACATTTTTGTTGCTGCCGTCTGATGCGATGCATTCTACTTACCTGACGCAGTGAGTCAATAAAATTATCTGACTAATGCGTTCGTTTGCTGCTTTTTACGGCGCTTCGATCAAGGTTCGAGCAAATCTTTCCAAGCCGCGTTTAAATATTGAAACATTGACCAAAATGTCAGAACCGCAGCAATGTAAAGAAGAACAAAGCTGGCCAGCTCGATGTTATGGTCTGGACGCCAAAGTAAGCCAACAAGTGACCCCATTTGAGCTGTTGTTTTAACTTTGCCAATCCATGAGACCGCGACGCTGCTGCGTTTACCAAGTTCAGCCATCCACTCACGGAGGGAGGAAATGATAATTTCTCGGGCTATCATGGTTGCTGCTGGTAATGTAATCCACCAGACATGGTAATGCTCAGCAACCAGCACTAAGGCAATCGCGACCATAACCTTATCCGCTACCGGATCAAGAAAAGCCCCAAAGCGGGTTGTTTGCTTCCAGCGACGGGCTAAAAAACCATCAAACCAATCAGTTGCCGCTGCAAATACAAATATGATGGCACAAACCATCGGAGCCCATACGAATGGCAGGTAAAACGCCAGAACGAAGAATGGGATAAGTACAACACGAAACAGGGTAAGCCAAGTCGGTATATTCAATTGCATAATGCTACGATAACTATCTGGCTGGTGTGGACATTATGAGTATGGTGCAACATTAGCCTCAGTGTTTCAATGCATTGTAGATTTTTTCTGCCAATGCTTGTGAAATACTCGGCACTTTTGCAATTTCCTCGACGCTTGCGTTAAGTAAAGGTTGCAGCCCACCCATATATTTCAGCAAAATTTGCCGTCTTTTTGGGCCGATCCCCTCTATCGTTTCTAACGCACTGGTGTTTTTTACTTTAGAACGGCGCTGCCTATGTCCAGTGATTGCGTGGTTGTGAGAATCATCACGAATATGCTGGATCAAATGCAACGCGGGTGAATCTGGTGGTAACGAAAAACCTTCCCCTTCCGCCGCAAGGAACAATGTTTCCAACCCCGCTTTCCGATCACTTCCCTTTGCAACCCCCACTAGTAAAGGTTTTTGCTTATCCCATGGCACGTTGAGCGAAGCAAAGACGTCAAAAGCTTGAGATAACTGACCTTTCCCGCCGTCAATAAAAATGATATCAGGAATTTTTTTCTCGTCTAATGCTTTACCATATCGACGCTTAAGCACTTGGGACATCGCTGCATAATCATCACCGGGAGTGATGCCACTAATATTGTAGCGCCTATATTCTGAACGTACAGGCCCATTTGCATCAAATACGACACAAGATGCGACTGTTTGTTCTCCCATCGTATGACTGATATCAAAACACTCCATACGATTGATCTCATCAAGCTTGAGAATCTTGGCCAACTCTTTCATCCGCTGATGAATGGTTGATTGTTGCGATAAACGAGTAATCAAAGCGGTTGAGGCATTTGTACGAGCAAGCTTAAGGTAGCGCGCTCGATCGCCCCGAGGTCGACTTTGAATCTGAATTTTCCTTCCGGCTAGCTCAGACAGAGATGAGGCCAACAGATCCTTTTCTTCAAGTGAGAAGTCCAACAGGATTTCGCCAGGAAGTGTGCGCCCTTGGCTGCCTTGTAAGTAAAACTGCCCAACAAATGTTTGGACGACCTCACTTAGCTCCGTTCCCGCAGGCACTTTCGGGAAATAACTTCGGCTTCCCAGCACTTTTCCCTGTCGTATAAATAGCACATGAACACAAGCTAATCCGGCATCGAATGCAACACCGATGACATCGAGATCCTCACTATCCCCGGAAACAAACTGCTGCTCAGTAACTCGTCGCACCGCTTGTATTTGATCACGAATACGTGCCGCATCTTCAAAATGCAGCGATTTACTGGCCTCTTCCATGCGAGAAATCAGTTGGGTTAAGACTTGCTGATCTTTGCCCGACAGGAACAAGCGCACGTAATCAACCTGACGTTGATACTCTTCGTCACTCACCAGCCCTGCGACACAAGGCCCAGAGCAACGACCAATTTGGTATTGCAAGCAGGGCCGTGAACGGTTGCGGTAAACACTATTTTCACACTGTCTGACCGGAAAAAGCTTTTGCAGTAATGCCAGTGTTTCGCGGACAGCATAGGAGTTTGGAAATGGCCCGAAGTACTCCCCTTTCTCGTGCTTTGCTCCGCGATGAATAGCCAGACGTGGATGTGTATCCGCACTTAAGAAAATAAGTGGGTACGACTTATCATCCCGCAACAACACATTGTAACGAGGCTGATAAAGCTTGATGTAATTATGCTCAAGCAACAAAGCTTCCGTTTCCGTATGAGTCACGGTCACGTCAATCTGAGCTATATTCTTGACCAGGGTCTCCGTTTTACGGCTCGCAACTTGGGCACGAAAATAACTCGTCAGGCGCTTTTTAAGGTCTTTTGCTTTACCGACATAAATAACTGTCCCCGCCTTATCATACATACGGTAGACGCCAGGCTGACTGGTGACAGTTTTTAAAAACTCTTTAGAATCAAAACAATCAGTCACTATTAGATAACATCTCCGCGTTAAACAGACCATGGCGGATAGCCAAATGTGTCAATTCAACATCACCACTAATATTCAGTTTGCTAAACATCCGGTATCGATAGCTATTCACTGTTTTTGGACTCAAGTGAAGTTGCTCCGATATTTCATTCACCTTTTGGCCTTTAGTTATCATTAGCATAATTTGTAACTCACGCTCTGATAAACAGCTAAAAGGTGTCTCAGCGGGCGGTTCCAACTGGCTCAACGCCATCTGTTGTGCAATATCCGAAGCGATATAACGTTGCCCCGAATGAACCGCACGGATAGCTGCAACAACATCCTGAGGTGCCGCACCTTTACTTAAATACCCACCAGCACCCGCCTGCATGACTTTCGCCGGCAACGGATTTTCCGTATGAATGGTTAGCATGATAACTTTAGTATCTGGAGAATAACGCAAAATCTTACGCGTAGCTTCCAACCCGCCGATGCCGGGCATATTCATATCCATCAATACAATATCAACAACATGGCTACGGCACCATTTTACCGCATCTTCACCACACTGCATCTCACCCGCTACCTTGATACCCTTGATATCTTCAAGAATGCGTCGTATCCCTGCGCGCACCAGTTCGTGGTCATCAACAAGAAGAACGCTAATCAAAGAAAATTCTCCAAAAATAAGGGAGTAACCTAAATCACGCTTTGTTTACAACAATGATATTACTTGTTTTCGACCAAATAATGAATACAGAAAAATTGCAAAATCATATCTATATTGTTTGACATATATTATTTTCATCAACATTTTAACTATGTACATAAATTTGCAGACATATGATTTAACAGACTGATAAAAAAGAAAAGTTTTTTAAGATTTTTCTTGGGGTAACTTAGCTATTCATACAAAAAAAATAATGATTTGCATTAAGAGAGTTAATTTTGCACCCAAAAACACAACGTATTGATACATCTAAAGATCAAGTAAAACAATGCTAATTCTCATGCATAGGAATTACTCTTAGCTCATCTATTTATTGCTTATCTCTTATTCACTATCAGAGTGTGTGATTCTGACACAAATTATCCATCCGAAAACGATATGGTTTTTATGAACATAACTATCTTAATTAAGATAAAGCCCACATTAGGATAAGAAACATTGACAGGCTACCTCTTTCATCATCACAAACACGGTCAAAATTTGGGCTATTAATAAAAGATTGCGCACTTGTTATCAAAGCGAACTATCAGTTTATGGTATAATAGGGCAACTGTTTAATAATACCGCGAATGTTCACTGCGATACTGGGGCTCCCAACATCACCTTGTTCACTGGCACGCTATCACTTCAGGAAAAAAAATGAGTAATCCAGACTTTACCACTTCTGCTGACCCAGAAACTTTAGCAAATGAAGTTGCCTGCTTGAAAGCAACATTAACTCTGCTGCTAAAAGCGATCGGCCAAGCCGATGCTGGGAAAGTAATCTTAAATATCGAACGCTCTATTGCCGGTATCGAAGACGCTGCTCAAGCTGAAGTTTTTACCAATACAGTGGCTCAAATCAAGAACGGCTATCGCCAATAGTAGCCAGAGACACCCTGTAATTAGCTAATTATACCCTGCTGCCTGATTATAAATTTCATTATTTTCATTGAAATATATCCTATCGGCAGCTTCTTTTGATCTTTCGAGAGTGTCATGGGACTATTGCTTAAGGCACTGATCGGTGCCAGCGTTGTGGTATTGATTGGGATATTATCGAAAACGCGTAATTACTATATTGCTGGTTTAATTCCGTTGTTCCCTACCTTCGCTCTCATTGCACACTATATAGTGGGTAAAGAGCGCAGCATCGAAGCATTACGTACAACCATTATATTTGGTTTATGGGCCATCATTCCTTACTTTATCTATCTGATATCACTTTATTTTTTCATCGAACATCTGCGCTTATCGCAGGCTCTTGTTGCTGCTGTAGTATGTTGGATTATTGCTGCATGGATACTCATATCCCTCTGGAGCCAATGGAACAGCTAGTAACGGATTTTGTAAAAAATCTTATTAAATCAACGTAATAACAACAAAATAAGTGCATGAATCGCCAGCATTGCCACGGAGAAAGTCAGATTTAGGTTGCTGATAGACTTTGACCTGACATCATCTGAAGACTCATCGCTTACCTGAATTTTCCTAATTCTGTAGACCCAATACCCGCCAAGTAGCACAAAAAGTAGGGCCAACGACACCGCCAATAAAGGATATCCCCACACCAGATATTCACTAAGCGCGGCAATAGCAAACCAAAGAATGACAAAGACCATAATTAACCACCCAAAGTTTTAGTCGTTCGAGCTTAGCACACTCCTTAAAAACCATTAAGTTGCAGCCATAAGAAAGTCAAAAAAAATCCAGACACGATAAGAGATGTTAGTATAAATACACCACTAAGATTAGCATCAGGTTAGTTATTCGTTAATTGTTCTATAGAACAATGGAAGTAATCGGATACAAAATCAGAATATAACATCTATTAAAAACTATAAAAACAGCCAAATCAACTAAGGCTGAACTAAAAACAGATAAAAAGAACCTATAAAGTAACACTTCGCTATAACTAACGTGCAAAAATAAAATACTAAAAAAACTAAATTAAGTAGTTTTATTACATCAAGAATTCATCGTATTGGCCGTTATACATTACACCTATTTTTAATAAACCTAATGGCCATGAAAAAGTTTTCCGACCTCTCCATTTTGACAAAATTACTCTCAGGGTTCTCTGTTGTTATTGTAATGATGTTGTTACTTGGTGCAGTAGCGCTATCTCAGTTAAGCAGTAATAACGCCAGACTGGAGGCCTACCGAGACAGTTGGTTGCCAGGTGTCCGCTATGCATTGGAAATGCGCGGTGTTTTAGCAGAGTTGCGACTACAACAGGTTCAATACATTGCTTCATCGACAGAAAAAGAACGCGAGGGCCATCGGCTGGAGATTTTACAGGCTGTTGATAATTTCCGCGCAGCGCAAAATCGATTTTTAAAGTTGCCTGAAGGCTATAACGACTCAGTGTTATTTAAGCGAATAATGTCAGACTTCGACAATTTCTCTCAAGCAAACAGTATTGTTATTGATGCCGTTAATAGTAACCAATTGGCCGAAGCTAGTAAGATAAGCGGTGATACCTCCAGAAAATACCGTACGCAATTAATGAAAGACTTAGCTGAATTAGTCGTACTAGAAGTTCAGGGGGGAGAGAAAGCAGCAACAGAAGGTCAACAAAGCTTCAATACGGCTAAAAACCTATTGATCGCTTTATTATTGTTCGCAATTTTAATTTCCGCACTACTTGCTATCATAATTGCTCGCAATCTATCCCGCTTATTGGGCGGCGAGCCAGCATACGCGGTCGCTATTATGGGACACATCGCGGCGGGTAATTTATCAACTGAAATAAAGCTTCGCCCTGGTGATCAAAATAGCTTACTGGCTTCTTTGAACACGATGAACCAGCAGTTAAAAAGTACGATTAATGAGATCATGCACGGTAGCGAGTCAATCTCTGTTGCATCAAATCAAATTGCACAAGGTAATACTGATTTATCGCAGCGCACTGAAGAGCAAGCATCTTCACTCATTCAAACCTCGGCTAATATGCAGGAATTGACCCAAACTGTACGACAAAATGCCGATAATGCGCGACAAGCAAGTGAATTGGCCATTAATACCTCAGCTACAGCAACCGAAGGCGGTATTATTGTTGATGAAATGCGACTTCACATGCAGGAAATATCAAACAGCTCAAAGAAAATTGTCGATATTATCGCTGTAATTGAAGGGATTGCTTTCCAAACGAATATATTAGCCCTCAATGCGGCAGTTGAAGCGGCCAGAGCCGGTAATGAAGGCAAAGGATTCGCTGTTGTCGCAAGTGAAGTACGTACATTGGCCCAAAAAAGCGCAAATGCGGCGAAAGAAATTAAGCTGCTCATCGTCGGTACAGTTGAAAAAATTAATGCTGGTTCAGAACGGGCTGATCATGCAAGTCAGGCCATGGGCGAGATTGTTGATTCGGTGGGCAAAGTTGCGCATATTGTTGGCGAAATATCCACTGCGTCACAAGAACAGCATATTGGCATTCAAGAGATCGGTATCGCGGTAGAACAAATGGACCAAGTGACACAACAGAATGCGGCATTGGTTGAAGAAGCCGCAGCAGCGGCGCAATCATTAACTGAACAAGGGGCAGAATTGCGTCAAGTTATTCGCTTCTTTCAAATTAGTGGTTCCACAATAAGCTAGGCAAATAATCAATAAGAGCTAAGTCCATTGCATGATAAGGGCTTAGCTCTTAGCGCTGGTATCAACACAGTTCACATTCTTTATGACAAAAACTCTTTCAGTACCCAAAGACTGACACTCCCACCATTCACTGGGAATGCCGCTTCTCCCGTGTCATCAGTCGTAATAACGGCTGGGTGGTTACCTAAATAATCGGCGAACTCTTTATTCGGGAAATCAGCGCCGAGGGCAATTGTTTTTTCATTTTCAGCACCATTAGAAAGAATGACCACACAGCCGGGATCTTCCTCCGTACCGGCACGAATAAAAGCGATACAGTTCTTATCATCAAAATAATCTGTCTGCACCCCGTGGGCGAAATGTTGTCTGGCTTGAATTAACTTTTCCAATTCAGCAACAATCGGCATTTCTATTTGATAAATATCACCATCATCACCGTTATCTTCATAACTAGCACCGAAAAGATCAGGATAGAAAACACAAGGAATGCCCTGCTCACGAAGAAGAATCAGTGCATAAGCCAAAGGCTTAAACCAAGGTTCAACTGGTGCCTCCAGTGATTGGAGTGGTTGCGTATCATGATTAGCGACTAAGGTTATGGTATGCATTGGATCAACCTCAATTAAAGAGTCGCTGAATATTTGAGTCAGATCAAAATCCTCACCTTGCTTAGAAGCATCATGAAACTTGTGATGTAAGGCGACATCAAACAGCATCGCATTACCCTCTACCCGCGCCAAATACTGCTGGAGTTTTTCGATATCAGGCGACCAGTATTCAGCAATAATCAGTAGATCTTTCCCCGCTTCATTTCGGACATGTTCTATCCACTCTTTAAAAAACCATGCGGGAATATGTTTCACTGCATCCAAGCGAAAACCATCAATTGGTAATGTCTCAAGCAACCATTCACCCCAATATTTTAGCTCCCCCATCACCGCAGGATTACGGAAATCTATGTCCGCCCCCATAAGATAATCAAAATTACCTAATTCATTATCAACTTCCGTATTCCAACCCCCATCACTATAATCATTTATGATTTTAAAAACACCTTCGTCTGATGGTTCTTCAATATAATCAACCCCAGTAAAACACTGCTTATCCCAAATAAATGATGAGTAGATTTTATTGCGCCCTGGGAATGTAAAGCGGGTATAAGCTTGAGCATCGATAATATCATCATCAAATTCAGTTCGATTTTCAGGATTCACTCTGCGAACACTTACCTGCTCTTTTTCATCAGCGCCCATTTTGTGATTGAGCACCACATCAAAAAGAACTTTTATATTCATTCCCTTCAATCGGTTAATTGCATTTAACAGTTCTTCTTTATCGCCATATTTTGTCGCCTGCGTGCCTTTCTGATCAAATTCTCCTAAATCAAATAAGTCATAGGTGTCATATCCGACGGAGTAGCCACCGGATGCGCCCTTATAGGCAGGTGGAAGCCAGACAAAATTAATCCCAAGGTGACTTAAATGCTCCGCGCGTTCAGAAATCTCTTGCCAAAGCTTGCCACCATCAGGGTAATACCAATGGAAAAACTGGAAAATCGTGGGATTTTTCATAGGCTTGATAGCTCCATTTTAGCTTCTACCCCATAGTATGGCCCACTTTATAAAAGTTAGGCTGGTAATAAGGTAATAGACTGTGTATTCCTTTTAAGATGCGTTAATGTGAAATCACTCTATCTGTATTAACAAATGAGGCTTAAATGAATATAGTCGACACCCCATTCGGTATCACCAATTGGTCAACAATAGATAAAACCGAGCATCCGGGAGAGCAAGGTGTTGCCTATTGGCGAACGCAGAATTTTGGCAGTATAAGAGTGCGGATGGTTGAATACAGTGCAGGATACGTGGCAGACCATTGGTGTTCCAAAGGCCATATTTTACTGTGCCTTGACGGTGAATTAAGTACTGAATTGGATGATGGGCGAGTCTTTATATTAAAAACAGGCATGAGTTATCAAGTTGCGGATCATGCAGAAGCACACCGCTCATCGACAATCTCTGGCGCTACACTTTTTATTGTCGATTGATACAAAACTATTTACAGGATCAAAATAGCGCTAGACGCCAACTCCCTTCTGACATCGGCTAACAGCCCATCCCTGACTGTTAGCTGATATAACATTTTATTATTGCCCTTCAGGTAATGAGTCAACCGGATTATCTGGATATAAAACCCGAATTCGACGCCGGACAATCTCCACCTGAAATGCGGCCATCACTGCGATCATAATCAGGATTTCACCAAAACCACCTTGTTCAGTTGGCTGATTATAAAGATATTGCAGTGTGCCGATAATCCATTTAGATCCAACAAGCAGCAGGAATAAAGTAATAGTCAGGGGTGTTCCTTTGCAAAAAATACGTCCATCGGCTTCACGCCAGACCTCTATAAGGCGTCCCTGCAACACACCAATGACAATACTGAATAAAACACCGCTGCCTAAGACCAACCAGGAGGTCGTTGTCGCGGGCATATATGTGCCTCCTACGACCAGACCGACCATCCCGTAAATCCAAGCCCATTTAAAGCGAGCAGGGCCTAACGACACCTCGTGACTGACCGACTGGCGGTACAATGCAAAAAGTGTTAGCACCAGAATAATCAGTATTTGTACGGGAGTCATCGCTATCTCCTTCAAGAGAAGCATCTAGTCAGGAATAAAGCCGCTGAATCAGTGGTAATGACATCTGCACTGGCAATACATGCGTGCTTTATCAGTCTTTGGTAAACCAGCACAGTTAACAACAGCTCGTTAATCGCACTGTACAAAGTTTAGCCTATTACCCAGCAAATAACATGGTTGCGATAATATTAACCCCATCCGCGCTCATATTAATTAGCTTGAACTATCAGATATTAACCATCTTGACTCTGTTAACTCATCTCAGCCACCAAATGGCATAGAGGTAATAATATTCAACTTTCCCGTCAGCCTATTTAATTTCATCTTGTTAATGCTAGACTCTCAGTGCTTTTTATTGGGCAATAATAGGTCCATTTCACGAGGAAAATAGATGACTCAAAATATTTATGATAATCAGGATTTTTTTGCAGGCTATGCCAAACTTAGCCGTTCAGTTGATGGGTTGGAGGGGGCACCTGAGTGGTCAGCCATCCGCAAAATTCTACCGCCGCTCTCTGGACGTAAAGTTGTGGATCTCGGCTGTGGCTATGGTTGGTTTTGCCGCTATGCCCGCTCGCAAGGCGCTGCTGACATTTTAGGGCTAGATGTCTCCGAAAAAATGTTAAACCGAGCTAAGGAACTGACGCCTGATGACGATATTATTTATCGTCAGGAAGATTTGGAAAAGCTGCATCTCCCACAGGAGCTGTACCATTTAGCTTATAGTTCGCTGACATTGCACTACATCAAAGAGTTACCCACCCTCTTTGCTACGGTTTATAACGCATTACTGCCGGGCGGGAGTTTTGTTTTTACCGCAGAACATCCTATCTATACCGCACCTAAGCAACCGGGTTGGTTAATTGCAGATAACGGGCAAAAATCATGGCCACTCAATAGCTATCAAGCTGAAGGAGAACGGGTAACAAACTGGTTAGCTGATGGTGTTATCAAGCAACATCGCACATTAGGGACTTATATTAATCTTTTGGTCAAACAAGGATTTGTAATCACCACTTTGGACGAGTGGGGGCCAACAGCACAACAGATTGCCGACAACCCAGCATTGGATGAAGAGAAAGAACGCCCAATGCTATTTTTACTCTCCGCTAAAAAACCTGAATAAAAGTCCGTTTCAGCTTCACTCATTATTTTTTGCATTCTAAATCTACACTTGGGGAGGTTAACTCCCCCGATATCCCCTCCAGTCCATCCCACTAATACGCGCCTAAATGGTGCTCACGCCCCAATTAAGGGCGTTATGTTCTTTGGCGAAAATTAAAAATAATTATTTATCAACTAATTAGATATGGCGTAAATCTTGCTTGGTTAAGTGTAATCACATCAAGGGGGTAAACATGAGAACAATGTCGGCGTACTACTTACAATATACTTTGTTTCTGCTGCTGGTTGCCGGACTCATTCATTTCGTTTTTCAATAAAGAATTAAGGTGAAAAAAGCATCGACTTGTCATCTTCCAACCTCAATCTCAGCCATGCATAGCATTAATCGCTTTAAACGATCAATGCTATCTAAATGATCGTCCGATACGATTTGATTACTACCTGTATTAAGGTGAGAATTGCCCATACGTATAAGAAAGGTATCTGAGATTGAAAACATTACTGATTGTCCTAGCAATACTGGCGATTATTGCTCTGATTGCCTGGTGGGTTCTCCGCTCAGCGGCTAAGGACATTGAGGATGATTATTGAATGTTACCTATTTTGAATTGATAGCCGCAGCCATCATTAATCGCCGCTCTACTGCTATTTCTTTAAATCTGCTTTGCTCTCAGCAATTTTATCAACGCCCTCAGAAAACATCATATTTGGTTATAAAATAAGCTAAAATAGATAACTCCTGATTTAAGAAATTAATCGACAAAAGGGTTAATTTAATTCTGAGTACTTATTTCTGTATCACAAGAAATGGGTGGATGGGAAAGTATTGAAATGGTGAGAAGGTATGCACACCTTTCACCAATTCATTTAACTCAACATGCGAAACAAATAGACGGGATATTAAATCTTAATGGCACGAATATGGCACGCGAATATAATCAAGATATATTTAATGTGGTCTAAGCAGTTGATTCTGTTGGTGGGTCGTGCAGGGTTCGAACCTGCGACCAATTGATTAAGAGTCAACTGCTCTACCAACTGAGCTAACGACCCAACGGCGATAATTATTCTCCTGTTAGTCTTGGCTGTCAAACACTTCATCAGATTTTTCTCTTTTCTCGGGGTTATTTCCCGCCACATGAATTAATTATTCATCTGTTACTGACGATTATTGTTAGTTATGTAAGATCATGTTGTAATTCCACGCGCTGTGATGAACTTAACAAAATTCAGTGTATGAAATATAAACGCTGGAAAACGAGGCGTATTGTGTAATTATTGTTGCGATATTATTAAATAATTCGCAAATAATGCTGTAAACATAGAAAAAACAGACAGACAGACAGACAGGTTAGATCAAAGAGCCAACATAGAGCTCAACAACTTCACAAACACAGGAAGAGGGAATGGGAAAGATGGTAGACCAATCCAAGATAGTGGCAGAGCCTTTGCCGGAACCTGAAGAGCACCTGCAAAGGAATCTCTCCAACCGCCATATTCAACTGATCGCTATTGGCGGCGCCATAGGCACTGGGTTGTTTATGGGGTCGGGTAAAACCATCAGCCTTGCCGGGCCGTCGATCATTTTCGTTTATATGATTATCGGTTTTATGCTGTTTTTCGTGATGCGAGCAATGGGTGAACTGCTGCTATCGAATCTGAAATATAAGTCATTCAGCGATTTTGCCGCTGACCTACTTGGCCCTTGGGCCGGTTTTTTCACCGGCTGGACCTACTGGTTCTGTTGGGTCATCACCGGTATCGCCGATGTGGTCGCCATTACCGCTTATGCACAATTCTGGTTCCCCGGCTTCTCCCAATGGGTCGCTTCATTGTTAGTGGTTTTACTATTGCTATCACTGAATTTAGCGACGGTAAAAATGTTCGGTGAGATGGAGTTCTGGTTCGCGATGATTAAGATCGTGGCCATCGTCGCACTGATCTTTGCCGGTCTGACGATGGTGTTAATGAGCTATCAGTCCCCTTCAGGCACCACGGCATCATTTGCCCATTTATGGAATGATGGCGGGATGTTCCCGAAAGGCATCAGTGGCTTCTTTGCCGGTTTCCAGATTGCGGTTTTTGCCTTTGTGGGCATCGAATTAGTCGGGACCACCGCCGCTGAAACCAAGGATCCTGAAGTCGTATTGCCCCGTGCAATCAACTCCATCCCTATCCGCATTATTATGTTCTATGTCTTCTCATTGATTATGATTATGTCGGTCACCCCGTGGAGCTCCGTCGTGGCGGATAAAAGCCCGTTTGTTGAGCTATTCGTCTTAGTCGGATTACCTGCTGCCGCGAGTGTGATCAACTTTGTGGTCTTAACCTCGGCGGCATCTTCAGCTAACAGTGGCGTGTTCTCCACCAGCCGTATGTTGTTCGGGCTAGCAAAAGAGGGCGATGCACCCAAGCAATTTGGTAAGTTGTCGCGCCGTTCCGTGCCCGCTTCCGGCCTGACATTCTCTTGTATCTGCTTGCTGGGCGGTGTGGTGCTGATTTACTTGATCCCGAATGTGATGACCGTTTTCACTCTGGTCACCACGGTGTCGGCGATTCTGTTTATGTTCGTCTGGACCATCATCCTTTGCTCCTATCTGGTCTATCGCAAAAGACGCCCAGCGCTGCATAAAAAATCGATCTACAAAATGCCTGCTGGTATTTTTATGTCTTGGGTCTGCATGGCGTTCTTCGCCTTCGTATTGGTGCTGTTAACCTTGGAGAGTGATACACGTCAGGCGCTGATGGTGACGCCACTGTGGTTTGTCATTTTGACCATCGGCTATCTCATCCTGAAAAAGCGCAAAACCCAGCTATTCGACAGCAATAACCGCTAAGTTATTCGGCGTCAGAGTTGCTCTGACGCCGTCTCACCTGCCCTACTCGATATGCAATTGATTACCCTGCCAAGAGATCTGAGTCACGGCGGATGTCGCGACACCGTCAGTGGTTTCCCCCCCCACCAGAATCACCTTATTATTGTCCTGAATAGATACACCATAACCCAGTGGTTGAGGCAATTGACCTGCCAGCCGCCATTGATTATCGACCAGCGCATAAACGCCTTGTTGCCACTGTTTTTTCAGCCCCTTGTGCGCATAGAGTTGACCCGCATTGAACTGTTTCCAAGCGCCGGGGAAGTTGGCCCCACCCGCGACCAACACGGCATGATGACTGACACCGGAAAATGCCCCGGCCAATCCCTCTTGTGTGCTGCCCTTTTCAGCTCCGATCAAATCGGGTAACCGCTGCCACTTCAGTTCTGCGCCCTGCTTCTCCCCCTGCCATACAGCGGCGGTCCGTAAGCCGGGCTTAATCTCACCGTTAATTAATATCAGGCGATTATTCACACCAGTAATCGCTGATCCTGCGGTGCCTAAAAACGGCACCTGACCGCCACTTTTCCACTGATTTTGGGTCGGCTCATAAATAAGCACATCACGGTTATAGAAATAATCCGCTGGGGCCTGATTAAAATAGGCATTAATCACTGAGCTCTTCTGTGCTTCATTATTTCCCGCCGCCACCAGATCCGCGAAATAGCCATCAAAAATAGCTTTGTTTACCCCGCCAAACAGCAGCGCCTGAGTGCCATTCAGTGTCGTGGCCGCCGTGCCGACCAAACCGCGTGGGGCGCGCGTGGCTAACTGCTGCCATTGATTGGTTTGCGGGTCAAATCGGTAGACATCATTCAGCGCGCGCACCTGAGTATCAGTGGCGCTACTTTTACCAACGCCACCAAATACATACAGTTTCCCCTCCAGCGCCACTGTGACAGCTTGCTCTCGCGTTTGTCCGGGGAAATCGGCTATTTTCTGCCAGCCGCTGCGGATATTATCCGTATCAAGCTGAAACCAAGATTGTCCAGCACTGCCCAGACCAATATACAGATGATGATTCACCCGCGCGCCAGTCCCATTTTTAAAGGGAACCGGCACATCGGGATAACCTTGAGCATTGGCTTGTGGCAAGGAGAAGGTCACCCATAAAGTGAGCGCGCTAAACAGTGCTACTCTTGCAGTCCATTTTTTCTTATATTGGCGGTATATCTGAGTCATCAGCAGTGTTCCCCATTGATCAATAATTCAGGCGAGTGTGTGTTGGGTGGTGGTTGAAAATAAAACTCCATTATATTTTTAAAAGTGGAGCTTAACTATCAATAAAGATATTAATCGCGTCGGGTTCTGTCAATATGGATAGCAAGTCACTGTGATAAATAGTCCAGTAACGGGCAAATATTGGGCTGAGATAATGGGCAATATCGGCCGTGATACCGCTGTCGTCTTGCTGTCGGGAAGATGTCGGGAGAATGTCGTGGTGATGTCAAACACATGCGCGTAAGTTGGCCGATAGACCAACAAACCCCGTGGGGAGCTTAATATGAATCTTTATCGTATTCGTGAATTACGGCAGGCCCGAGCCTGGTCACAGGAGCAATTAGCCGAACTTTGCAGCCTCAATGTGCGCACTATCCAACGGATAGAGAATGGTGAGCAAGCCAGTCTTGAAACCTTAAGTGCAATTGCTGCCGTTTTGGATCTCAAGGTCAGCGAACTCTACGCGCCCGGAGCTAACCAACAGCAAGATGCACCTGCTGATGCCGTGGACCAACGCGTCCTCGATGCGCGTGATGCCGTTGAGAATGAGATGGCTTTCTTTCGCCAATTACTGCGCGCGGTGATCCTTTGCGCCTTTCTCTTTGCCATTAACTGGTTCACCTCTCCGGGCTATATGTGGGCATGGTGGGTGGTGCTTGGATTAAGCATCCCATTAGGGTTAAGAGCTATCAATACCTTTATTCTGGGCAATTGGGTGGAGCGCTGGCAGCAAAAGCGGCTGCAAAAGAAGTTACGTAATCTGTGATAACGCGTAAACACCAAGGGCAGCCCAGTGTTGCCCTTGAATGATATTCTCCCAGCCAAAGGGAGCGACTCCCCCTATTATCTATAGGCCGAAATAATATCAAACCCACACCAATCAATATTGTCTTTATTAGTCATATATAGATGACCTTATAAATTAATTCCTGTTGCTAACTTTAGTTTGATAATTATCTAAAAAAAACGAGCTGTTATTAAGCAGTCTAAAAGATAAATAGTTAACATGCTGTCACTATAAAAAGATCTTTTATTTAAAATGACGATATGTTAGAGCTATATAAATCATACCGCACTCGCCGTCACCACTTAAATCAGGAGTATTTATGGATGCTACAAATAATCAATTTGAAATTAATTGCACTAAAATGAGGAGTGCTTTCGCCAACTGCTTTGACTGGAGTGATGTCGATAATATGAAAATAAATGGAATTATCAGTAATAAGATATTGATGTAATGCATGAGGGAATAAAATGAAATGGAAATTCAGATTAGGGGCGGTCGCAGGTAATACGTTGGAATATTATGATATTGCGGTATTTGCTGCGATATCAATGTATCTGAGTGCCGAATTCGCGCGGCAGGGGTATCAGAATTCTGAAAGTATTGTCTGGGGGATATTTGCGCTTAGATTTATCACCAGACCGCTGGGTGGCTATATTATTGGTCGTTACGCTGACAGAGTGGGCCGTAAATCGGCATTGATTCTCACCAGTTCTGTCACTGGGGTCGCCACCCTGTGTATGGCACTGTTACCCATCGATACATTAGGTTATTACGCGCCGCTGGTGGTATTACTGCTTCAAATGACTTTATCACTTAGCTTTGGTGGTGAAATAGCCTCGTTGACCACTTATCTTTATGATGATCCTGCCACTCACGAGCGTGCCAGGATTTGCAGTTTGATTGTGGGGAGTTCCCTCATTGGGGTGCTGGCATCACTGATTATTGTCTATGCACTTGAACACACTCTTGACTCGGAAACCATGCAGACCGTTGGTTGGCGTATTCCTTTACTGCTCGGCATTGTTAATATCGCCGTGAGTTTCTATTTCAGAGTTAAATTACCTCGCCAGTCGACAAGGACTCATACGCGCCGCATTAACTGGGCTGACATCATGCATATATGCTTAATTATGGCCCCTGCCACCACTGTTTTTTATGCACAAAATATGTCAATGTCGATAATACGAGAGTCACTCCATATTGGCAGTTTTAAAAGTTTATATGCGGTATTTTCCACCTCACTCTTTTTATGCTTATTGATGTTAACTGGCTGGCTCGCAGATAAGTATGCTAATGCAGAGAAAGTATTTTCATGGGGGGTCTATAGTTTAATACTATTTTCAGCACCACTCTATTTACTTTTATCCAGCACTGTTTTTGAGCTGGTTCTATTAGCTCAGTTATTTATCACTACGAATGCGGCCATGATACTTTGTGGTCATTTATCTATAATCGCTAAAGTGGCCGATGGGCACACCGCGACCATGGGTGTTGGCTGCAATATCTCAATCAGCCTATTGGGTGGTATGACTCCCTTAATTATCGACACGGTATTACCCTATGGTCTGATTTATGCGGGCATCTATATCTCTTTATCCGGCTTTGCCTTACTACTCTCCTATTGGATTTTTAAAACACGTTATTAGCGGTGAGTGCAGATGTTAGCCTCAACACTTTTGTCGGTGTTTCACTTTCTGTGCGGGCAAAGTTGCAGCCGACATATAATGGCGTATGGTTAATTAGTATCATTAGCAGCGACTATGATGACATCATCAGCATTATTCAATAAATTTGATTGGAGCAACGCGAGATGGCGAAAATTTTAGTACTTTATTACTCCATGTATGGGCATATCGAGACACTGGCTGGCGCAATAGCCGAAGGCGCAAAAAAAGTCAGCGGCGTTGAAGTGACAATAAAACGGGTGCCGGAAACCATGCCTGCCGAGGCGTTCGCTAATGCAGGCGGTAAAACGGGCCAGCAAGCGCCAGTGGCGACCCCACAAGAGCTGGCTGATTACGATGGCATCATTTTTGGCACGCCAACCCGCTTCGGTAATATGGCGGGGCAGATGCGGACCTTCCTCGATCAAACTGGTGGCTTATGGGCATCAGGTGCGCTGTATGGCAAAGTCGGCAGCGTATTCTCCTCAACTGGCACGGGCGGCGGCCAAGAGCACACCATTACCTCCACTTGGACCACACTGGCACATCACGGTTTTATCATTGTGCCTATCGGCTATGGCGCGAAAGAGCTGTTTGATGTTTCGCAGACCCGTGGTGGCACCCCTTATGGCACAACGACGATTGCTGGCGGTGATGGCTCCCGTCAACCCAGTGCTGAAGAGCTGGCAATTGCCCGCTTCCAAGGTGAGCATGTGGCGAAGATTACCGCCAAGTTGAAGAGCTAGACAAATACCGTAACGAAAAAGCACCGCGTGGAAGCGGTGCTCTATTATGTACATACCCTAAATAATTCGAGTTGCAGGAAGGCGGCAACTGAGCGAGTCCCCAGGAGCTTACATGAGTCAGTGACTGGGGTGAACGAAGGCAGCCAACGCACATGCAGCTTGAAGTATGACGGGTATATCAGCGAACAGCTTTACGCATCGAGCAGACCTTGAGCCAGATAGTGATTGGCATCCACCACCCCCGGTAAGGTGAAGAAATACCCGCCACCAATCGGCTTAATGTACTCTTCCAATGCCTCGCCGTTCAGCCGTTTTTGCACGGTCAGGAAGGCTTTTTCCAAATCAGACTGATAGCAGACAAACAGCAACCCCATATCCAACTGCCCCGAATTTGAGACACCTAGCGAGTAGCTGTAGCCACGGCGCAGCATCAGGTTACTCTGGGTTTCTGCGGTGCGTGGATTTGCCAGACGAATATGCGCATCCAACTGAATCACTTTGCCATCAGGGTCTTTGGTGTAGTCCGGCTCATCATGCTCATGCACCATGCCCAAAGGCGCACCACTGTGCTTATCACGGCCGAAAATGGTTTGCTGCTCCTGCAATGGCGTGCGATCCCAAAACTCCACTTTGAAGCGGATAATGCGCGCCGCCTGATAGCTCCCCCCGACCGCCCATGCGGGTTCGCCCGCATTTTCCTGAACCCAGACCACCTGATTGATCAGCGGCTTATCACTGGTTTTGGGATTCGCAGTGCCATCTTTAAACCCCAATAAATTGATTGGCGTCTCTTTGCCTTTGCTACGTGCAGAATGAGCCGAGATAAACCCCTCCCGCTTCCAGCGCACACTGAGCAGATCTGGTGAGTGCTTGATGATATCGCGCAGTGCATGAATCACGGTTTCATTAGTATTGGCGCAAATTTGCAGCATCAGATCGCCATGACACAAGCCCGCATCCAACGAATCATTGGGGAAACGAGTCATTCGCTGAAGCCGCAGTGGTTTTTGCCCCTGCAAATCAAAGCGCTCATCAAACAGCGAATCACCGACCGAAACCGTGATGGTCAGGTTATCTGGGTAGATCTCTGGCCCCATAATTCCGGAGTCCAGCGGGGGCAATTTGGCATTAACTGAGGGCGCATGCCCGCCGGTCGTCAAAAAGGCAATACGCTCGGTCAATAGCTTGAATAAGCGGGTCAGTGCGGCTTTATCAGTTGCCAGCACATCAAACGCCACCAGCATCATCGCCGCCTGTTGTGGCGTTAACACGCCGGATTGATGCTGACCGTAAAAGGGCTGTTTCTGCCAGCGCTCATCTAGGGCGGGTTGCGCCTCAGATGCTGGGCACTCCACCGCACGGGCGACTTTTGCTCCACCAAGCGCCAGTGCGCTACTCATCACCCCCATCCCCAGCAGTAAACGCCGACGGGACGGCAAGGCCGCCCCATTATCTTGCTGATACGGCCCGTGTTTCGGGCCGGTTTTCTGACTCATCGTTAACGCCTCAATCCAGACCTAATACACCACGGAGCTGAGCCAGATCTTCCGCCAGCGCCGTGATTGGCCCTTTCATTGCATTGCGATCAGCATCCGTTAGCTTCTCGTAGGACTCATAGCCCTCTTTGGTGCGGTATTTCGCCAATACGCCATCAACCGTTTTGAAGTTGGCATCAATTTTTTGCAGTAGTGGCTTATCCGCTTTTTCCAGCAGTGGCCGCAGTAGATTGACAATTTTCTGTGCGCCATCAACATTGGCTTGGAAATCCCACAAATCCGTGCGGCTGTAACGATCTTCTTCACCGCTGATTTTGCTGGCCGCAACTTCCTCAATTAAGCCCGCCGCTCCGCCAACCACTTTGTTCGGCGCAAATGTCAGGCCAGTAATGCGTTTTTGCAGCTCTAAGGTGTCCAGATAGAGCTGATCAGCAAATTTGTCGGCACCTTTGGTGGTGTTGTCGCCAAACAAGATCTTCTCTAACCGATGAAACCCGGTAAATTTCGGATCGGCGGCTTTCTGCTCAAAATCATCTTCACGGGCATCAATGCTGCCATCCAAATCGGAGAACAGTTCAGCAATCGGCTCGATACGCTCGTAATGTTGGCGAGTCGGCGCGTACAACTTGCGTGCCAGCGCCAGATCCCCTTTTTTTACCGCATCGGTAAAGGCTTTCGTTTGCGTGACTAGCTGAGCCACTTCTTGTGTGACATAGACTTTGTACTCCGCAATCGGCCCTACTAATGCCATGGCGTCCGGCTTCACGGCGGCCTCTGCGCCCGCTGCCGCCGTGACAGTCAATTTGCCTTTAGGGTTGCTCAGCAAACCGCAGGTCATGTCATATTCGCCCGGCTCCAGATTAGCGGTCATCTTTTGGGTAAAGCCCGGAGCAATATTCTCGCGCTCCTCAACCACCATAACCCCTTTGAGGATCTCCCACTCCAACCCTTTCTGGCTGACATTATGGACAATAAACTGGGTTTTACCGGCAGGAATCGTCAGCGCCATTGGCTCGCACTGCTTATCATTCACCGTGATTTTAACTTGTGGAATATCAGCAGCCTGTGCGTTGATAGCCAAAGCAGGTAGTGCCAGTAACGCGACTTGCAACGCTGTGCGACGGAAGAACCGGTTAGACATGTGATAAATCCCTGAATGATTAGTGAGTTTTCCGCGCAGCAGGGGCGGTTGTGGCCGCCGTGGTGCGGGGTGGAAGGAAAAATAGGATTAATGCCGGAATCAGATAGATAAAGTAGACCGCTACTTCACTGACGGTTGGCGCTTCTTGATAGCCGAACATGCCTTCGAGGAAGGTGCCAAACAGTGAGTGTGTTGAGAGCACATGGGTCAGATCAAAGGCGATATCTTGAAAATGGTTCCACAGACCCGCCTCATGGAAGGCTCTTATCGCACCCGCTGCCAGCCCTGCGGCAACAAACAGAATAAACAGGCTGGTCCATTTGAAGAATTTAGCCAGATGCAACTTGATGCCACCCCAGTAGATCGCCATGCCGACCAGAATAGCGCAGGTTAACCCCAATATGGCCCCGATGGGCGCGCCAATGCCGACATCTTGCTGGAAAGCCGCCAGTAAGAAGAATACGGACTCAAGCCCTTCCCGAGCCACGGCAAAGAAGACCATAGCGACCAAGGCCCAGCCCTGACTCCGGCCAGAATTGAGGGCGCTGTCGATTGCCCCTTCCAGATGTGTTTTGACTGACTTGGACACTTTGCGCATCCAGAAAACCATATAGGTTAATATGCACACCGCCACCACCGCGATAATCCCTTCAAACAGCTCTTGCTGCTTTTGCGGAAACTCACCAGTAGTTTCATTAATAAAGATGCCGATAGCCAGACAGAGCGCCGCCGCTGTGATCACACCAACCCACACTGCCCCCATCCATTGACCGCGTTGAGTACGTTTAAGATAGCTGGCGATCAGGCTAACAATCAGTGCTGCCTCCAGCCCTTCACGAAACATAATAAGAAATGGGACGAACATGCCGGAACCCCTGCGGTAGGTATGGGTATAACGCGATGATGACAAGCAACGTCAATTTGCGTAAAGAAAAGTAAAACTCAAAACGATAGTGATTATCATTCTGTTAAAAAGAAATTCAATAGAGCGCGTAAGAATATTGTTAATCAAAGTGTGGCAAATTGTTTCTGAGTGGTGAGATAACGCATGAATTCATCAGGATGCCACGTCATATCGCGAGCAAAACAGGCCGGTTTTCCTATAAAAAAAGCCCCCTATTTTGGTAGGAGGCTGATTAAGTAAAGTCAACGCGGTGATTAAACGGTTTTGAACTCCGCTTCAGCATCGCGGAAACGTTCGGTAATGGCATTGCTCGGTGCTTTACCCATCAAGCTCACCACCACAATGGCGATACACGCGAACACAAAGCCGGGGATAATCTCGTACAAGCCCAGCCATGCGTACTGTTTCCAGACGATAACGGTGATAGCCCCAATCAGCATCCCCGCCAGTGCGCCATTGCGGGTCATGCGTGGCCATGTCACCGAGATGAGCACCACTGGGCCAAATGCTGCCCCAAAGCCTGCCCAGGCATAACTGACCAGACCCAGCACGCGGTTATCAGGGTCCGCTGCCAGTGCAATGGCGATCAATGCCACCAGCAACACCATGGCACGGCCAACCCAGACTAACTCTTTCTGGCTGGCTTTTTTGCGCAGGAAGGCTTTATACAGATCTTCTGTCAGCGCACTAGAACACACTAACAACTGGCAGCTTAATGTACTCATGACCGCTGCCAGAATGGCGGAGAGCAGAATACCGGCAATCCATGGGTTGAACAGCAGCTTGGCTAACTCGATGAATACCCGCTCCCCATTTTGGGTCACATTTCCCGCTTGCTCTGGGTGGTTTTCAAAGTAGGCGATACCAAAGAAGCCCACCGCAATCGTCCCTGCCAGACAGAGGATCATCCAAGTCATACTGATGCGACGAGCACTACGAATCGTCCGATGGGAGTCTGCCGCCATAAAACGCGCCAGAATATGCGGCTGGCCGAAATAGCCTAAACCCCAGCCCAACAGCGAGAGAATAGCGACCAGATTCAACCCTTTAAACATATCGATATTGGCTGGGTTTTTCGCGGCGATAACCATCATTGATGTATCGATGCCTCCCACCGCCAGAATAACGATAATCGGCGTTAATATCAGGGCGAAAATCATCAGTGTCGCCTGCACGGTATCGGTCCAACTGACCGCAAGGAAACCACCAATAAAGGTGTAGGCGATAGTGGCTGCCGCTCCCGCCCACAACGCCGTGCCATAACTCATGTCAAAGGTGCTTTCAAACAGACGCGCCCCAGCCACAATGCCTGATGCACAATAAATGGTAAAGAAGACCAAAATCACCACGGCTGATATCACCCGCAGCAATTTACTTTTATCTTCAAATCGGCTGGTGAAATAATCCGGTAAGGTCAGCGCGTTATTATTGGCTTCGGTATGAACCCGCAAACGGCCAGCGACCAACTTCCAGTTAAGATAAGCACCAATTGTCAAACCAATGGCTATCCAGCTTTCGGAGATACCCGACAGAAAAATCGCACCCGGAAGCCCCATCAAAAGCCAGCCACTCATATCGGAAGCGCCAGCAGAGAGTGCCGTCACGACACTGCCTAAACTTCGCCCGCCCAGAATGTAATCATCAAAGCTATTGGTTGCCCGGTAGGCCATGAGGCCAATCAATATCATCCCAAAAATGTAAACTAAAAAAGTCACCAACATCGGTGTATTCATGGTCATGCAATGTCTCCCTAGTGCCTTTATCGTTTTAATATGTCTGCTATTTTTAGTTCTTCTCTCTGAGGGCGGCATCATGTTTATCTCTGGATGGTCGGAACGTGACACTCAGTTGCACCAGAGACAAACGATTAACCTCAGATAAACTGTTAACCGCAGATAAACATCCAACCTTAAAAAAATTATTAGTACAACTATTCGCCAGCGAACCGCTAGCTCGAGGTTGCTATCCTAGTGGAGGACTTTCTTCACCCACAACAATTTAAACAAATTATTTACAAAAAATTCACGCCACATCACATTAAGCCGCGTTTGGAGTGACACCTTCCATGACAAAATGAGTGATACCTGAGGTAAACACCCCACAAATCCTACTATTATTAGTCTTCGCCATCACAACTCGTAATATATTCGCTATCTCTCCCTCTGAATAATTGTTAAAAACCAGACTGAATTCACAGTTCATTCACATGCCTGATTTAACACGGTTGCACAAAGTTGCAACATGATTGATATTGTCGGAAATAAAATCATAACTCCCCTTATAAAAGGAGCCTGACAGCATGGCTAGCACCACAATGGGCGTAAAACTCGATGAAGCGACCCGCGACCGAATCAAGGGCGCAGCACAACGGATAGACCGCACGCCGCACTGGCTAATCAAGCAGGCCATCTTTAACTATTTAGAGCGACTGGAAAGTGGCAGTGAATTACCTGAACTTCCAACGACCTATGCCCCTCAGCCACTGGAAGCGGACGACATTATGCCGCAAGTCGCTGACAGCGCCCACCAGCCATTTTTAGATTTTGCCGAGCAGGTGTTGCCACAATCAGTGACCCGCGCCGCCATCACTGCGGCCTATCGCCGTCCGGAAACAGAAGCTATCCCGATGTTATTGGAGCAAGCGCGTTTGCCGGCTGATTTGGCGCAAGCCACACACTCCCTCGCCTACTCCATTGCCGAGAAACTACGCAATCAAAAAAGCGCCAATGGCCGTGCGGGGATCGTGCAGGGGTTGCTGCAAGAGTTCTCCCTCTCTTCGCAAGAAGGCGTAGCCTTGATGTGTCTGGCGGAAGCCCTGCTGCGGATTCCTGACAAACCGACCCGTGACGCGCTGATCCGCGACAAAATCAGCAACGGCAACTGGCACTCCCATCTGGGCCGCAGCCCATCCATGTTTGTCAATGCCGCCACTTGGGGCTTGCTGTTTACCGGGCATCTGGTTTCGACCCATAACGAAGTCAAACTCTCCAGCTCACTGAACCGCATTATCGGCAAAGGTGGCGAGCCACTGATCCGTAAAGGCGTGGATATGGCGATGCGCCTGATGGGTGAACAATTCGTCACTGGTGAAACCATCGCCGAAGCACTGGCAAATGCCCGTAAGCTGGAAGATAAAGGGTTTCGCTACTCATACGATATGTTAGGGGAAGCCGCGCTGACTGAAGCTGACGCGCAGGCCTATCTGCTCTCCTACCAGCAGGCAATTCACGCCATTGGCAAAGCCTCCAATGGACGGGGCATTTATGAGGGGCCGGGCATCTCCATCAAGCTTTCCGCCCTACACCCCCGCTATAGTCGCGCTCAATACCAACGGGTGATGGATGAGCTTTATCCGCGATTACTGTCGCTCACCTTACAAGCTCGCCAGTATGACATCGGGATTAACATTGATGCAGAAGAGGCCGATCGTCTGGAAATTTCACTCGATCTGCTGGAAAAACTCTGCTTTGAACCCAAACTTGCCGGTTGGAATGGGATCGGTTTCGTGATTCAGGCTTACCAGAAGCGCTGCCCTGCAACCATTGATGCCGTGATAGATATGGCTCAGCGTAGCCGTCGCCGACTGATGATTCGTTTGGTCAAAGGGGCGTATTGGGATAGCGAAATTAAGCGCGCCCAAGTGGAGGGTTTGGAGGGTTATCCGGTGTACACCCGCAAAGTGTATACCGATGTCTCTTATCTGGCCTGCGCCCGTAAATTGCTGGCGGTGCCTAGCCTGATTTACCCTCAATTTGCGACACATAACGCACATACTTTAGCGGCGATTTATCATCTGGCGGGGCAAAATTACTACCCCGGCCAGTATGAGTTCCAATGTCTGCATGGCATGGGTGAGCCGCTGTATGAGCAAGTGGTGGGGAGAGTGGCTGACGGTAAACTTAACCGCCCATGCCGTATTTATGCGCCGGTAGGGACTCATGAAACTCTACTCGCCTATCTGGTGCGCCGCCTGCTGGAAAACGGAGCTAACACTTCATTTGTGAACCGCATTGCGGATGCCACACTGCCACTGGATGAACTGGTTGCCGATCCAGTCAGCGCGGTAGAGGCGATAGCGGCCAGTGAGGGGCAACTCGGTTTGCCGCATCCGCGCATCCCATTACCGCGTGAGTTGTACGGTAAAGAGCGGGCCAACTCCAGCGGATTGGATCTGGCGAACGAACACCGTTTGGCCTCACTCTCCAGCGCCCTACTCACCAGTGCCAGCCAAGTGTGGCGGGCAGAACCTATCATTGATGCCGAGCTGGACAGTGGGGCTGACTTGAATAGTGGCGCTGAACTGGATAATAGAACAGAAAAAGCCGTGACCAATCCGGCTGAACCGACTGATATTGTCGGTTACGTGCGTGAAGCGACGACGGCTGAAGTCAGCCGCGCCTTGGAGGCCGCCGCCAGTGCAGGGGCTATCTGGTTTGCAACCCCACCCGTTGAACGCGCCGCCATCTTGGTGCGTGCTGCCGAGTTGATGGAAGCTCAGATGCAAACCCTGATGGGGATACTGGTCCGCGAAGCGGGTAAAACCTTTAGTAATGCTATTGCCGAAGTACGTGAAGCCGTTGATTTTCTGCACTATTATGCCGGATTAGTACGAGATAACTTTGCCAATGACAGCCACCGCCCACTGGGGCCAGTGGTGTGCATCAGCCCGTGGAACTTCCCACTGGCAATCTTTACCGGTCAGATCGCCGCCGCACTGGCTGCCGGTAACAGTGTGTTAGCCAAACCCGCAGAACAGACACCGCTCATTGCCGCACAGGCGGTGCGTATCTTACTGGCAGCCGGGATTCCGCAAGGTGTATTGCAACTGTTACCGGGGCAAGGTGATAGTGTCGGGGCAACACTGGTGAATGATCCCCGTGTGCGCGGTGTGATGTTCACTGGCTCCACCGAAGTGGCGGCCATTTTGCAGCGCAGCATTGCCGGCCGACTCGACCCACAAGGTCGCCCAACCCCGCTGATTGCTGAAACCGGTGGCCTCAATGCCATGATCGTGGACTCATCAGCACTCACCGAACAGGTGGTAACTGACGTGGTGGCATCGGCCTTCGACAGTGCGGGTCAGCGCTGCTCTGCCCTGCGTATTCTCTGCATTCAGGATGATGTTGCTGAGCATACCTTACAGATGCTGCGCGGCGCGATGGCGGAGTGCCGCATGGGCAACCCAGAGCGCCTCTCTACCGATATTGGACCCGTGATTGATGCCGACGCCAAAGCGGGCATTGAGCGCCATATTCAGGCAATGCGCGCCAAAGGACGTAAAGTTTATCAGGCGGCTCGCGCCAACCCGCAGGATGAGCCAGAGTGGCAACGCGGTACCTTCATCAAACCAACCCTGATCGAGCTGGAGAGCTTTGATGAGCTGCAAAAAGAGATCTTCGGCCCGGTGCTACATGTCGTGCGCTTCCAGCGACAGAACCTCAGTGCTTTGGTCGATCAAATCAATGCATCTGGTTATGGTTTAACATTAGGTATTCACACCCGTATTGATGAAACCATTTCCCATATCACTGAAAAAGCCAAAGTGGGCAACCTCTATGTTAACCGCAATATGGTTGGGGCGGTTGTTGGCGTCCAACCTTTCGGCGGCGAAGGGCTGTCAGGAACAGGGCCAAAAGCGGGGGGGCCGCTCTACTTATACCGCCTGCTCTCTCATCGTCCAGAAGATGCGGTGATCAACACACTGGCGCAGCAAGATAATGAGCAGGCACCGAATATCGCGGGCCGCGAGGTGTTACAAACGGCCCATCACGCGCTGATCACGTGGATGGACGCACAGCAACATAGCGAGTTGTCCCAGTTGGCACAGCGCTATGGTGAACTGGCGCAAGGGGGGACTGTCCGGCTGCTACCTGGGCCGACTGGTGAACGCAACACCTACGCCCTACTCCCCCGCGAACGCGTCCTCTGCTTGGCCGATACCGAAGCGGATGCGCTGGTGCAACTGGCCGCCGTATTGGCGGTCGGGAGTGAGGTTTTATGGTCGGAAAATGGCGTACAAAAAGATCTGCTGCGCAAATTACCGGCGGTCGTGCAAGCACGCATTACCCTCACCCATGATTGGCAAACGGCAAATGGGAGCTTTGATGCAGCTATCTACCATGGCGATGCGGATCAGTTACGCACTGTCTGTGAGCAGGTAGCGCAAATCGACGGGCCGATTGTCTCAGTACAAGGCTTCGCACGTGGCGAAACGAATATCCTGCTGGAGCGCCTGTTAATTGAGCACTCCCTCAGCGTGAATACCGCTGCGGCAGGCGGCAATGCCAGCCTGATGACCATCGGCTAGGGTTTCACATTCGCGGTTAGGTCAATCCCGCCTCTTAATCACTCCTGCATAAAGGTCCTTCGGGGCCTTTATTTTTGTCTCGGTAGCCGTAGCGTTGGCGGCTTATTCTTCGAGATTGCTCGCAGCGCCTAATGTAAAGCCGCAACAAAACCATTCTCTTCTGACGGCATCCCGCACAGTTCGTTTGGCCCACTTGTGCGGGCGGCGGCAATTAACCCATTATTAATTCAAGCAAATTGCTGAGATGTTTGCGCCCTAGCTTTCTTCTGAATGAAGATATTGTGTACAACAACCACAGAGGTGATTATTATACTCATGGCTGATAAGAAAATTGTCGATGAGCTCCATAAAATTGCGAATCGGCGCGGTAATGGTCAATTACGGCGTGAGATATGGGCTGATCAGTACGGTGTTGTGACGCGCTATAATTTAGCCTATATCAATCACCGGTTATCGCAGGGTGATAATGGTCGAGTCATCGGTTATGACAATGCCCATGGTTTCCATCATCGCCACTATTTGGGCGGCATTGAAGCGGTTAATTTTATCAGCTTTGAACAGGTAGAGGATTGCTTTCAAAAGGATTGGACTTCATTAAGGAGAAGTTAATGGACAAGCTCGTCATCAAAACAGCAACGGAAGATGATTTTTTTACACGCGGCAAACAGCTCGCAGCCTTGGCTGATGCAGGGAAAGCATTGCCCGAGGAACACACGATTACCTTTGAAGATCCGCTGGAGATGGTGCGGGTACTCAGTGCTGCCCGCATCGTGCTGCTGCGGGCGGTAAAGATGCATCCCGGTTCTATCACCTCCCTTTCAACGCTGTTAAAAAGAGATCGCAGCGCTGTCACCCGCGATGTGGCTATTCTGAAAAAAGCCGGATTAGTGACGGTTGAACAAAAAGTATTGCCCGGTCATGGGCGGATGAAAGAAGTTAAGACCACAGCTCATCGACTTAAACTCGAAGCCTTCCTGTAAGGCGGCTAGGTAAAACGGGGGCAATAAGCTGCCCCCTCTGAACCCACTTTAGCTATCACACTCAGATTCAGACGAATCAGTGATTATTCAAAAACTTATCAAGAAACTGTCGAGTTCGTTCGTGTTGCGGATGGGCAAAAAGCGCTTTCGCCGGGCCTTGCTCAACGATCCGTCCGTGATCCATAAAAATCGCCCTGTCCGCCACATCGCGGGCAAAACTCATTTCATGAGTCACGATAACCATGGTGCGTTTTTCCTCTGCCAGTGCACGGATGGTATTTAACACCTCCCCCACCAGTTCGGGGTCCAACGCAGAAGTCGGCTCATCAAACAGAATAACCTGTGGTTGCATTGCCAAAGCCCGTGCTATCGCGACCCTTTGCTGCTGCCCACCGGATAAGCGTCGTGGATAAGCATCCTCCTTGCCACTCAATCCCACTTTTGCCAGCAATTCACGGGCGCGCTTTTCAGCCGAAGCCCGCTTTTCACCTTTAACAATCACTGGCCCTTCAATAATGTTCTCCAGCACTGAACGATGCGGAAACAAATTAAAGCTCTGGAACACAAACCCGACTTGCTGGCGCAGCGCGCGAACCTGCCGCTGCTGCTTGCTGATAGGTATGCTGCCATCAATCTCAATATCGCCGACTCGAATAATCCCCGAATCGGGGATCTCCAGCAGGTTAATACTGCGCAATAAGGTGGTCTTGCCTGAACCGCTAGGGCCGATGATCGCGACCACTTCACCGCTATTCACTTCAAGATCGATACCGTGCAGCACCTGTTGACCTTTAAACTGTTTGGTCAGTTTTTTAACGTCTATGGTACTCATGGCTACTCCTGATCCTGACGATTAACGTGGGCTTCCAGCCGATTTTGCAGTGCTGACAGCAATGTTGCCATAATCCAGTAAATCAATGACGCCGCCAGATACATAGTGAAAACTTCCAATGTGCGGGAAGTCACCAACTGCGCCTGACGGAAAAGCTCGGGAACTTGAATCGTGGCCGCCAGTGAGGTGTCCTTGACCAAACCGATAAAGCTGTTACCCAGTGGGGGTAAAGCCGTCCGCCCAGCTTGTGGCAAAATCACCCGATAAAGTGTCTGCCAACGCGTCATCCCAATACTGGCTGCGGCTTCCCACTGCCCTTTTTCAATCGACGAAATCGCGGCCCGTAATGTTTCTGACGTATACGCTGCCGTGTTAAGTGAGAGACCGATCAAGGCCGCAGGCATGGGGTCTAGCTCAATACCAAACTGGGGCAAGCCATAATAAATCATGAACAGTTGGGCGATTAACGGGGTGCCACGAAAGATCGAGACATAAAAGCGGGACAGGAGTGAAAATGGCAAGAAACTCGATAACCGCATCATTGCCAACATAAAACCTAATGCCAGGCCAAAAAACATACCCCCCAGACTCAGCTGGAGGGTGAACCAAGCACCTTTCAATAAAAATGGTGCTGAATCCAGCACCAATTGAATACTTTCATGCATTATTTAGTTACATCCGCACCAAAATACTTCTCAGAGATTTTGGCCAACGTGCCATCTTTTTGCATCTCGGCAATAGCCTGATTGATTGCCGCTAACAATTCAGGGTTATCTTTACGCAGCGCGACCCCTGACTCCTGACGAGCAAACGCCGGGCCTGCAACCGCCAGTGTCCCGTTGGTTTTCTTTACCAAATCCAGAGCAGCCAAACGGTCAACCAAGATGGCATCGGTACGGCCTACGCGCAGATCTTGGTATTTCGTTGGGTCATCATCATAAGTGCGAATATCAACGCCTTTCAGGTTTTCACGTAACCACTGTTCGTAGTTACTGCCCAAACCGACACCCACTTTTTTGCCTTCCAGATCTTCAGGTTTGCTGAAGTTGCCTTCGTTGCCTTTTTTGGTCAACACCTGAATACCAGAAACCGTATAAGGGGTTGAGAAATCATATTTTTTCTTGCGTTCATCTGAAATGGTGACCTGATTGATCGCCACATCGATTCGCTTAGATTCTAGCGAAGCCAGCATACCATCCCATTTGGTTGGGGTGATTTTTGCTTTGATACCCATATGCTCAGCTAAAGCATTGGCAAAATCCACTTCGAAACCGGTGAGCTTGCCATCTTCACCCTGAAAGCTGAATGGCGGATAAGTGCCCTCTAACCCAACAATCAGAGTGCCTCGTTCTTTAACCTGATTGAGTAAATCAGCCGCAGCATAAGACTTCACGTTCAGGCCGGTTGCGAGTGCGACCGCCACCATACCCAGAACGACTCGACGACGAAAAATTGAAAAAACCATAAATACCCCGACTGTCATGTTTATTTTTGATATTCAGCACTTTATCAGTGCTATTAATGAAATAAAGGAATATAAACTAATAACCATAGCTACAAATGGAATAAGCAATAACCAAAGGTTACACCTGTGGATGATAGGCAAAGAGAGCCGGTGCACCACCTGTATGGATAAACAGAATCGGGCCATCATCGCGGAATTTTTCCAGCGCCAAACCATCCAATAAACCTGCCATCGCCTTACCGGTATAAACCGGGTCCAGCAATACCCCTTCTAGCCTTGCCAGTAGCGAAATAGCGGCCAGCCCTTCTTCGTTTGGCATACCATATTGTGGCCCGAAATAGTCATCCCACAAGGTTATATCTGCCTGTTGGCCAGTGATCTCCAAGGATGCGGCCAACTCTTGTTGAATATGGGTCACCTTGGGTCGCTGCTCATCCGCTTTGCGCGACACCGTGACACCAATCAATTCGACATCCGGCAACAATTGCTGCAAACCCACAGCCAGCCCGGCATGAGTCCCGGCACTGCCAGAGGCCACGACGACCGAGCTAAAAGCCACACTCCCCGCCGACTGCGCGGCAATTTCCAATGCACATTGTACATAGCCCAACGCGCCCAAGGCATTAGAGCCACCAACAGGCACTACGTATGGGCGAAAACCTTGTGCTTCGAGCCGAGTTGCTAATTCAGCTAATTGCTGATTGGGGGCGTGCAAGCCATCACACATCACCACCTCAACATTAAACAAATCCAACAGCAATCGATTGCCATTGGTCAGATAATTTTCCTGCGTTGTGCCGATAGGATTCTCAAGTAACGCCACACAATGCAATCCGAGTTTTGCCGCCACGGCCGCTGTTTGGCGCACATGATTAGATTGAATCGCACCCGCTGTCACTAGGGTATCCGCCCCCTGACTCAATGCATCAGCCGCCAAAAACTCAAGCTTACGCAACTTATTGCCGCCTAAAGCCAAAGGCGTGACATCATCACGTTTGATATAAATTTCACGTCCCAGATAATCAGATAGCCGGGATAGTTTTTCTAATGGTGTGGCATTGCCGACCAGATCCAGACGTGGAAATTGTGCCAGTTTGTGTTGAAACGTCACGGTTCCCCCAAAGAATTAATGTTTAAGACAATTATTACCCAAAATATTTGAAGTTGCAGGTCAGCAGCAAGCTCATTAATTTCCATGAGCTGACAAAGCCAGAGATTGACATTGCTAACAACCCAGCGACTTCAATGATCAAGGGGAAACATAGATTTATCAGATGTTACATTAATAATCACTGATTTTATTATAGATGTCAGTCATCACTAACGCAGAAGAATAGCTTAATTTGTGGGGTAGATAGGCGATGCCCCATCGATTTCAAGGGTCAACATAGCGGGAAAAAGTGGATTAAGATGCGCGTCTACTTGTCAGTCATTCGAGTGAGTAAGAGCCGTCACCGCCCCTGTTGCTTGAATAAAGGTAAGAATAAAGATTAAAACGCCCGGCCAAGATGCACCTTGCCGGGCGTAAAGTCACAATAGACAATGACTTGATAATTTTGCGTTATTACACGAGTGATATCGCTGAAAATACAGAGTTTTCTCAACACCCGATCAGCTTTTATGGCAGAGTTTAGTAATTCTTTTGCCACGCCAAATACTGATCATATTTACGCAAAGCAATACGATAATTGTTATGTGCTGCATTTGGCAGCTCATCAATAATGCGTTGATGCATAGTTTCACTGGCAAATTTTTCTGCCGGATAATTAGTGGCAACCAACATTTCATCTAAGCGACGCAAGCGCACGACATATTCGCGAACCGTGCTGTGGCTCATCTCAGTTTGTTCAAACAAATATTGCTTGAATGCCATAATATCAAAATAGCCCGGCGTGCTGTTGCAATATATCTCGCTGCAAAAACGGCATAATGCAGTTAATTCATGCTGAAGTTTTGACCACACTTGATCGTCAATCGGCTGATCCATACCGGCGATCGCTTCTTTATTAATAATTTGTCCGCGAAAAACTAACGCCATACGGTCAAGTTGTTTATTACAGTGTGAGCAATGTGTTTGGCCGTGCTTATAATCTTTTAAATAACGGCTCAGCGGCCGCTTTTTTAGCTGAAGTCCTGGCATAAGAAGACCTGCATTAATAAAGTTAAACACTGTGATATCACTGAGCGAAAGTGAATTAAGAGTCATTATTCAGGCGGGCGCGTAAGCGTTTTATCGCCTGGCTATGAAGCTGACTGACGCGGGATTCCCCGACCTCAAGCACTGCTCCTATCTCTTTCAGGTTCAGCTCTTCCTGGTAATACAGCGTCAACACCATCTTTTCGCGTTCCGGCAATGCCTCGATCGCTTCAATAACGCGTTGCCGCAGATTTCCTTCCAACAAATGTTGCAACGGATTGGCATCTTCATGCCCTTCCAGCAAGGGTTCGACACTTTCACCATGCTCTTCCCGCCATTCGTCATAGGAGAAAAGTTGGCTATTGTTGGTGTCCAACAAGATCTGGCGATACTCCACCAAATCAATATCAAGAATTTTCGCCACCTCCTGCTCAGTGGCAGGACGACCAACACGTTGTTCAACCTGTTGCATCGCGCTGGCGACTTCGCGGGCGTTACGTCGCACACTGCGCGGCGCCCAATCCCGGCTACGCAGTTCATCCAACATCGCGCCACGAATACGCTGCACCGCATAAGTGGTAAACGCAGTTCCTTGCAAAGCGTCATAACGCTCGACAGCATTCAGCAGACCAATACCCCCAGCCTGCAACAAATCGTCCAACTCCACACTGGCCGGCAGGCGAACCTGCAAACGCAGTGCTTCATGGCGAACCAGAGGAACATAGCGTTGCCAGAGGGAATTTTTGTCGATCACGCCTTCGGCGGTATACAAATCGCTCACTAGACAGGCACCTAAGGGTAAGAGAGTCGTACCATTATCCTGTCAGGTCAGTCAGACAATCGGCGGAATAGACCTATAAAAAGGCGGCTATTTGACTTATGCCCCACGTAATAAACTTTGATGCCTCTTTTTTATCGACTTAATTCTGCATTAACTCACGCAAATGCTGCCTGTTTTGCTGTCCGTGCTATATCAGTAATTGCAGCGAAGAGAGATCGTCATTCACTTTTACTTTATCAATCTCCTCAATAAAGATATTTGTAATACCACTGCCGTGTTGGCTAAATGCATGATAAGAATAGAAGATATCGATAATGACATCTTCCGTTAACGATTTGTTATCCTTCAGATAAGCACTGATCAAAGAACGAATGAAGAAGAAATCAACCACAATTAAATAAAACTGCTTCAGCAGTGAAGTCTCATTATTTATTGCAAATTGATTATGGTGTAGCCGATAAAGAAAATAATTACGTAAAACATGTGGGTTTTCATTAAAAAATGGGCTGGCATCTTCGCGCCAAATACGACTCAGTTCTTTCATTTTATCGGCGATAAGTTCAACATCAAAATCTAAAACAATATAGTCAAGTAGCTTATTCAAATAGTTGAATATTGTTTCACGCCCCCGAGATTCAGGCGTTTTCGTCATGATGTTTTGTAATCTTATTAAAAGCTGCCATTGTAACTCTTCATTAAAGGGAAGATTATCTAAGCACCCGATAACTTCACCGGACTCAAGTTTTAGAAGCAATCCTTCGAAACCCGACTCCATATAAGGCAGTTTACTATTGATATCGCCCTCTAACTTTTGATAGAAAAGTAGGAAGGATGCCATGCTGTAAAGATTTTCTTCTATCCGAGTCTGATTTGGCATTAATAAATTGACGCAGAAAAGGTTGATCAGATTCCCTTCTATAGGAAGCTCCGAAGCTTGAAAAAAAGCTTTCTGTTCCACGACTTGCATTTTCATTTTTAGGCTATTTGGATTAAATAGTACCTGACGCGTGGCTTCTGGACAGGATATATTCAAGCTTTGCCGTTTTTCGTGCTTATAAATATGCTCAGTTCTAGGATAGACAGTACAGGTGTCACTTAGTGCATCTTTACCCAGACGCTTATAAATTCCGCAGAGTTGATCTTCATCTAAATAGGGGCAATTGCCTTGCTCAGTCAGCTTTATTGCCGCCCAATTAGCAGTGCTGGTGCGAGTGACCGAAATATTAGTCACAGCAATTCGCTTAATATCAGGATTGTGGCTTTTAGCGTACTTACGGTAAGTATTTTTATCCAGCGTTATTGTCCAGCGCTTACAACAGTGATCACGACAAGATGCACCAATGCAACTGAAATTCTCGACATAGATGGGCTGAACTACAGTAAGTTCTTTCACAAAAACCTCAATGGTGACCATAAATCATATTTTTTTATTCTAAGTAAATTAATCTGTCACAATAATTTACTTAGAATAACAAGGCGGCACAATGTGCCGCCTTGTTTATATAACTTGGTGCACCAATTAACGCAGCAGAGACAATACAGTTTGTGGAACTTGGTTAGCCTGTGCCAATACTGAAGTACCCGCTTGTTGCAGGATCTGAGCACGGCTCATGTTAGACACTTCAGTTGCATAGTCAGCATCCTGAATACGGCTTTGTGCAGCAGTCAGGTTGTTAACCGTGTTGTTCAGGTTAGTTACTGTAGATTGGAAACGGTTTTGTACCGCACCCAGGGAGCTACGTTGAACGTCGATATCAGAAATCGCTGCATCCAGTGCTTTCAACGGATCGTTAGTTGCACCAGTAGTCAGTTTTTTCAGGCTCAGGCTGGAGGTATCAATAGCAATAGCTGCAGTACCTGCTGTAGTTGTGGTATCAGCGGTTTGTGGATCAACAGCGATATAGAAGGACTTAGTTGCGCCAGAAGCGATATCAAAACCATTGGCTTTCAGGTTGTTAGCTTCAGTAGCGTCGTTTGCTTTGATATCTACTTTAGTGAACCAATTACCCGCGCTATCTTTCGTTGGTGCACCAGCAACAGTCACGCTAGCAGCAGCCACACCTAAACGGCTTGCCAGATCACCAGGAGTTTTTTCTGCTGAAGTTGCAGTAGTCACCGCAGTGGTAGAGCCAAAAGCTTTTTGGAAATCAGCAGCAGCCAGAGCAGTCGCTGCAGAACCACCTTTAGGACCAGTAACGTTGAAACCTTCCAGATTCAGAGTCTTAGAAGTCACTTCTTTCAGGCTGATATCGATAGTTTCGTTATCGTTAGCACCTACTTGGATAGACATTTTGGTGTCTGTGCTCAGAACTTTCACGCCGTTGAACTGAGTTTGAGCAGATACGCGGTCGATTTCGTCCAGGCGCAGTTGAATTTCGTCTTGGATTGAAGACAGGTCGCTGGTAGAGTTGCTGCCGGTAGATGCCTGAACAGTCAGTTCACGCACACGTTGTAAGTTGTTGTTGATTTCGTTTAACGCGCCTTCAGTCGTCTGTGCAACAGAGATACCGTCGTTAGCGTTACGCGCAGCCTGAGTCAGGCCCTTGATGTTAGAAGTGAAACGGTTAGCGATTGCCTGACCCGCAGCATCGTCTTTCGCACTGTTGATACGCAGACCTGAAGACAAACGCTCAATGGCAGAGCCTAAAGCGGACTGAGATTTGGTCATGTTGTTCTGAGTATTCAGAGACAGGATGTTAGTATTAATTACTGACATAGTGAATTCCTTAAATGCTATTGGGTTATGATTTGGGCTTACTGCCCACGGCTTCATCACCGTCACAACTTGTATCGGCGCTCTTTAAGGAACCTTTAGCCATTCTTTGAAATAATTTTAAAATTCTCAGAAAATTATTCTTTATCTCCTCTTTAATTACTGTTCTATTCAATAGGGTAAATAGCCCCCTGTTATCCCCCGTTATTCTGCCCATCATAAATTCTATTTTATGTGTAAACTTTTTCCTTCTCTGGCCGATAACCCGGTAACGACACTTGAATATTAAGGATTAGACATGGCAAGTATCAGTACACTGGGTATCGGGTCAAATATGGAGTTAGGCACTTTACTGGATAAATTAACTGCTGCAGAGCAGACCCGTTTAACGCCGTTAACCACTCAGCAATCTAGCTATAAAGCTAAGCTTACCGCCTATGGCGTATTACAAAGTGCGCTAGCGAAACTGGAAACGGCCTCTGCCGCATTACAAAAAGCGGATACGCTCAGTACAACCACAGTCAGTAGCTCTAACACTGCGTTTAGTGCAACAACTGATAGCAAGGCCACTGCGGGTAATTACACTGTTGAAGTGACAAACATTGCTAAAGCGCAGTCATTACTGTCTGGTAACGTCCCTAATGCGACTGATAAATTAGGTAATGATAATGGTACTCGTACCATCACTATTGCCCAGCCGGGGCAAGAAAAACCGCTGGAAATCACATTAACTAACCAGCAGACATCTCTGACAGATATTCGCGATGCCATCAATAAAAAAGAGGGCAGTGTTAGCGCCAGTATTATGAAAGCGGATGATAATACCTATTATCTCGCATTAACCGCCAAAGATACGGGCACTAAGTCAGAAATGACCATCAGTGTTACCGGCGATGATAAGTTAAATGATTTCCTGAATTACACACCAAGCAGCACTGGTGGCAGCGGTGCAATGACACAAAAAGTTAAAGCAGAAGATGCCACATTAATTGTTAACGGCGTCGCCATTACTCGCCAAAGTAATACGATTACGGATGCACCACAGGGTGTCACCATTAATCTCAAAACCTTAACGAAAACCAATGAGCCAGAACAATTAGTTATTGCTCGTGATAGCACAGCAACAAAAGCAGCGATACAAACTTTTGTTGATGCCTACAACTCATTGCAAACCACCTTTGGTTCTTTAACTAAATACACCGCTGTAGAAGCTGGCAAAGACCAATCTGTGGGTAATGGGGCTTTAGTCGGTGATGGTGTGTTACGTAATATTCAAACTCAATTGAAAAGCCAACTGGCCTCTTCGCAAGTCGGTGACCTAAAAACATTGGCCAGCATGGGTATTACGCAGGATCTTGATGGCAAATTAGTTATCGACTCAACCAAGTTGGATGCAGCGCTAAAAGATAAGCCAAACAGTGTAACGGCATTTTTTGTCGGTGATGGTACAACTACCGGATTCGCTACCCAGACTGATACTTTGCTTAAGACAGCACTGGATACCACCAAGGGCACCTTGAAAACGGTGACTGATGGCATCAATAAGACGTTAAAAAATCTGGATAAACAGGTTACGGCAACAACTGAAAGCATTACTGCCACAATCGAACGGTATAAGACGCAATTTACTCAACTCGATAAGTTAGTCAGTTCGTTGAATAACACCGCCAGCTTCTTAACGCAGCAATTTTCTTCATAAAGGATAGGATATGTACAACCGATCAGGGAGCCAGGCCTACGCTAAAGTAGGCTTGGAAAGTGGTGTCATGAGTGCGAGCCCACACCAATTGATCGTGATGTTGTTCGACGGGGCGCAAAGCGCCCTAGTTCGAGCTCGCATCCTGATGAGTCAAGGCGATATTCCTGGCAAAGGCACCGCACTCTCTAAAGCGATTGATATTATCAATAATGGCCTAAGCGCAGGGCTGGACGTGGAGAAAGGCGGCGAAATGGCTGAGAATTTATCTGCTTTGTACGATTATATGTCACGGCGTTTACTGCATGCCAATTTGCATAATGACGAACAGGCAATTAATGAAGTCGCTGCTTTGCTCGAGAATATTGCGGATGCCTGGCGGCAGATCGGCCCCAATTATCAACCCAACTAGGACCCCATTTAATGGAACGTCACCAGCATCTTTTGTCCGAATATCAACAAATCCTGACCCTGAGTGAGCAAATGTTAATGCTGGCGACCGAGGGTAATTGGGATGCGCTGGTTGATCTGGAAATGACTTATCTCAAAGCTGTTGAAAATACCGCTAATATCACCCTATCCTCATGCTCATCCTTGGCATTACAAGAGTTATTACGGGATAAATTAAGAGCTATTTTGGATAATGAAGTTGAAATTAAGCGTTTATTACAACAGCGTCTTGATGCATTAAGTGAGTTGGTTGGGCAATCCACCCGACAGCAAGTGGTTAATAATACTTATGGTCAGTTTCCTGACCATGCATTGCTGCTAGGTGAAACACAGTAATCTGTCGGTCACAGAATCTTAATATATCGATTTGCGGCGAAAAATCCTATGCAACTGCAATTATTAACATGACAATCAATTTTTATTGTCATTGTTTTTAACATGAGATTATATTGAGAGTAACAATCACCCATGTCGAACTGGCTATTATTATACCCCCTATAACTTTTCGCTAAAATAGTCAGTTACTGTAAATTTTCTATTAAAATGAGTTGCTAGTCTGCCATTCAAAGCGTAAAGATATTCTCAGGCTAAAATTGTGAAATGAATATCGATGGAACGTACGATTAATTTTTGCCCTGGTGTGGGTAGCTCAGCACATGTTATTCAACACACAGAGCTACTACTCACTTCAGTCTATATTGAGAATCCCTTGCTCATTATGGTTAACCGTGGGCATAAGATCATTCGCTGGGATAATCAGGAGTGTGTTGTTCAAGCGGGTGAAATAGTGGCGGTAAGTAGCGGACAAACGGTTGATGTTATTAATGGCTTATCTGATGACGGACTTTTTTTTAGTCATCAACTGCGCTGTGACCCCCGTTTGATAGCGACCTTTGCTAATCATCCGGCTTCAGCGGGGCTTGGGTTTGTTCCTGGGGTTATGCCTGTGCGCAATTTAGCCCCTGAGTTCATTAATACCTTCGGTAATACATTTAAAGCCATTTCAGATATCGGGGATATCCCCCCCGCCATCGTCCGGCATCGGATGCTGGAATTACTCCTTTGGTTGGCCCACCGCGGTGTTAAATTTACCCTTAGTGAAGGTCATACCTTAAGTGAAAAAGTACGCCGTTGTTTGGCTATTGACCCACATAAAATATGGTCTGCATCCGAAGTAGCCGATCATATGGCGATGAGTGAAGTGGTATTAAGGCGAAAACTCGCAGCGGAAAATATACTCTTACGCGATTTGATGATCGACGTACGTATGACCAGCGCACTGCGTTTATTACAAGGTACAGATTGGCCAATCTCTTTAATTGCCAGCCAAGTAGGTTATGAAAGTGCATCACGTTTTGCCGAACGTTTTCGCAAACGTTTTGGTTTTGCGCCAACAGCCATACGTGGACATCATCGTTTACAGGCGGCAGAACATGAAACATCATCAGATGATTATCATGATTATTTACGTTTGCACACGCCTGATTTAGGCACTATGTAACCTATTCAGGTGAAACGTTTATCTTTTCCTATGGTGCTCGTTAAGCCATTGAGTCATATTGCCGCATCTCATTGAGTTCACTCGCCAGACTCTTTTATATAGTCAACATTCAGGGCTGCTAAATACTGCTTTTAGATATTCCGCGCGTTAAATCATTCTTTTTCAGACTGCGATTAGTTTTTTCATCCAACAATCCTGACCCAATATTAGGTAAAGTCTTTTTAATCATACAATTACTTATAGCCCACTGAAAACCAGGGATAGGTGTTTATAATTTCATCACATTCTATGATTATAAATGACTGAATAATAAACTTCGGGATGGCTATGATGTTAAGTAACCTGTTCGGACTAAAAAACCGCTATCCTCTACACATCCAGATAGCCGCCCTATTTACTCTCTTGATCGTCTCAATTGGGGTTGTCATTATTGCTTTTGGCCATAGCCAATTAACTAAATTGACTGAAATCAGCACCAACCGTCAGTATCAAAAAACCGGAGAGGCCATTGCCGCTGAACTGGATGCAGTAACCCGGCCCATGATGATGTCAGTTAACCTTCTCGCCAGTATGCAAATAACAGAATTATCGACACTTGAGCAAAGAATGGCTTTTGTCGGTAAGTTTATTGAAGTTCTGCAACAAAATGACTACGCCAGTGCTATCTATAGCGCTTACCCCAACGGCGATTTATTTATGTTACGCCGTCTGACTGAGGCTAACCGTGTACTATTCCATGCGCCTGAAGACGCCGAATGGATGATTCAAAGTAATCGTTTTCTGGATAGTCTGCCGGAAAAACGTTTTATTTATCTGAATAAGCAGCAACAAGTTATTGCGGTGATGCCGCGAGATAATGATAACTATGATCCTCGCAGGAGAGATTGGTTTATTTTAGCGGCCGCCAGCCCCACACTGATCACCTCCCCTATCTATATTTTTAAAGGCACAGGTGAAGTGGGCTTTACCTACAGTCGTCAGGCTGAAAATAAACAGGCAATTATTGGATTAGATGTTTCTCTGGCTTCATTATCACAATTCCTAATCAGACAAAATCTGCCGCCGGGTAGTCAGGCCATTATTATAAACTCTCGCGGTGAAGTGATTGCTAGCCTACCAAAAACCAAAGAGACGGCGGCGACCGTCACCAGCGAAGACAAGCAAGTTCCTGTATTACAAGCGCTACTCAATACTCAAAAAAATAGCCTTGCCAGTAACCCTACTCAGCAGAGTGACCCTGCCCGCAGTATTATGTTTGAAGCGAAAAATCAGTCTTGGTTCGGCTCGATTGTCGATATTAATACTAACGGCAATGACTACCAGTTGGTTATTGCAACACCTGCGAGCTATTTGACGGCTGATGCAAACTCTATCCGTAATCATTCAACCTTTATTGCATTTATCCTATTGATGCTTGGTTTGCCACTTGTTTGGTATTTCTCAAGAAAAATATCCAAACCGCTTATTCGATTACGGCAAGATGCCGACTCCATCAGTAACTTGTATTTCGAGGAGCGCGAATTAGAGCACTCTGTGATTGAAGAAGTGGATGAGCTGCATAAATCCATGTCAAAAATGAAGTCAACGCTGAAACAATTTATATCGATGGGTAATATGCTGACCACAGAAAATAATTTCTATCGTCAAATGCAGGGTCTATTAAGTGAAACAACCGAAATTGCGGCCATGACCGGCGGGATTATTTTTCTCACTGATAAAGATACCGGGACCTTTACCCCGACTGCATTCCGTTGGAATGGCAAAAATATTCCGGTGACAGAGATGTCTTCGCTACAGATAGAAAATGATAACTTCAGCACCTTCCAGCAAGTGCTTGAAGGGAAGACCATTGTCGGAACGCTGAACAAAGAGAATATATTTAATCAGCTACAAGATTTCCTGCAACCCTATTTACCTTTGCGTTTTATTGCCGTGCCGATGAAGACACATGATGATCAATTATTAGGCTTTTTACTGTTATTTAATCCTTATGTGTTAAATGCCGAACGTGAACGCTCGAAAATCCAATTGGTGAATGCTCTGGTGGGCAGTTTATCGGTTTCCGTCGAAACTCAGCGCTTATTGCAAGAACAGAAAAATCTGCTTAATGCCTTTATTGAGCTTATTGCGGGTGCCATTGATGCCAAAAGTGCCTATACCGGCGGGCACTGTCAGCGCGTACCTGAAATAACCAAAATGCTGGCACGGGCAGCGGTGAATGTTAAAGAGGGGCCTTTTGCCCACTTTAATTTATCAGAGAACGAGTGGGAAGAACTGCACACCGCCTGCTGGTTACATGACTGTGGCAAGATAACTACCCCCGAATTTGTCGTTGATAAATCGACAAAACTGGAGTTAATTTACGATCGTATTCACGAAATACGGATGCGATTTGAAGTATTAAAACGTGAAAAAGAGATCGCCTTCTTGCGTCGTCATGCCACCATCACAGCCAGTGAAGTTGATCAGCAAGCACTGGCTGACGAACTACGTCAGTTAGATGAAGATTTTTACTTTATTGCACATTGTAATATCGGCGGCGAGTTTATGTCTGATGAGGCTATTGCGCGCATCCAACAGATCGCCGGTTACCATTGGACTCGAACATTAGATGATAACGCCGGTGTGGCCCATGAAGAACGGGTGCGTAAGGCCAGACAGAGCGCGCCATCATTACCCGTGCAAGAGCCAATGCTGGCAGATAAAGAAGAGCATATTATTTACCGCGATAATAAAAATAAGCGCCCAGAATATTATGATTTCAAAGTACAAGAGCCAACCTTCCTCTATAACCGAGGGGAGATTTATAACCTCAGTATTCGTCGTGGAACATTGACGGAGGAGGACCGTTACAAAATAAACGAACACATTATGCAAACCATAGTGATGCTAAAAAAATTGCCGTTCCCACGCACCATGGCGAATGTCCCAGTGATTGCTGGTGGGCATCATGAGCGCATGGATGGTAAAGGCTACCCTTACCAATTGACCTATAAACAGATGAGTATTCCTGTGCGGATGATGGCCATTGCCGATGTATTCGAAGCCCTAACCGCCGCTGACCGCCCTTATAAACCCGGGAAGCTGTTATCTGAAGCGCTGAATATTATGGTTAACATGGTGAATGAAAATCATCTGGATCGAGATCTGTTTATTCTGTTCCTGCAATCCGGTATTTGGCATGAATATGCCGTGGCTCATCTGCAAGCGGATAAAGTTGATGCCATTGATATCTCAGTATTACTGCAAAAAGTAGGTAACCAAGATATTTTACTGGCTGAGTCGGCTTAGAGAGCAAGAAAGGGAGAGTTATTAGCGTAAAGTGTCGCTATGCTACATAGCCAGTTACTGCTCGTTAGGATTTTATTTAGTTTCGCCTTTTCTTAGGCGCTGACCGGAGGGAATACGTGTTCTACAGTTACGGTGAAACCGAGATTAATCATCTCAAACGGCGGGATAAAAAGATGGCCGCGGCCATCGACCGTTTGGGAATGATAGCCCGCCCATTATCCCCTGATCTATTTGCCGCATTGATCCGAAATATTGTCGATCAGCAGATATCGGTTAAAGCGGCACTCACTGTTAATGCCCGTCTGGTAGCACTACTGGGCACGATTACGCCATTCACTGTCGCGGCAGCATCCGCAGAAGCGATTCAGGGATGTGGCATGACAATGAAAAAGGCCGGATATATTAAAGGCGCAGCAGAGGCGGCACTGAATGGCTCACTGGATTTAGCGGCTATTGCGCAATTACCTGATAGTGATGTCATTACTCAGTTATCCAACCTCAATGGCGTGGGCATCTGGACCGCAGAAATGTTAATGATATCCTCACTCTGCCGCCCCGATGTACTCAGTTGGGGTGATTTGGCGATCCGCCGTGGCATGATGAATTTATATCGCCATAAAACACTGCCGCGTGAACGTTTTGAACGATACCGCCGCCGCTACGCCCCCTACGGAACCACCGCATCACTCTATTTATGGGCGCTATCGCACGAAACAGAGTGATAAAATCTCACACGCCCATATTCATCACGTCTTGGTAAGCGGCGACCAGCTTATTGCGCACCTGAATACCCAGTTGCAACGAGACTGATGATTTCTGCATATCCACCATCACATCATTTAGGCCAACACCGGGGACACCCAACTCAAAATTTTGTGCCTGAGTCCGGGCATGTTGCTGGGTTTCACTGATCTTACCGAGAGCCGCTTTTAACTCGTTGGCAAAACCCGCCTCGGCGGGGAGTGTTTTCGCCGATCCCGATGCCTGCAATGCCGTGACCTGCAACTGCTGTAAAACGCCTTCAATACCTTGAACAGACATGCTCATCCCCGAATAGGTCGTCGATCAAATAACGTCGTGGGTTAAATGACACCGTGAGTTCGTTAGCGCGCTGAAGCACCCGCTATCACCTGTCACTATTTTCAGGATGACACCCTAACACATCATTTTTGCGCTAAAGCGGATAATTAGGCCCAAAAATACCAGCTTATTGACCCATCGAATTATAACTTACGGCAAATAATGGCATGCCCATAAAAGGGGAGAACAGCTATTGATGCTTTATCGCTTACAGCACTTGGGAGTCTGTTTTGTTCCGACACACTAATTATATAAAAAATACTCACTCAAACGTTGTTCAGCTTGGCCAAGGACGTGTATGAATGCCTCAATAACTGGCGGTGAAAATCGTGATAACGCTTTTACGACGACGCTGGCACGCCTACGCGCGAATCCAAAAATCCCACTGCTGATTGCGGCGGCAGCGGCTGTCGCTATCATTGTCGCGCTGATGTTATGGGCTAAAAGCCCCGATTACCGCGTCCTTTATAGCAATCTCAGTGATCGTGACGGTGGTGAAATCGTTACACAACTGACACAACTGAATATTCCTTACCGCTTCGCTGATAATGGCGGCGCATTGTTGATCCCAGCAGAGAAGGTGCATGAAACCCGCCTGCGTTTGGCGCAACAAGGGCTGCCTAAAGGCGGTGCGGTCGGTTTTGAATTACTGGATCAAGAAAAATTTGGTATCAGCCAATTCAGTGAACAAGTTAACTACCAGCGGGCACTGGAAGGTGAACTTGCTCGCACCATTGGTACTCTCGGGCCAGTGTTGAATGTACGGGTTCATTTGGCGATGCCAAAACCCTCGCTCTTCGTCCGTGAACAAAAATCCCCGACGGCCTCGGTGACACTGGCTTTGCAACCGGGCCGCGCACTCGATGATGGCCAGATCAACGCTATCGTCTATATGGTTTCCAGCAGTGTGGCGGGTTTACCGCCGGGCAATGTGACGGTTGTTGACCAAACAGGTCGTTTGCTGACGCAATCCGACAGCGCCGGTCGCGATTTAAATGCCGCGCAACTCAAATTTACCAATGAAGTTGAAAACCGCTTCCAGCGCCGCATCGAAACTATCCTTGCGCCGATGGTCGGTAATGGCAATGTCCATGCGCAGGTCACGGCACAGGTTGATTTTGCCAGCCGCGAGCAGACCGACGAAGAGTACAAACCGAATCAGGCCGCCAACCAAGGGGCGGTTCGCTCCCAGCAAACCAGTAATAGCGAGCAACTGGGCGGCAGCAATGTCGGCGGTGTACCGGGCGCACTCTCCAATCAGCCCTCGGCGACGCCAGTCGCGCCGATTGAAGTGCCTCAGCCAGCCCCTGCGGCAGGTGCTGCTGGCGCGACGGCGAATAACGCCAATGCCGCGAACCGCCCTGCGGCAACCACAGCAGCCCGCTCGACAGCCACCTCCAGCAATAGTCGTCACGACCAAACCACTAACTTTGAAGTTGACCGCACCATTCGCCATACCCAGCAACAAGCGGGCATAGTACAGCGCCTGTCGGTGGCGGTGGTGGTCAATTATGGCAGTGATAAAGCGGGCAAACCTGTTGCCTTGTCGAAAGATCAGTTAGCGCAAGTGGAATCACTGACGCGCGAGGCGATGGGCTTCTCGACTGACCGTGGCGACACCTTAAATGTGGTCAACACACCATTTAATGCCACCGATGATGGCAGCGGCAGCTCCCTGCCCTTCTGGCAACAACAGTCGTTCTTTGATCAGCTGCTGAATGCCGGTCGTTATCTGCTGATCTTGCTGGTGGCATGGATTCTGTGGCGCAAACTGGTGCGCCCAATGATCACCAAGAAACAAATTGCTGATAAAGCCGCAGCCTCGGTCAATAGCATGGTGCAGACCGCGCAGACCGCTGAGACGGTGAAGCAAAGTAAAGAAGAGCTGGCCCTGCGTAAGAAGAATCAGCAGCGCGTGAGTGCTGAAGTTCAGGCCCAGCGTATACGCGAACTTGCGGATAAAGACCCACGTATTGTCGCGTTGGTGATCCGTCAATGGATGAGTAATGACCAATGAGCCTGACCGGAACTGAAAAAAGCGCCATCATGCTGATGACACTGGGTGAAGACCATGCCGCCGAGGTGTTTAAGCATCTCTCCTCGCGCGAAGTACAGCAACTCAGTACCACTATGGCGAGTATGCGTCAGGTCTCTCACCAGCAGTTGGTCGATGTCCTGGCTGAGTTTGAAGATGACGCCGAGCAATATGCCGCGCTGAGTGTGAACGCCAGCGACTACCTGCGCACCGTGCTGATAAAAGCACTGGGCGAAGAGCGTGCTTCCAGTTTGCTGGAAGACATTCTGGAGTCGCGCGAAACCACCAGTGGCATGGAAACACTCAACTTTATGGAGCCGCAGATGGCGGCCGACCTGATCCGCGACGAGCATCCGCAGATTATCGCCACCATTCTGGTTCATCTGAAACGCGCTCAGGCGGCCGATATTCTGGCGCTGTTCGACGAGCGCCTGCGCAACGACGTGATGCTACGTATCGCCACCTTTGGCGGTGTCCAGCCAGCGGCGTTGGCTGAGTTGACCGAAGTGCTGAACAACCTGCTTGATGGTCAGAATCTCAAACGCAGCAAAATGGGCGGTATCCGTACCGCAGCCGAGATTATCAACCTGATGAAAACTCAGCAGGAAGAGACGGTTATGGATGCAGTGCGCGAATACGACGGCGAACTGGCACAGAAGATTATCGACGAGATGTTCCTGTTCGAGAATTTGGCCAGTGTCGACGACCGCAGCATTCAGCGTTTGCTACAAGAGATCGACAACGAATCGCTGTTGATTGCTTTGAAAGGGGCCGATCAGGCACTGCGCGAGCGTTTCCTCAGCAACATGTCACTGCGTGCGGCAGAGATTCTGCGCGACGATCTTGCCACCCGTGGGCCAGTACGGATGTCACTGGTCGAAAACGAACAGAAAGCCATCTTGCTTATCGTCCGCCGTTTGGCGGAGAGCGGCGAGATAGTGATTGGCGGTGGCGAGGATATCTATGTCTGATCGGATTAATGCCCTGCCCTGGCAACCTTGGTCACTCAACGACTTTGCCAGTCAATCAGAGACGCCTCCGGTGGTTCAGGCACCGGATATCAGTATGCTGTTTACCGATGAGCCGGGCACTGATACCGAGCCAACCGAAATTGATGAGCAACAGACACTGATGAATCTGCAACTCGAAGCGGAGAAGCAAGGTCGTCAGCAAGGGTTCGCCAAAGGGTTGCAAGAGGGGCTGGATAAAGGTTATCAAACCGGGCTGGAAGAGGGTCATCAACAAGCATTGGCTGATGCTCAGAAAGAGCTGGCCCCGATGACCGCGCACTGGCAGATGTTGGTGAATGACTTCCAAAGTACCCTTGATGCACTCGACAGCGTGATCGCCTCACGATTAATGCAGATGGCGCTGGCGGCCGCGAAACAAATTCTGGGGCAGCCCGCTATTTGTGATGGTACGGCGTTACTGGCCCAGATTCAGCAACTGATTCAGCAAGAGCCGATGTTTGCTGGCAAGCCCCAATTGCGGGTCAATCCCGAGGATTTAGCCCTCGTCGAGCAGCGCTTAGGTTCTACACTGAGCCTCAATGGCTGGCGTTTGCTGGGGGATAGCCAAATTCATTCGGGCGGCTGCAAGGTGAGCGCCGAAGAGGGCGATCTGGATGCCAGTCTGGCCACCCGCTGGCATGAACTCTGCCGTCTGGCTGCTCCGGGAGAGTTATAATGACCGCCCGCCTAGGTCGCTGGCTCACCTCTTTGGATAAATTCGAAGAGCGGATCAGCCAATCAACCACCATTCGTCGCTACGGGCGATTAACCCGCGCGACGGGGCTGGTACTGGAAGCCACCGGGCTGCAACTCCCCTTGGGCGCAACTTGCCTCATTGAGCGCTACGATAACGGCGAAGTGCAGGAAGTGGAGAGCGAAGTGGTCGGTTTTAACGGCCAACGGCTGTTTTTAATGCCACTGGAAGAAGTTGAAGGTATCGTGCCGGGCGCAAGAGTCTATGCGCGCATCACCACTGGTGGAGCTTCAGCCAGCAAACAACTGCCCCTCGGCCCTGAGTTACTGGGCCGCGTGCTGGATGGCAGTGCCAAACCCCTTGATGGTTTACCTGCCCCTGAAACCGGCTATCGTGCGCCCCTGATCACCCCCCCTATCAACCCCTTGCAGCGTACCGCCATTGAGCAGGTTTTGGATGTCGGCGTGCGTACCATCAATGCGCTGCTGACGGTGGGTCGTGGGCAGCGTATGGGCCTGTTCGCCGGTTCTGGCGTGGGTAAAAGTGTGCTGCTGGGCATGATGGCCCGCTACACCCAAGCCGATGTGATTGTGGTGGGTTTGATTGGTGAACGTGGCCGTGAAGTTAAAGATTTTATCGAGAACATTTTAGGCCCAGAAGGCCGCGCCCGTTCGGTGGTCATTGCCGCCCCTGCCGATGTCTCGCCACTGCTGCGTATGCAAGGGGCTGCCTATGCCACCCGCATTGCCGAAGATTTTCGCGATCGCGGCCAGCACGTATTGCTGATTATGGACTCCTTGACCCGCTACGCCATGGCGCAGCGTGAAATTGCCCTCGCCATCGGCGAGCCGCCCGCCACCAAAGGGTATCCGCCCTCCGTCTTTGCCAAATTACCCGCGTTGGTTGAACGGGCCGGTAACGGCGTCACGGGCGGTGGCTCCATCACCGCATTTTATACCGTCTTAACCGAAGGCGATGACCAGCAAGATCCGATCGCTGACTCTGCCCGCGCCATTCTTGATGGGCATGTGGTGTTATCACGGCGTCTGGCTGAATCCGGTCACTATCCGGCCATCGATATTGAAGCCTCGATCAGCCGTGCCATGACTTCGCTGATTGATGAGAACCACTACAGCAAAGTGCGTCAGTTCAAACAGTTACTGGCCAGTTATCAGCGTAACCGCGATTTGGTCAGTGTCGGTGCTTATGCTGCCGGAAGTGACCCCTTGCTGGATAAAGCTATTGCGCTCTACCCGCAGATGGAGATCTTTTTGCAGCAGGGCATGTATGAACGCAGCAGTTACGAAGATGCTTGCCAGCATCTGAAGAGCCTGTTCCCGGGCTAATTAACCTGAGCATAGACCGCTGTCATCCGGCCTCATACCCAAAGTTATTGGCGTTGCAGGTAGGCAGCAAGCTCACTCATCCCGATGAGCTTACATCAGTAAGTGATTCGGGGGCGTGAGCGCAGCTAACACCCCTGCGGCGTCAATAACGAAGGGGATGATAAATGAGGAATCCGATGAAAAGCCAGTCCCCCCTCGTCACCCTGCGCGACCTCGCTCAAAAGGCGGTCGAACAGGCCACCACTCAGCTAGGGCAAGTTCGCTTGTCCTACCATAATGCTGAGCAGCAACTCACCATGTTGCTCTCTTATCAAGATGAGTATCGGGTGCGATTGAATGACACGCTGAGTAACGGCATGGCCTCCTCCAGCTGGCAAAATTATCAGCAATTTATTCAAACACTGGAACAAGCCATTGATCAGCATCGCAATCAGTTGGCGCAGTGGAATGTCAAAGTTGAACAGGCAGTCAAGCATTGGCAAGAGAAGCAGCAACGGCTAAACGCGTTTGAAACCTTGCAAGAACGGGCTGAGACCACCCAGCGCTTACAGGAAAACCGTTTGGATCAAAAATTGATGGATGAGTTCGCCCAGCGCGCCTCACAAAGGAGTCTTAATTCATGAATCTGTCCCTACTGCCTGCCACGGCGACCGCCAGTGAAACCGAAGGCGCTGCATCCTCGTCGTCCATTGCGGCGCTCTTTACCGACGCCGGGCTGCCAGCTGATTTTGCCAAACTGTTGGGCGACCAACTGGGCAAAGAGCTGACCGCCATTGATGCTTCGACACTGAAATCCTCGCTGGCCGCCACCACCGATATCACCGCCGATGTTGAGGGTGGCAAATCCACCACGGGCAGCAGCAAGTTGAATCAGTTGCTCGCGGCATTGGGCGATATCAGTGCCACACTCCCCGCAGGGCTGACTCATGCCGGACAAAGCGGTGATGCGGCGAATCTGAAGAAAACTACCGTTGATGATGACAAGGCGCTGGATAACAGTGCCGATAAAACTGATCTCAGTGCCTTGCAAACCTTGCTGGCGATGTTGCCGCATCAGGTTGCCACGACACTGGGCAGTGCCAACAATGGGCAAAAAGCCACATTGACTGAGGGTAATGGCCTAAGCGGCAGTAAAGGCAGTGCCAAGCAAGATTTAGCCGCCCTCACCAGCCTGACATCACAAGATAAAGGGTTGGCCTCACTGATGGGCAGCACCCTCGCCACGGTCGGCAGCAATCTGAAAAGTGATAAAACGGTGAGCAGTGACCCGCTATCTGCGAGCACCGCGAAGAGCAAAACCGCACAAGATAGACTGGCCCGTTTGACGGCGCAGAGTGCCGATAGCACGCCGAATGTGAAAGCGGCCCCGTTGGCCGCACAGGCAGATAGCGCTGTGACGGCAACCTCGGCGCTGGATAAAATCGTCGTCAGCTCATCGGCCGTCACCCCTGCACTTCCGCCCATCTCCAGCCCTGTACTGTCCACCTCGACAGGCGCTCAGGTCAGTGTGCCGGTCAGTGGTCATTTAAGCGCCCAATTGGGCAGCCAAGAGTGGCAACAGTCACTGGGGCAACAAGTGGTGATGTTCAGCCGCAATGGGCAGCAGAGCGCCGAACTGCGGTTACATCCACAGGAGTTGGGCGCATTACAGATTAGCTTGAAGATGGAAGATAATCAGGCTCAGCTCCATTTTGCCTCAGCCCACAGTCAGGTCCGCGCGGCCCTTGAAGCGGCCATGCCAAGTTTACGCAGTGCATTAGCTGAAAGTGGCATTCAACTGGGCCAAAGCAGTGTCGGCAGTGAGGGGCAGTGGCAACAAGCTCAGCAGCAGAGCCAACAAAACCAGCAAGGTTTTGCCTCACGCCATCAGCCAGCCTATGGCGAAACGGCGGCAGCTGATGCTCTTGCTAGCACCCCCTTAGTCACGCCAGCGGCATTGCAAGCCTTGGCTAACGGCAGTGGCGGTGTTGATATTTTCGCCTAAAAGGCGGTGAGAGTTTCGCCAAAGGGTGACAAACGGGCAAGCTAGGCCGTTTTTCGCCACCTATTCTGCCTATTGGCATTGAGGATACGCGGGATAATCATCAGCAATAATTCAGATAACCGAGGGTGATTGGCCCTTGGTTATTATCGTGATCCACCGGTTTGAAACCGAAACAGGAATTTGTCTTCTCCATGTCTGAAAATACTTTCCCGGCCAAGCGTAAGAGTTCGATCTGGGTCATCCTGTTGGTGCTGGTTGCTGTAGCCGCATCCGCAGGGGGTGGTTATAGCTGGTGGTTGCTCAACAAGAGCAAACCTACCACCGCGAAAGTCGTCCCGGTGATCCCGGTATTCATGCCGCTGGAGACCTTTACGGTCAATCTGATTACGCCAGATAACAATCTGGATCGCGTGCTTTATATCGGATTAACCTTAAGACTGCCCGACGACGCCACGCGCGCAAAACTCAATGATTACCTGCCGGAAGTGCGCAGCCGCTTGCTGTTGCTGCTCTCCCGTCAATCCGCCGATAGCCTGTCGAATGAAGAGGGCAAGCAGCGTTTAGTCGGTGAAATTAAAAACGTTCTTAGCCCGCCAATGGTTAAAGGCCAACCTAATCAGGTAGTCAGCGATGTGCTGTTTACCGCATTCATACTGCGATAATCATTATGGGCGATAGCATTCTTTCACAAGCAGAGATTGACGCACTGTTAAACGGTGACAGCGGGGGCGAAGAGCCTGAAGCGGTCACTGGCGCGGAAACAGACGTTAAGCCTTATGACCCGACGACCCAGCGACGTGTGGTGCGTGAGCGCTTGCACGCGCTGGAGATCATCAATGAGCGGTTTGCCCGTCAGTTCCGCATGGGGCTGTTTAACCTGTTACGCCGCAGCCCAGATATCACGGTCGGCCCGATCAAAATTCAGCCTTATCATGATTTTGCCCGTAACCTGCCAGTGCCAACCAATCTCAACTTGATTCATTTGAAACCTTTGCGCGGCACAGCACTGTTCGTGTTTGCCCCAAGTTTGGTGTTTATTGCGGTTGATAACTTATTTGGGGGTGATGGCCGCTTCCCGACGAAGGTGGAAGGCCGCGAGTTTACCCACACAGAACAACGGGTAATTAATCGCATGTTGCGGCTGGCGCTAGATGCTTACCGTGATGCTTGGGCTCCTATCTATAAGATAGATGTCGAGTACGTCCGCTCTGAAATACAGGTGAAATTCACCAATATCACCACCTCCCCCAACGATATCGTGGTCACGACCCCTTTCCATGTGGAGATCGGTGCGCTGAGTGGTGAGTTTAACATCTGTATCCCGTTTGCCATGATCGAGCCGTTGCGCGAACTGCTGACCAATCCACCACTGGAAAACTCCCGTCAGGAAGATAGCCATTGGCGTGAAACGTTGGTCAAGCAGGTACAGCACTCCGAGCTAGAGCTGGTGGCTAATTTTGTGGATATCCCGCTGAGATTGTCGCAGATACTCAAGCTACAGCCGGGGGATGTCCTCCCAATAGATAAGCCGGATCGACTGATTGCTCATGTCGACGGCGTACCGGTACTGACCAGTCAGTACGGGACATTAAACGGGCAATATGCCCTGCGTGTTGAACATTTGATTAACCCTATTTTGAATGCTCTGAATGAGGAACAGCCCAATGAGTGACCCTAAGCTTCCGTCTGACGATGGAAAGGAATCCGTGGACGATCTGTGGGCTGATGCGTTTAATGAGCAACAGGCGACGGAAAAACCAGCGGCCACGACCGAAGGCGTATTTAAATCACTGGAAGCGCCGGACGCACTGGGTAACCTGCAAGATATCGATCTGATTTTGGATATCCCGGTCAAACTGACCGTGGAGCTGGGCCGCACCAAAATGACCATCAAAGAGCTGTTGCGTCTTTCGCAAGGTTCCGTGGTGTCACTGGATGGTCTGGCGGGTGAACCGCTGGATATCTTGATTAACGGTTATCTGATTGCTCAGGGTGAAGTGGTGGTGGTAGCGGATAAATACGGTGTTCGTATCACCGATATCATTACCCCGTCAGAACGTATGCGTCGCCTGAGCCGCTAATGACCGCAGCGCAGACCGCCACTGTTGAGACGACCGCTCCCGTAGCTGAGGCTTCGGGGGCAGTGGCTGTGCCCGTATCAGCCAGTTCATCCGCAACAACCCAAGCACCCGTGACCGGTTTTGCAGCTAGCCATCCGGGTGTCGCGGTGCAACAAACCGCGCCCGCCCTACCCGCAGGTTCGGTGTTAACGCAGGTTGGCAGTGTGTTGGGCGGCATTTTGCTGTTGATTCTGTGCGGAGCTTGGCTGGTGCGCCGTCTGGGTTTTGCGCCGCAAGCACGCAACAACAAGTTATTGAGTGTGAAGGCCAGTTGTCAGGTGGGCCAGCGCGAACGCGTCGTGATCGTCGAAGTGGATAACACTTGGCTGGTATTGGGTGTGACATCACAACAGGTGACGCAACTCCATACACTGCCCCGCCCGCCGGTGGACGACAGCGCGTCGCCAACACCAAGTACCAAACCGGCTGACTTTCGCCAGTTACTGAACCACCATCTATTTAACAAAAAATCGAAACACCCGGAAAAATCGGCATGATGTCACTGCGCCTGCTACTCAATAAAACCTCCCTGCTGCTGTTCACCTTGCTCTGCTCCCCAGCGGTCATGGCACAACTCCCCGGCATCATCAGCCAACCCTTGGCGAATGGTGGACAGAGTTGGTCATTGCCGATACAGACACTGGTGTTAATCACCAGCTTAAGTTTCTTGCCCGCGGCTTTGCTGATGATGACCAGTTTTACCCGCATCATTATTGTGCTGGGTTTGCTGCGCAACGCCTTGGGGACACCTTCAGCACCACCGAATCAGGTGATGCTGGGGCTGGCACTGTTTTTGACCTTCTTTATCATGTCACCAGTGTTTGACAAGGTGTATCAGGATGCTTATCTGCCCTTCAGTCAGGACAAGATCAGCATGGAAGTGGCGATGGATAAAGGCGCACAACCGCTACGTGAATTTATGCTGCGTCAGACCCGCGAGTCTGATTTGGCACTCTATGCCCGTTTAGCCAATCTACCGCCATTGGAAGGGCCAGAAATGGTGCCGTTGCGGATTTTGCTGCCTGCGTATGTCACCAGCGAGCTGAAAACCGCCTTCCAAATCGGTTTTACCGTTTTTATTCCCTTCCTGATTATCGACTTGGTGGTGGCCAGTGTGCTGATGGCGCTGGGGATGATGATGGTGCCGCCTGCCAGTATCTCGCTGCCCTTTAAGCTGATGCTTTTTGTGTTGGTGGATGGCTGGCAGTTGTTGTTGGGTTCACTCGCTCAAAGTTTCTACAGTTAGGGGAAAGGCAGAGACATCATGACACCTGAATCGGTAATGGCCCTCGGCGTCGAGGCAATGAAGATAGCCCTTGCTCTGGCCGCGCCACTCTTGCTGGCGGCGCTGATCAGCGGCCTGATTGTCAGCCTATTGCAGGCGGCAACCCAGATTAACGAAATGACACTGTCATTTATCCCGAAAATACTGGCGGTCTTCACTACCATGGTGATCGCTGGCCCGTGGATGCTGAACCTGATACTGGACTATATGCGTAACTTGTTTACCAGCCTGCCCACGTTGATCGGCTAACCATGCTCTCCCTTGATACCACCCAACTCGCGGCCTTAGTGAGCCAATACTTCTGGCCCTTAATTCGCGTGCTGGCGCTGATCACCACCGCGCCAGTGTTAAGCGAGAAGCAGATCAACCGCAAAGTCAAAGTGGGTTTGGCGGTATTAATCACCTTTCTGATTGCCCCTGCACTGCCGCCGGTGAATATCCCATTAGTCTCCAGTGGCGCGCTGTGGGTCGCCGCCCAGCAAATACTGATTGGGGTCACGATTGGTTTAACTATGCAATTTGCTTTTGCCGCCATTCGACTGGCGGGTGAAGTGATTGGTTTGCAGATGGGGTTATCCTTCGCCACCTTCTTTGACCCCTCCGGTGGGCCAAATACCTCGGTGCTCTCCCGCTTACTTAACTTGTTGGCGATGCTGCTGTTTCTCACTTTTAATGGTCATTTATGGCTCATCTCGTTGCTAGCCGACAGTTTCCATACCCTGCCCATCCAGTTCGAGCCGCTTAATGGAGGCGGTTTTCTGACACTGGCGCAGACCGGCTCACTGATCTTTATGAATGGCCTGATGCTGGCATTGCCGCTGATTACCCTGCTGTTAACCCTCAACTTAGCCTTAGGGATGCTTAACCGCATGACACCACAACTCTCGGTGTTCGTGATCGGTTTCCCACTGACCCTGACCGTCGGTATTTTGTCGCTGGGACTCATCATGCCGCTGCTCGCCCCCTTCGCCGAACACTTATTCAGCGAATTCTTTGACCGTCTGGCGGTGGTGTTGAGTGGCATGGCGAGCTGAATCATTCGGTAGAGTAAATGATGGCGGATGGATTGTTGGTAGTGAGACGGGGAGAGAACCTGTGGGGCTGGCCCACAGGTTTAAACATGAATTACTTATTCAACTGGAACAGAGACAGACCCTGCATATTGGTGAAAGTGGTGTAAGAGGCCTGCAATGCCGCCTGCTGCATGACGTAAGAGGAGATGGCAGCGGTATAATCCACATCCACTAAGTCAGTCAACCGCTGCTTATTACTCAAGGTGCGGTCGCTGCCCAAACTGTCCAGATTATCCAACTCTTGCAGTTGAGTACCGACTTCAGCCTGAACCGACAACACATTATTCAATGAGTTGGCCATGCCGCGAATCCCTTTATCCATCTCGGCTTCCGCCTGCTCTTTCACCGCATCGGTGGCACCCGCCAGGGGCGTTTTCAACGATTTTAAGACGGTATCAATGGTATTGAAGACATTGGCTTCAGCAGCAACCGGATTACCCGCCGCATCATCAGGTTCAGGTTTGGCATTACTGGTCAGCGCCAGAAAAACACTGCTCCCGGTATGCCCAATCGTCATCTCACGGCTAGCATCCACTTTTTGCTCAATCGCCACATCCCCGCCCTGATAGGTCACTGCACCCGTGGCACTCACCACAAAGGGGGGCTTGTCACTTTTAAACGCGGCAAAGGTGTAACGACCGCTGCCGTTGGTGGAGTTGGCCTGATTGAGCAACTGATCTTTCAAACCCTGTAACTGAGTGGCATAAGAGGCACGATCATCGTCACTCAGAATGTCACTTTTAGCACTGATAATAATGCTTTGGATTGACTGGATGGTGCTGGTCACCTGCTCCAGTGTTTTGGTCTCCTGTGACAGCTCATTACGGGCAAAGCTACGCGCCAAGGTATATTGACTATTTTCCGATTGGGATTGCGACACCATCACCGCTTGTGATGCCGCCATAGGATCATCAGAGGGGTTAACCACACGCTTTCCGGTGGAAAGCTGTTGGCCCGACTGCATCCAAAGGGATTGGGCATTCGTCACGCCCTGCATAGTTTGCTGATAGATCATGCTAGTACTTAAGCGCACAATGTCAGTTCCTTTTAGTCACCGTTCAGCCCGTTAATGAGTTTCGACGATCAACGCGAGCTAAACGCAAAATAAGATAAGTTGCGGCAGCGAAGGCGGCCGCAGACAAAGACTTAACGCAGATCCAACAGCGCATTAAACAGCGTTGAGGCCGTTTGAATCACTTGCGCATTCGCCAAATAATATTGTTGGAAGCGCTGTAAATCACCGTACTCTTCATCCAGATTGACGCCTGAAATAGACTGCTGCTCGGCGGTCAACTGCTTAACAATATTGGCTTGCGCCGCACTGTTGGTTTTCGCGGTATTGGTCTGGTTACCGACATTACTGACTAACCCAGCATAAGCCCCAGAGAGGGTCGCTTTGCTGTCCACCAGTTTCTTAGTTTGCAGATCCAATAACGCTTTGGCGTTGACGTTATCACTTGCGCCACCATCCGCTGTCCCAGCGGCGGCAATTTTACTGGAGTCTGTCACGGCAACTTGCAGATTAGCCGCCACATTCGACACCGTTTTCACCAAAAACTTATCTTTGCTTTGTGCGCCACCCGTGCCGTTATCAATGCTGACGTCGAGACCGTCGAAGCTCAAGCCAGTGGTGTCACCATTGACATCTTTCACCGGATTCGCCGGGACTTTGGTGTTATCCGACAGGCGAGTCACCTGCCAATCGGTGCCATCAAATTCCACACTGTAGTCGCTGGCTTTGACTTTCGAGGTGTCGGTATACTTTACCGTCAAGCTAGCATCACCCTGATTATTCGAGTTTTTCAGCACATTGGGCTGAGCAAAACTAAAGAAGTCATCGCCCGGATCACCATTGATATCAAAGCCGGCTTTATGCTGGGTGTTAAAGCTATCTGCCATCGCCAAGGCCAGTTGGCCTAATTGATTGCGGGCGCTATCCAGTGCTTCACTGCGGAATTTCAAGGTGCCGCCGAGGCTACCGGTCGCCAGACGGCTTTCGTCCACTTCCATCACGTCGCCACTGCCATATTTGTAGCCAATGGCTAAGCGTGTGGCATCACTGCTAGACGCGATCGCTTCAATTTTGTGAGAGCTTGAGCCTTGCACCAGTGGCAGACCGTTAGCAAACGCGACGTTATAGGCATCACCATCTTGCTGAGTGACGGTCACACCGACAATCTGATTCAGTTCAGTCACCAGTTGGTCGCGCTGATCGAGCAAGGCGTTAGGTTCGCTGCCACTGCTGCCGCGCAGGCGGGTGATTTGATCATTGAGCTTGGCTATCTGCTCGGAATAGTTATTAATCTTGGTCACGCTTTCGGTGATCTTCTGGTTGACGCCGGTATCCATATCACGCAGATACTTATCCGCATTCTGGAACTGGTTCACCAGCCCTTCTGCCTTGCCCAATACCGTTTTACGCGCCGCATCATCACCGGCGTTGCTCACCAAGTTTTGCAGGTTACTAAAGAAGTCCTGCATGGTGACGGAGAGGTTATTGGAGGAGTTGGAGAGCAAATTATCGATTTGCGAGATTTGCTGATAGTAGGTAGTCAACCCGCTGCTTTGCGTCTGTGAAGAACGCAATTGGTTGGTAATAAAGGAGTTATACTCACGGTTGACACCGGTCACGGTCACGCCATTACCAATAAAGCCTGCGGGGCTTAAGGTGCCACCATTTTGCGCAAAGATAGCGTTCTGGCGGTTATAGCCCGCCACCTGAAAATTGGTGATGTTATTACTGACGGTGCTCAGGGCATATTGCGCGGCGCTCAGGCCACTCATCGCAGTATTCATTAAACTATTGGACATGAAGAGATCCTTTTACCGCAGGCGATTCACATCATGCACCTGCATTTATTAATATGGGGATACTGCCTGAGGAGATCGACGCCCCCGCACAGCTTGTAATGATTATCGGCCCGACATTGAGAAACTTGAGTGAAAATATCGAGCATTATTGTGAGTAAAACCAAGGAATAAAGCCGCGCACGTTACGGTGAGAACAGGCAGATCGTAAAGACGCCGTCAATCCATCCTTGGAGGCTCGTGCCGCGCCATCCTTGGCGCGGACGCTTTACTCTTCTGCCTATCCTCACCTCATTGATACCGGTGATGCTGGCAACCGAACACAGCCAGATCACAACCTATCCAATAGGCGTTATTGGCGCAGACAGTTTGGGTGCGGCCAGCGCGCAAGAACCGGAGCGTACACGTAGTACGTGAGGATTCTGAGCACTGCCCAATCCCAAAATGGCAAGCAAAATAGCCTACTCACAATCCAATAGGCGTTATTGGCGCAGACAGTTTGGGTGCGGCCAGCGCGCAAGAACCGGAGCGTACACGTAGTACGTGAGGATTCTGAGCACTGCCCAATCCCAAAATGGCAAGCAAAATAGCCTATTTTTAGAAGAGCTGGCTTAGGTCGCTGCTGTAGGCTTTCACCGCCTGCTCCCCGGCGCTCCTCATCTGCTGAATCACACTCACCAACTTCTGCGCATATTGCGGGTCGGTCGCATAACCCGCTTGTTGCAGGGCATGTGCGCCCTGTTCAGGGCTTTGTGCCGCAGCAACATGGGCGTAGCGCGGATTTTGGGTCAGCAATTTCACATAATCACTGACCGCCTCGACATACGAACCATAGACTCGGAAACGGGCTTTGGTTTTGGTCGCCACCCCCTGCTCATATTCAGTGGTGGTGATTTCACTGACCGGGCCATCCCAGTTGCTGCCCGCTTTGATACCAAAGACGTTGAAGCTGCTCTTGCCGTCAGCAGTTGGGATCTCACGTTGACCCCAGCCGGACTCCAGTGCGGCTTGCGCCATAATCAACTGATGAGGAATCCCACTCTGCTGGCTGGCAATTTGTGCTGGAATCGACATCCGCGCCACAAAGTTACCGGGGCCTTGCGGCAGTGACACGCCACTGTTAGCCGGGGGCGTCGGCATAGCACGGCGCACCATCTGAGCCAGTGCCTGTGCGGGTAATGTCTGCAACACTTCATTATCCAGCATCATCGGCACAGTGCCCGCAGTTTCACTTGGCGAGGTGGAACCTGAAAGCTGCTTCACCATCATGTCGGCCAGACCTAACCCCTTGACCGACATCTGCTGAGCAATCTGCTGGTCATACATCGAGGTATAAAGTCGGGTCTGATCACTGTTCATCACCCCATCTTGCGGCAAGGCAGAGCGCATACTTTTCAGCATCATCTGCACAAACATCCCCTCCACCTGCTGGGCTACCTTTTTCAGGTTGCCCTCGGGGTCTCTGGCCGCATCACGTTTTAACGCATTCAGTGATTGGGTGTCATAGGCGGCCCCGAACATCTCATTGGCGGAGCCGGACATCGCCATCAAATCGCTCATCAGATAATTTCCAATTTAGCCCGTAGACAGCCGGCACTTTGCATCGCCTGCAAGATAGACATCAAGTCGATTGGGGTGGCCCCCAGTGAGTTCAAGGCGCGTACCACATTGTTCAGATTCGGGCTGGCATTGACGCGCTGTAACACGCCACCTTGCTGCTGAACAGAGATCTGGGTGTTCGGTGTCACGACCGTCTGCCCCCCGCCGAACGGGGTATCCGGCTGGCTGACGGTGTTTTGCTTATCGACCACCACCGACAGATTCCCTTGCGCCACCGCACAGGAGTCCAGCACCACATTGCGGTTCATCACCACCGAACCGGTGCGGGAGTTGATAATCACTTTGGCATCTCCGGCATCGACATTCACCGGGATATTCTGGATATCCGCCAAGAAACGGACCTGAGAACTGTTACCGCGCGGCACGAGAACCTGAATGGTGCGCGCATCAATTGCAGTGGCTGAGCCAAAACCGCGCTGGCGATTGATAGCGTCACTGACCTGCTGCGCCATGGTGAAATCTTCAGTATTCAATTGCAGATTAATCACGCCATCGGAGCCAAAGGTGGTCGGCAGTTCACGTTCGATAGTGGCACCGCCGCTGATGCGCCCGCCAGTCAATTGATTCACCTGCACACTGCTGCCACCGGATGAAGCCCCAGCACCACCGACCAGCACGTTACCTTGTGCCAAGGCGTAAACCTGATTATCCACCCCTTTTAGCGGGGTCATCAGCAAGGTGCCGCCACGAATACTTTTGGCATTACCCATGGAGGAGACCACCACGTCGATGGTCTGTCCGGCGCGGGAGAATGCCGGTAACTTCGCGGTCACCATCACCGCAGCCACGTTTTTGAGCTGCATGTTGGTGCCCGGTGGGACGGTAATCCCCAACTGCGACAACATGTTGCTCAGACTTTGCGTGGTGAAGGGGGTCTGCATGGTCTGGTCACCGGAGCCATCCAGCCCCACCACCAGTCCATAACCGATCAACGCGTTATCACGCACTCCCTGAACGGTCACCAAATCGCGGATACGCTCTGCTTGCGCGGGCATCCACACCAGCGAGAACAGCGTAATAATAAGTGTGACAAGTGACGGTTTACGCATCTTAGGGCCTCTTAGTACGGCGAGATATTAAGGAAGAACCGCTGCAACCAGCCCATGGTTTGCGCTTCATTGATATAACCATTGCCCACATACTCGATGCGCGCATCCGCCACCTGAGTCGAGGTCACGGTATTGCTGCCGCTGATGGTGCGTGGGTTGACGACCCCAGAGAAGCGGATAAATTCGGTTCCCTGATTGATGGCGATCTGCTTCTCACCTACCACATGCAAGTTGCCGTTTGCCAACACGCGATCAACAGTCACGGTGATGGTGCCACTGAAGGTGTTATTGGCATTCGCCCCACCCTTGCCACCAAAGGTGTTGTCGCCAGAAATATCCATGTCGGCACGGGCATTGCCCAGCAACCCTTCCAGATAGCGAGGAGCCGTCGCCACACCGAATTTGCTTGAGCCATTACGGCTGGCATTGGCGGAGGAGCTTTTACTGGCGCTGACATTTTCCTGCAAGGTAATGGTCAGCGTGTCACCGACGTTACGTGGACGGCGGTCTTCGAATAGTGGCTGATAACCATAGTTCATCGGCTGAGCGGCTTGGAAAATAGAGCCATTCGGTAGTGGCGCACTGGCCGGGGCCGGCTGTGCAGATGTCGTGCCATCCACCAGTGATTTATGCGGAATATACGCGCAGCCATTGAGTAGCATGGCCGTCAATGGCATGCAGACCCATTTCACTCCACCTGATTTACGCAGCGGCTTTTTGTCCATCTCTGATTATCAGTCCTGTAACCTGTTAGCGGCTGGCAAGGTCAGCCCCCAATACTCATTATTCTGCGGCCATCAGGGGGCGCTATCGCCCCCCGAGGCGGATTTACAGCTGGGTCAGTTTTTGCAACATCTGGTCGGAAGTTGAAACCGCTTTACTGTTGATTTCATAGGCGCGTTGCGTCTGGATCATGTTGACCAACTCTTCCGCCACATTGACGTTAGAGGTTTCAACATAGCCCTGATACAGCAAGCCACCGCCGTTCAGTCCGGGGGTGGTTTCATTCGGCGCGCCGGAGCTGGCGGTCTCCTGATACAAGTTCTCACCAATGCTTTCCAAGCCACTGTTGTTAATGAAGGTGGTCAATGTCAGTTGCCCCACTTGCTGGGTGGCGGTTTGCCCTTGCAAGGTGACACTGACTATCCCGTCACGGCCCACGGTCATGCTCAGGGCATTCGCAGGGACGGTGATGGCGGGCTGCACTTGAAAACCGCCGGAAGTGACCAACTGGCCGTTCTGGTCAACTTGGAAAGAGCCGTCGCGAGTGTAAGCATTGGTGCCATCAGGCATCTGCACCTGAAAGAACCCCTCACCTTTGATGGCGATATCTTTGGTGTTATCGGTCTTGGAAAGGTTGCCTTGACTGTGCAAGCGCTCAGTCGCCACCGGACGAACCCCCGTACCAATCTGTAAACCTGACGGCAAGGTGGTCTGTTCGGAGGATTGCGCCCCCGGTTGACGCATGGTTTGGTAGAGCAAATCTTCAAATACCGCACGTTGGCGTTTAAAGCCATTGGTGCTGACGTTCGCCAAGTTGTTGGCGATGACGTCCATGTTGGTTTGCTGGGCATCCAAACCGGTTTTGGCAATCCAGAGTGATCGGATCATCAGTTTATTCCTCTGCGCCTGCGCGCTTAGCTCATTGCTAACAGCTGATTAGCGCGCTGTTCGTTTTCATCCACACTGTGGATAATTTTCATCTGCATTTCGAAACTGCGGGCATTGGCAATCATGTCGGTCATGGCTTCCACCGCTTTCACGTTACTGCCTTCCAGCACGCCCGGCATGATTTTAATCAGCGGATCATTGGCCAACTGCGCACCTCGTGCCTGTTGTGCCGCAGGGGTCAGATGGAACAAACCATCATCGCCGTGCATCACTTCACCCGCGGTTGCCCGAACCCGCTTGATCTGGCCGAGCTGCGCAATGGTATTGGGTGAGTCACCGGCATTCAGCGCCGAGATGGTGCCATCCGCCGCAATGGTGACCGCAGCTTGCGGGGGCACTTCGATCGGGCCGTTGTCACCCATTAATGGGTAACCCTGCACCGTCATTTGGCCGTTAGCCGCAACTTGGATATTCCCGTTGCGGGTGTAGGCTTCAGTGCCATCGGGCAGTTGTACCGCCAGATAACCATCTTGCTGCAAAGCCACATCCAGCGGGCGACCGCTGAAATTGATGGTCCCTTGGCTGATATCCACGCCGGGGGTCGATGCCACCACCATGGTGCGGGTTGCCATGCTCGGCCCGTCGATAGGCACGGCGCGCATGGCAGACAACTGCGCGCGGAACCCCGGCGTAGAGGCGTTCGCCAGATTGTTCGCCGTGACCGCCTGTTGATCCAGCGACTGTCGAGCAGCGCCCATCGCGGTATATATTGCGTGATCCATGAGCTTATCCCGTCAGTTCGATTAGCGCAGGTTGACCAGAGTTTGTAAGATCTGATCCTGAGTTTTGATGGTCTGCGCGTTAGACTGATAGTTACGCTGAGCCACAATCATGTTCACCAGCTCTTTACTCAAATCCACGTTTGAAGACTCCAGCGCGCCACTGGTCAAGGTGCCGAAACCGCCACCGCCAGCCGTGCCCAGCATCGGGTTACCGGAGGCGCGAGTCTCTTTCCACACGTTATCGCCTTCCGATGACAGCCCCTCTGGGTTAGCAAAGTTCGCCATCACGATTTGGCCGAGTAACTGAGTTTGCGAGTTAGAGTAGGTGCCGACCACTGAGCCATCATTGTTGATCTGGAAGCCCGTGAACTCACCGGCGGCATAGCCGGTTTGATTTTGCGAAACAATGCTGTCAGTCCCGGTGTTCTGCTGCTTAGTCCCCGCCACACTCAGCGCGAATGGCCCGGCGGTTGCGCCGTTAACGATGCCCATCGGGATGGTCAGAGTGAAATCCGTGGTGCTAGGTGGATTCGCGCCATTGGTCACGCTGCTCAGTGCGCCATTGGTATCAAACTGCATGGAACCCCGCAGTAAGGGGGCCGTTTGTGCTGGATTGGCGCTGCTATCACGGGTGTAGACATCCCAAGAGTTACCCGTCGTGGAACTTTCCGTGCGTTTAACATAGAACACATTGATCTCATGGCGGTTACCCAAGGTATCGTAGGTGGTCATGTTGTTGACGAAGCTGTAAGTGGCTGGCTTATCGGGATCAAATGCCGGGGTCGCCGGAACAATGTCGTGAGTGGAGGTCAAGTTCGCCACCATCGAACCCGAGTCGGTGGCTCTGGCTGAGATCATATCCTGCGGAATCGACAGCGGAATCGGGTTTGCGCCCTGCTGGATGGTCGGTGGCGTACCGGTTGCCGGATAGCCGGTCAGGCTCAGACCCTGCATGTTGACGATATTGCGGTCAGCATCCAGCTTAAATTGCCCGTTACGCGCATAGAAGATGCCGCCGCTGCTGTCTTGCATACGGAAGAAGCCGTTCTGGCTGATCGCCAAATCCAGACGACGGTTGGTGGTGGTGGCTGTACCGTCGTTAAAGTCCTGAGTAATCCCCGCAACTTTAACGCCCATCCCGGTCTGAGAACCGGCAAACATATCGGCAAAAGAAACTGAGCCGGCTTTAAAACCTGACGTCGCCGAGTTGGCGATATTGTTACCGATCACATCCAGATTGCTGGATGCTGCGTTCAAACCGCTGACTGCTTGAGAAAAGCCCATTTTCTTCTCCGTTAAATTCGGGGTCCGTTACAGACCTTGCGCTTTGATGACATATCAAAGGCTGCTTTTAAAATTGAGGGTGAGTCAGTTCGAATCCATGGCCCACCGTCGTATTGGTTTTGCTACTGTTTGCGACCTATCACTGAACTACAAAATCTGACGCACTTTATCCATGGTGATGGTGCCCGCCAGACCGAGATCCAATTTGGCACCATCACTGCCACGGGTGACCCCATTGACCACCGCATAACTCAATGGCGTGGTCATCAGTGATGAGCCTCCATTGCTGGCGGTGATCGCCACGGTGTAAGCGCCATCCGGTGCATTGCCACCGGTATCCAATGAGCCATCCCACGTGAAGGCGTGGACCCCTGCGGTCAAGCTACCTATCTCAATGGTCCGCATCACCTGACCATTCTTATCGCTGATGACTGCGGTCACTTTGTCAGCTGCGCGGTCCAGCTCGACCCCAAATGGGGTAGTGGTGACAACGCCATCTTTGCTGCCCGCCAACACATTAGTGCCGGGAATCATCACCCCGTGACCAATCAAGCTACTGGCTTGCAGGGATTGGCTGCTGTCGATTTGACCGGAAATAGAACCCAGTGTGGTATTCAGTTTTTCAATGCCACTCACGGTGTTGATCTGCGCCAATTGCGTGGTCAACTCGTTGTTTTGCATTGGGTTGGTCGGGTCCTGATTTTTTAACTGCGCAACCAACAACGTCAGGAAACTGTTTTGCAGATCCTGACTGGTACTGCCACTGGCGGCGGTAGAGTTGGTGCCGCTGGTGCTGTTAATACCGTAATCGCTATCCGTCAGGGAGTTGGTAATGGCCATGTATGCAGGCTCCTGTTATTGACCCAGTGTCAGCGTCTTGAGCATCAGAGATTTAGTGGTATTCAGCACTTCAACATTGGCCTGATAGCTGCGCGAAGCCGAAATGGTGTTGACCATCTCGCCCGTCACATCCACGTTAGGCATACGGACATAACCCTTGGCGTCGGCCAGCGGGTTACCCGGTTGAAACACCAAACGGTCCGGTGCGGGGTCATCGACCACTTGTGATACACGCACGCCCCCGGTCTCTTGCCCCGGTTGGGCTGCCACCTGAAAAACCACCTGCTTAGCGCGGTATGGCTGACCATCCGGGCCAGTCACACTGTCGGCGTTCGCCATGTTACTGGCGCTGACGTTCAGCCGTTGCGACTGCGCTGATAATGCTGAACCGGCAATATCAAAAATATTCAGTAAAGACATGCGTCTTATCCTTGTTGTAACACTGACAACATCCCTTTGATCTGACTGCTAATCACAGTCAAATCAGTCTGATATTTCAGGCTGTTATCGGCAAAATTGGTACGTTCACGGTCCATATCCACTGTGTTGCCATCCATTGATGGCTGGTCCGGCACGCGGAATAACAGATCAAGATCAGGGGGTTGAACCGTGCTTGCCGGGATATGACGGGCTGACGTTAAACTGAGCGACACCCCTGTACCGCTAGCACGTCCTTGCTCCATCACTTTTTGCAGTTGGCTGGAGAAATCGATATCACGTGCCTGAAAGCCAGGTGTATCCGCATTCGCAATGTTGGACGACAGGATCTCCTGTCGTTGAGCGCGCAAGTTCAGCGCCTCTTGTTGAAAACGCAGAGCACCGTCCAGTTTGTCGAGCATAGTCCCCCCGCAAGGTTAGAATTTGGAGTCGACAGCATAAACGTCGCATAGGGAAGCCTATCGTCAGAATAAGGGCAAAATGCGTCGCTATTTATCCCCTTAACCTGAGAAAGGGACGGGTACACTAGAGCGCAGAAGTAGACTGTGGGTTTAAAAGGCCGGGTCTGGTTTACTCAATGGCAGCGCTGGAGAAAGAAGTGATGGCAATAAAAAGAGATGACGCCAAAACATTAGCTTTGGGGCTACTGCTGGTGAGTCAGCTATTTGCCCATCAGGCGGTAGCCGCAGATTTATCCGCGCAGGTAAATCAATTCTTCCAGCAGCAATATCCTGACAAAGAGAGTCAGGTTAACGTCATTATCAAAACGCCGCAGAGCCAGTGGCCACAGTGCGAGATGCCGGAAATCACCTTGCCGACCCATGCCCGCCCTTGGGGGAATATCAGCTTGTCGGTACGCTGCGAGGGTGTGCGCCGCTTTATCCAGACGCAAGTTCAGGTGAGTGGGCGCTATGCTGTGGCGAGCCGTCAACTGGCGGCGGGGGCGAAAATCACGGCGCAGGATGTTGAGATGAAGCAAGGCCGATTGGATACCCTGCCACCCGGTGCCTTGCTGGAGCCACAGTTTGCGCAAGGTTCGGTCAGTTTGCGGCAAATCAACGCCGGGCAACCCTTGACCCGCAATATGCTGCGCCGTCTGTGGATTATCAAGTCGGGGCAAGATGTGCAGGTGCTGGCGCAGGGGGATGGGTTTAATGTGAACAGTAATGGTAAAGCGATGAACAATGCGGCCATTCAAGATAGCGTCCGTGTGCGCATGCCATCAGGCCAAATCGTCAGCGGTGTGGTGGCCGACGATGGGACTATTCGCATTATGTTATAGTGATTAAAGTTTTTTTAACCTTTGCCGATAACTCTAATATGCAGTTATTTGCGGGTAACACAGTGACAATCCCGCCATCGAATAGCGGGTCGATAAACGTCAATCCCGCTCTAAAGGGAGCAACACAACATGAGTATTGAACGCACTCAACCGCTATCACCAGCAACAAAAGTGCAGGCACGGGAAATCAGTGACATTGCGCAGCAGTCGCGTAAGCCTTCTGCCCAAACAAAAACAGCAGTGAGTGGTACAGAGGTTAAATTGAGTGATGCGCAGGCAAAACTGATGCAACCGGGCAGTCAGGATATCAATGTGGAACGTGTAGAAACGTTAAAACAGGCTATCCGTTCAGGTCAACTGACCATGGACACCGGCAAAATTGCCGATGCTTTGCTGAAAAATGTCGCGGATGACTTAAAGAACAGCTAGTCATAACGCGCGTCGTCGCTCGATTGTTCGCCGTAAAAATCAGCATTAATCGTAAAAGGAAAAGCAGTGGTGGAGAGATTACAGATCAATCTGGACCAGCAATTGGAGCTTTTAGAGTCACTGACGACAGTTGTCGCGCAAGAGCAGCAACTACTCTGCTCCGGCCGGATTCAAGGCATTGTGCTGCAAGGGGTGACTGAACAAAAAAGCTCAATACTGGCGACGCTGGCTTATCTGGATCAAACCCGACTCACCGCTGAAACTGCGGCCAAGATTCACTCGCCCTACAGCAGCAATCAAGTGCTCGCCGAGCGGTGGCAACGGATGTTGCAACTGGCTGAGCACCTTCAGTACAGCAACCTGCACAACGGGCTACTGCTGCAACAGCACATTGAGCATAACACTCAGGCGCTGGCAGTTCTGAATACGCGTCATGGTCAATCACTGTATGGCCCTGATGGTCAAGCCAAAGGTGCCAGCTTACTGGGCCGCAAGATCGGCGTTTAATACTAACCACGCCAAAAAGAACCTATTTGCCACAGAGATAAGCTGCCGCCCTGCGGGGTTTTTCTCTGTGCGACCCTCGGCCTCACTCTCCCATTTTCAGTCTCTATGCCATTGACTTCCAGTCCCCTCAAAAAAGGGTTTTTCCTCTTTTTTTACGGCGCGTTATTCTGCTGTGACTAAGCCCTGTTTGCTTAGTGTCGACGAGGAGCACAGAGATGAAAAAACAAAGAATCACTATGCTGTTGGGGTTGTTGTTCTGTGGCGCATTGGCACTGTCGATGGCTCAGGCAGTGCAAGCGGTTGAAATGAAAGGGGTGTATTTCCCCGAAAATTATTGTTTCACTTGCGCGCACCCCATCTGGGGTTAGCGATTATCAAGTTAGCGATAGTTGACCAGCACCTGATTGTTGATCACCTGTAGCGGCGGATTCACCCGGCCTTTACCCGCAATAAAGTAGACAAAAGTCAGTTGCGTCGCTGCGGCTTCACCGGCCAGCCCCCGACTCTGCCCACTGCCACCCTCCAAGGGCATACAGCGCGTGGGGGTACATAACTTCACCTGTAAGCCCTCTGGCGCTGCTGACATTAATTGGTAGCGCCAGCCTACCGACACAATGCGTGCATTTTCCTGCGCCAGCGCCACAGGGGATTGCAGCGGCTTGGCGGAGGTCGCCACACCGCGCGCACTCTGCGTCACACCAATATCGTCTGCCACCCAAGATCCTGATGCCAGCGCACTCAACGGCAATACACTGACCGAAAGCAAACCCACAAACATCACTCGAGCAAGACGAATTGGCATCACGCGGCTCCTATGGTCGAGGTCATACGGATCTGGCGATTATCACCAATTTCCAGATTGGACAGCACCACCATCTGCGGCAAACTGCGGCGCAAGAAGCGGGCCAACAGTGCGCGCAGAGCATGGTTCACCAGCAGCACTGGCGGTGCACCCAACATCTCTTGCCGTTGCAGCGCTTGTTTGGATTGCTCCAGCAGACGATCCGCCAGACCCGGCTCTAAACCGCCACCGCCTTGCAGCGCCTGTAGCAATAAGCGCTCCAGTGCCGCGTCCAGCCCAATCACCTGAATTTCACCCGTGCCGGGGAACCACTGCTGTGCAATGGAGCGCCCTAAGGCGACGCGCACCACGGCGGTTAACTCGTAAGGATCAGTTTGATTTGGCGCGTGCTCCGCCAGTGTCTCAATAATGGTGCGCATATCGCGGATCGAGACCCGCTCCATTAGCAGATTTTGTAGCACTTTGTGCAGTGTGGTTAAGGTCACAATACCGGGAATGAAATCTTCGGTCAGCTTCGGCATCTCTTGTGTGACGCGATCCAACAACTGCTGGGTCTCCTGACGGCCAAAGAGTTCACTGGCATATTGGCTGATCAGGTGGTTCAAGTGGGTTGCCACCACAGTACTGGCCTCAACCACGGTAAAGCCTTGAATCTGCGCCTGTTCACGTAGTGCACTCTCGATCCATACCGCCGCCAGACCAAAGGCGGGGTCATGGGTCGCCTCGCCGGGTAAGGTGCCGACCGCGTTGCCGGGGTTGATCGCCAGCCAACGGCCGGGATGGGCTTCGCCACTGCCAATCTCCACCCCTTTCATTAATATGCGATAGTTGGCGGGCGGCAGCTCCAAATTATCCCGGATATGCACCACCGGAGGCAGATAGCCCATCTCTTGGGCAAACTTTTTTCGGATGCTGCGGATTCGGCCCAACAACTCGCCATTTTGCTGGAAATCCACCATCGGAATCAGGCGATAGCCCACTTCCATCCCCAGCGGATCTTCCAACTGAACATCCGACCATGTCGCTTCAGCGGCCTGCTGTTGATCCTGCACCATCGGTGACTCTGCCACCGCCGGTTTCTCGGTTTGATTCCCTCGCAAGCGCCAAGCTAATGCCAGCAAGGCGGCGGTGAACAGCAGGAACACAAAGTTCGGCATCCCCGGCACCATGCCCAACAAGCCCAAGACGCTGGCACTGAGCACCATCACCCGTGGGTTGTTGAACAACTGGGTGACCATCTGCTGACCCACATCCTGATCGGTACTCACGCGGGTCACGATGACACCCGCCGCAGTGGAGATCACCAATGCCGGGATTTGCGCCACCAGACCATCACCGATAGTCAGCAAGGTGTAGGTTTCTGCCGCGTGGCCCACCGCCATGTCGTGCTGAAGAACCCCAACCAGTAAGCCGCCGACCACGTTAATGACCATGATCATTAAGCCGGCAACCGCATCACCGCGCACAAATTTACTGGCCCCGTCCATTGAACCGTAGAAGTCGGCCTCTTGTGTCACATCTGAACGACGTTTTTTCGCCTCATCTTCGCCAATCAAGCCCGCATTTAAGTCGGCATCAATCGCCATCTGCTTACCGGGCATCCCATCCAAAACGAAGCGCGCACCAACCTCGGCAATACGCCCCGCCCCTTTGGTGATAACCATAAAGTTGATGATAACCAAGATGATAAAGACCACGATCCCGATGGCGAAGTTACCGCCGACCAGAAAGTGACCAAAGGCTTCAACCACACGGCCAGCCGCTCCGGCCCCGGTATGACCATCCATCAGAATGATACGGGTGGAGGCGACGTTTAGGGACAACCGCAGCAAGGTTGAGAACAGCAAAATGGTCGGGAATGCCGCAAAATCCAGAGTGCGTTGGGTGAACATCGCCACCAACAACACCATGATGGAGAGCGCGATATTGAAGGTAAACAGCAAATCAAGGATGAAGGGCGGCAGTGGCAACACCATCATCGACAAGATCATCAGAATCAGGATTGGCCCGGCAAGGATTTGCCACTGCGTATCTTTAAAGTTGCCCGGTAAACGAAGCAGGGCGGCCAAATTTGCCATTAGTCAGTCTCACTCTCTGTTGCAAAATCCAGTGCTTCCGGCACTGGCAGATGTTCAGGTTTTTTCGGAATTAAGCCACCTTCCCGCTTCCAACGTTTCAGTTGGTAAACCCAGGCGAGCACTTCCGCGACCGCAGCATACAGGGTGGCGGGAATGTGTTGCCCCACCTCACTGTGCCGGAACAGTGCCCGCGCCAGCGGCGGCGCTTCTAATAAAGGAATGCGGTGTTCTGCGCCCAACTCGCGAATCCGCAGTGCCACTGCCCCCGCGCCTTTCGCCAGCACTTTGGGGGCGCTCATTTTGGATTCGTTGTACTGTAAAGCGACCGCATAGTGAGTCGGGTTAGTGACGATGACATCGGCTTTAGGCACATCCGCCATCATGCGGCGGCGGGCCATCGCCCGTTGTTGCTGTCGAATGCGCCCTTTGACATGCGGGTCACCCTCTTGATCTTTAAATTCGTCGCGTATCTCCTGCTTGGTCATACGCAACTTTTTGATATGGCTGGTTATCTGGAAAAATACGTCGAAGCCGACCATCGGGGTCAAACCTAATACCACCACCAGTCCGCAGAGAATAATCAGGTGGAGCGCATCCCCTAGCGCCGCCACTGGCGGGGCCGCAATCAGGCGCATAATGTCTGGCCAGTTATGCCAGAGGAAAATGCCGGTTACCCAGCCGACCAGTGTCGCCTTCAAAATCGCTTTCAGTAGTTCAGCCAGCGCCTGAGTGGAAAACATCCGTTTTAAGCCCGAAATTGGACTCATCCGCTGCAGATCAAATTTGATCGATTCGCCACTAAACAGCACACCGCCCAGCAGCATCGGGACCGCCAGTGCCACAATCACCAATCCGGCAAAAATCGGCAGCAAAGCTATCACGGTTTGGTGCAGCAACATGCCCAGTTGGCGCAGCATCTGCTTATCATTGGTGACCACACCGTGATCGAAATGCATCCCTTGCGCTACCATGGCGGCAAGTTGGCGCGCCATTGACTCCCCCGAAACCCACAAGATCGCCAAACCGGCCCCGAGCATCAGCATCGAGGTCAGTTCGCGCGAGCGCGGAATCTGGCCTTTTTCGCGAGCCTTCTCCAGCTTGTGGGCTGTGGGTTCCTCGCTTTTTTCCAGATCGCTATCTTCAGCCACAGTCAATATTCCTATTCAGCATGAAGTTTCCTGTCCAGCACTCAGGTTTCTGTTCAGGGTGTGCGTTCCGTATCCGGGAAGGGATAAGTGATAAAAATTGCTGCTTAGCATGACAAACATTCAGCTAGCCTATGGATGGAACAACGCAGTAATTAGTGGGTTATTTAGTGAATGAAGATGATTGGCCAGCATGAATTCGCCAATATGAGGTCTATTGGGCAGAGGAAGAGATGGGGAGGAGAAGACGATAGAGAAGAGAGATCGCAGATGAGAGACGCCCCTCATCTGCAAGCCCAATAAGGGTGATCTGTCAGCTTAGAAGCCCAAGCTGTCCAGCAGATCATCAACCTGATCTTGGTTGGCAATCACGCCAGCCCCAGTTTTGTCCATCTGCGGCCCATTGAGTAAGCTGTCAGTCGGCTTTTGCGGTTTAGACGGCATATCTGGGATGTTCTCCATCAGTACCATCAAGAGTTGCTTCTCAATCTCTTGCACCACATCCATCATGCGCTTGATCACCTGACCGGTCAGATCTTGGAAATCCTGCGCCATCATGATTTCCAACAACTGCGCGTTGGTAAATGAGGTGTGCTGTGGGACCACATCCAGATAATCACGAGTATCCGTGACCAGCGAACGCGCATCAGAAAGCTCGATGGGGTTGGCAAACCACTCATCCCAGCGAACTTTGAGCGCTTTGGCTGATGACTCCAGCTCATTCTGGCGCGGTTGTGCTGCTTCGACGCAGTTTAATGCGCGCTCAGCGGCTTGCGCGGTCATATGAACCACATAGTCCAGACGATCGCGGGCATCGGGAATGGCTTCCGCTGCCTGAGCAATCGCCTGATCCAGACCTAACTCGCGTAGGCTGTCGCGTAACATCCGCGTGAGGCTACCAATACGGCTAATAATGTCACTGGCTGATGCCGCATCTGATGCGGGCATTTGATGGTTACTCATTCCGCCTCCTTACATACCCAACTTTTCAAAGATCTTATTGAGTTTCTCTTCCAAGGTTGCGGCAGTGAAAGGTTTCACTACATAACCACTGGCACCGGCTTGCGCTGCTGCAATAATATTCTCTTTTTTAGCTTCGGCAGTGACCATCAAAACCGGCAGAGAACTCAGAGCACCATCAGCACGGATTGTTTTCAACAGGTCCAAGCCATCCATATTCGGCATATTCCAGTCAGAAACCACAAAATCAAAACCACCCGTTCGTAATTTATTCAATGCGTCAACGCCATCTTCGGCTTCATCCACATTGTTAAAACCCAGCTCTTTCAGCAGGTTTCGGACAATACGACGCATGGTCGAAAAATCGTCTACCACCAAAAATCTGAGATTCTTATCCGCCATACCCACTCCTAAAGTTTGTTGCTCACCGCTGAGCGATTAACGACCAAAACTGATTTACATCTGATCTATCCCCAAAGACATTGGGGTTGCAGCAAGGACAAAGAGGATTAGATTCGTAGGGCTTGGCCACTACTAATCTGCGCCAACATCCGCTGGCTAATCTGATTCAAATCCAGCACTTCATTCACACCGCCCATGCCAATGGCTTCACGCGGCATACCGAACACCACACAACTGGCTTCGTTTTGGGCGATGGTATAAGCCCCTGCCCGATGCATTTCCAGTAACCCGGCCGCACCGTCATTGCCCATCCCGGTCAGAATCACCCCCACCGCATTTCGCCCTGCATACTGCGCCACCGAGCGAAATAACACATCAACCGAGGGGCGATGACGATTCACCGCTGGGCCGTCATGGATGCGCACCTGATAGTTTGCCCCACTGCGCGCCAGTTCCATGTGCCGATCACCGGGTGCAATGTAGGCGTGTCCGGGCAATACACGTTCACCGTCTTCTGCCTCTTTCACCGTAATCTGGCACAATTTATTGAGTCGCTCGGCAAATGAACGGGTAAAACCCGGTGGCATATGCTGAGTAATCAATAGCGCCGGACTGGTTGGCGGCAAAGGCTGTAACACAGTACGGATTGCCTCAGTTCCCCCCGTCGATGCCCCAATGGCGATGAGCTTTTCACTGCTGAGCAGCGGGGTATGAGTCAGCATCACCGGCGCATGTTCCGGACCTCGTTGTGGCAAGCGCGCTTTAGCGGCGGTGCGAATTTTCTCCGCAATCAGCTCACTGTAAGCCAGCATCCCCTCGCGGATGCCCAACTGGGGTTTGGTGACGAAATCGATCGCCCCTAACTCCAGCGCCCGCATGGTGATCTCGGAGTTCTTCCCGGTTAAGGATGAGACCATCACCACCGGCATTGGCCGCAACCGCATCAGTTTCTCAAGAAAATCCAAGCCATCCATGCGCGGCATTTCAACATCGAGTGTCAAAACCTGCGGATTGAATTTTTTGATCAAATCGCGGGCGACCAACGGATCAGGTGCCGCAGCAACCATCTCCATATCGGGGTGACTGTTGATAATCTCTGTCATTAGCTGGCGCATCAATGCAGAATCATCAACGCACAATACTCTGATTTTACTCATCACCTCTCCTTGGTCAGTCCATAAACGGTCTGCCCGCGCAAATAGAATTCCCGACTAATTTGACTGAAATTCTCCGAGTGACCCGCAAACATTAGGCCGCCGGGTTTTAGCAAAGGGACAAAGCGGCGCAGGATGCGTTCCTGCGTCTCTTTATCAAAATAGATCATCACGTTACGGCAAAAAATAGCATCAAATTGTCCCGGTAACGCCCAGTCGGGGGCCAATAGATTGAGTTGCTGGAACTGAATCATATTGGCTAATTCAGGGCGCACCCGCACCATACCCTGATGAGGGCCAGTGCCACGCAAGAAGTAGCGTTGCATCTGTTGTGCCGACAATGATCTCAGCTCATCCTGCCGATAGACGCCGCTGGTCGCTTTCTCCAGCACTTGCGTATCAATATCACTGGCCATCACCTGACAAGCACCCGCCCGATTTCCCAGCGCATCACTTAATGTCATGGCGATGGAGTAAGGCTCTTCACCGGTCGATGCCGCCGTGCTCCATACCGAATAATTCCCTGATCGCTGGCGAGCATGTTCGGCCAGAATCGGGAAGTGGTGCGCCTCACGGAAAAACGCCGTCAGGTTGGTGGTCAGTGCATTCACAAATGCCTGCCACTCGGCACTGTTCGGGTCACTCTCCAGCAAAGCAAGGTATTGACCAAAATCGTTAATATCCAGCAATCTCAACCGCCTGACCAAGCGGTTATAGACCATTTCCCGTTTGTGATCGGCCAGTACAATCCCGGCTCGTTGGTAGATAAGTTGGCAAATGCGCCGGAAGTGAACATCCGACAGCGGGAGCCGTTGAATCATCTGGGTCAGGATCGACCCAGACTCTAGGGGTGATGGCTGAGCAACTTGATTTAAAGACGATGGTTTCATCGATGATGATTTCATCCAGCCTCCCCCGACAACACAGTCTTGGTTACGTCATTTGACAATCTGGGATTTCCTTTGCGACCGTTGCTTTTACAACAGATTGCTTACTACTGCCTTGCCCCTCCCCGCTGTCGCTATCTTGCTCCAAACGAAAAACAGACACTGCATTGGAGAGCCGACTTGCCTGCTCTTCCAGTGCATTAGCCGCAGCCGCAGCCTCTTCCACTAATGCGGCGTTTTGCTGAGTGACCTGATCCATCTGTGTTACCGCGAGTGAAACCTGCTCAATACCTCGGCTTTGTTCATCCGAGGCGGAAGCGATTTCACCCATAATGTCGGTAACCCGAGTCACTGAGCGAACGATCTCTTCCATGGTAGTACCCGCATTTTCAACCAGTGTGGACCCCTGGCTAACACGGCTGACCGATTCATCGATCAGCACTTTAATCTCTTTTGCTGCCTGCGCACTGCGCTGGGCCAGATTCCGCACTTCGCCTGCAACAACCGCAAAGCCCCGCCCCTGCTCACCCGCACGTGCGGCTTCAACGGCGGCATTCAACGCCAAAATATTGGTTTGGAAGGCGATACCATCAATGACGCTGGTAATAGCACCAATCTTCTTCGAACTGGTCGCGATGTCATGCATAGTGGTGACAACACTGCTGGTCAACTCGCCCCCTTTGGCGGCGGTTCCCGATGCATCTTGCGCCAACTGTGTTGCCTGACGCGCATTATCCGCATTCTGTTTCACGGTTGCGGTCAGTTGCTCCATGCTGGCGGCGGTTTGCTCCAGTGAGGCAGCTTGTTGCTCCGTCCTCGCGGACAAATCATTGTTGCCAGCAGAAATTTCTTGAATCCCCGTCAGCATCGATTCTGTCCCGTCGCGAACGTGGCTCACCGTGCTGATCAGTGAATGCTGCATGGTGCGCAAGCTGGCAAACATCTGGCTAATTTCATTGCGGCCGGAGACAGTAATCTGCGCGGAGAGATCCCCCTGCGCGATGCGGTCGAAATGGGCGCGCATAATCTTCAGCGGGGTCACAAACATGGTGCGCAACCAGATCAGTGAAGAGAACGCCATCAGAATCACCATCAAAATCGCGCCACCAAATATCCACATGGAGAGATGGTAAGCCTGCTGATTCTGGGTGCCTGCCTCGGCAATCACCTCATTGGCATATTGCAAATACTGCAAAAAATCCGCTTCGAACAGATCCTGTGTTTTCTGGGTGGGCTGGTCCATAAAACCTTGTAAATTGCCGGCCTCCAGAAAATCGATTAATTGCCGTAATGAGACACGTAAATTTTGATAGCTGTTTTTGGTGGCATCTAACAACTCACCCCCGGTGTCACTCTCATCAAGACGCGGCACCGCCAGAAACTGATTAAAATAGAGATCCGCTTTCTGCAATGAACTGCGCGCATTGCCCATTAACGCGTTGACTTGCTCCTGAGGAACTTTGAGAGCCGAGCGCGTCCCCGCTCGGTTTAAGGTATTACGCGCCTGAAGCAAGGATACCCAACTGAGGCTTAATGCATCCCGTTGCTGACTGCTGAGATCCACACGATTTAAATTTTGGTAGTCTGAACGAAAAGCCGTAAATGACAGACCACTTGAAATTAACTGTATCGAGCAGATCAAGATGAGTAACAGGAAAAAGCTGGTAGAAATCCGGATTCGGCCAAACATCGTAACCTCTTCTCAGCCAGCTCGTTGGCCGGCTTTATCTATCCCCGTCATATTTCAAGCTGCATGTGCGTTGGCTGCCTTCGTTCACCCCAGTCACTGACTCATGTAAGCTCCTGGGGACTCGCTCAGTTGCCGCCTTCCTGCAACTCGAATTATTTAGGGTATTGTTTTGTGTAGGGGGGACTAGAAAGTTTCCCAATTATCTTGCAGGTCACTTCCTAGTGTTTTTTTCGCAGTCCCGCTCGTATCCTGTGTCGGCTGCTTTGTTTTTCTCACATTTCTTGTGCTACTACCGTTATCCATACGCAAAACGAATACGGACATGGATTGGGTCAACATACTGGCTTGCTCTTCCAGTGCCGCGGCGGCAGAAGCAGACTCTTCCACCAAAGAGGCGTTTTGCTGAGTCACACGGTCCATCTCGGTCACCGCCTGACCGACCTGATCGATACCGCGACTCTGTTCATCAGAGGCGGAAGCGATTTCACCCATGATGTCCGTGACGCGCGTGACGGCATTAACGATATCGCCCATGGTTTCACCCGCGCTTTCAACCAGCACGGACCCCATATCGACACGGTTAACAGAGTCTTCGATCAAGCCCTTAATCTCTTTTGCTGCTTGTGCGCTACGTTGTGCCAGATTGCGCACTTCACCCGCGACCACAGCAAAGCCACGGCCTTGCTCGCCCGCACGAGCCGCTTCAACGGCGGCGTTCAATGCCAGAATATTGGTTTGGAAGGCAATACCGTCGATAACACTAGTAATATCGGCGATTTTCTGCGAACTGCCCGCAATCTCGTGCATGGTTTGCACCACGTTGGCGACGACTTTGCCACCTTTTTGCGCGGTTTCTGAGGCACTCAGTGCCAGTTGGCTTGCCTGACGGGCATTTTCCGCATTCTGTTTCACGGTGGCCGTTAACTGCTCCATGCTGGCCGCCGTCTCTTCCAGTGAAGCGGCCTGCTGTTCGGTGCGCGCCGAGAGATCGTTGTTGCCAGCAGCAATTTCAGATGCACCGCTGTAGATGGCATCAGCGCCTAAACGCACGTCATTGACGGTGGTCGCCAATTCAGACTGCATGTGTTTCAAGCTGGCTGCCAAGGTGCCCATCTCATTGCGGCTATGCACGTCGATGTTCTGAGTCAAATCACCATTGGCGATATGTTTGATGTGCTCAATCAGGTGTTTCAGCGGATTAATTAAGATGTGTTGCATACCCAACCACACCACGATAATCACGGCTAATACGGCGATCAGTACGGCAACAATCACCCCCATCGCAAAGCTGAAGGACTGATTGCTGTCTTCCACGGCAGTGGCATACAGACGGTCGTTTTGTGTCAAGTAAGTGTTGTAATCTTTCTCAAACGCATTTTGGAAGCTGGAGGTGGGTTGATCGAAGAACTCGTTGATCTTGCCCGCTTCCATCAATTGGATTAGTTCAGTCAATGCGCCAAAATATTGGTCATAGGTCTGTTTTAATTTCGTCGCTGATTCCGCATCTTGTTGGCTATCCAGCGGAATTTGTTCGTACTGCTTAAAACGGTCTGCCGCCACACCCAATGTGCCTTTGGCTGAAGCCAAAAGGTCATTGACCGTCGGGCCACTGCCGGTGTGATTGACATCCATCATGTAGCGGATACCAGCGCGGTTCAGTGTATTGCGTGTTTGCAGTAGATTTACCCAGCTTTCATTCAACACCGATTGTTGCTGACGGATCACTTGTAAAACAGCGAAGTTCTCTTTGTCATTTTTTAGGGAGTTGAAGAAAAGCCCGCTGGAGACCAGCTGTAAGGCACCAAATAGCACTAACACCAGCAGCAGGCTGGTGACCACTTTCATACGCTTAAACATGTTGTTCCTTCATAAGTACATCAAAACATGAGTATATCAAATACGGGTACGTCAAATGACAAGACGCCTAATTAACTGTGTTATCGGCATCTCGGGGGGGAACTTTACTGGGGAGGGGGATTATTTTAAGGGGATGTTAATGGCAAGGTTTTGAATTGTTTTTGACCTTAAGCGCAATCGGGAATATTACCGACAAAGATTGCAGGCCGAATGAGCCGCATGGACGCGGCGAAAGGGGCTGTCGAGCTGGGAGCGAGTCAGCTCCGGTTCGATTAGCCGGCAAACTGCCGGAGGGCACTGCGGCAGCAGTCATATTTCGCGCAAGCCGCAGGTGCAGGAGGGCCGGCTTGCCCTCCTGCTCGGTTGAGGTGGCGGAGATCAGGTGATCACTGAATGAATATCAACCGAAACCCGATCCGATCCCATCCCATCAAGTAATCCTCTTACCCTTACCCCTTCGCCACTGCATCAATCAACGACATCTCTTCACTACTCAACAACTTCTCGATATCCACCAAAATCAGCATCCTTTCGCCAAGAGAACCTAAGCCCGTCAGGTACTCCGTCGCCAAAGTGACCGCAAACTCAGGTGCCGGGCGGATTTGCTCATGGGTCAATGACAACACATCAGACACGCCATCAACCACAATACCAACCACGCGCTGATCCAGATTCAGCACAATCACCACGGTATTTTCGTTATAGCTCACGCCTTTTTGGGCAAATTTAACCCGCAAGTCAATAATAGGCACGATGACGCCACGCAAGTTAGTGACACCCTTAATAAAAGCGGGGGTGTTAGCAATACGAGTCACCTGATCGTAACCTCGGATCTCTTGCACTTTCAGAATATCAATGCCGTACTCTTCATCGCCCAGCGTAAAAATCAGGAACTCTTGTCCTACCGTTTCGCCAGCCAGCTTCGTGACGGTTGCTAGTCCTGCCATGTGTTTACCCTTCAATCAGTAGGTTGAATTTATGTTTTTTTTCAGGGCCGAGAACTACATCCACGGCCCTGCACCTGTTTACATATGGATTCCATACAGGCGCTATATAGGGATATTTGCTATGCGACGGCGATATCTTCAACCGCAACACGCTTTTCCCGGTTTAGAGCCTGCAAAGCTGACACATCAACAATTAATGCCACACTGCCATCACCCAATATGGTCGCGGCTGAAATTCCTGGCACCTTCCGGTAGTTACTTTCCAGATTTTTCACCACCACCTGATGCTGACCAATTAGCTGATCGACTAGCAGAGCGTAACGACGACCGGCACTTTGCAGAATCACCACAATGCCCTGAGTGGCTTCAGTTTTAGCATTTTCTACATCGAAGACGCGGTACAGCTCCACCAGAGGCAGATACTCGCCGCGCACTTGTAAGACGCGCTCACCGCCCGCGAGTGGGTGCAGATCTTCAGCCAGAGGTTGCAGCGACTCCATGACGGCGTTCAGTGGTAAGATGAAGACTTCATCACTGACCTTTACCGACATGCCATCAAGAATAGCCAGCGTCAATGGCAGCAAGATGCGGATCGAGGTGCCAAGACCTGCTTGGAAACTGACTTGCACATGGCCGCCCATCTCCTGAATATTTCGCTTAACCACATCCATCCCGACACCACGGCCAGAAACATCAGTCACTTGCTCGGCGGTGGAGAAACCCGGTGCAAAAATCAGCATCCCGACATCTTCATCGCTCATATGCTCATTGACCGCCATCCCTTGAGACTGCGCTTTCGCCAAGATTTTCTGTCGATTAAGCCCTGACCCATCATCAAGCACTTCGATGCAGATATTGCCGCCCTGATGCTCTGCTGACAGTGTCAGATTGCCCACTGGCTGTTTACCGGCAGCAATACGGGTTGCTGCATCTTCAATGCCGTGATCCAGACTGTTACGCACCAAATGGGTTAATGGATCGATAATGCGCTCGATCAGGCTTTTATCCAGTTCGGTCGAACTCCCCAACAGGGTCAGTTCAACCTGCTTATTGAGTTTGCTCGCCAAGTCACGCACCAACCGAGGGAAGCGGCTGAAGACATACTCCATCGGCATCATACGGATGGACATCACTGACTCTTGCAGGTCACGCGCATTGCGTTCCAACTGCCCCATGCTATTGAGCAAGTCACCGTTAATTACCGGGTCAAGGATGCTGGAGCGCTGTGCCAGCATGGATTGGGTGATAACCAATTCACCCACCAAGTTAATTAGTTGATCAACTTTCTCAACTGCCACGCGGATACTGGTGGATTCACTGGCTTTCGCTTTCGGCTTCACATGCTCTGGGCTGACTGCTGCGGCAACAGCATCCACTTTAGGTGCAGTTTTGACGTCAGCAACCGGTGCAACGGCGGCTTGAGGTTCAACGATGGCAACAGCAGCATCTGCTTCTGGCGCTAGCTCTAACTCCGCCTGTACAAAACTAATTTGTTCTGGTTCCAGCACAAAGCAGAGTACCGCGCTGATATCATCCTCACTGACCGAGGTAATCAAGGTCGCTTCAAGGCTATCCGCACTTTGATGCGGATCTTTGACTTCGCCCAGATTGCCCAGCTCTTCCAGCATCAGCGGGATCTCTTGCTCTTTCAGACCAGACAGACGAATGCGCATTCCCCCCTGAACCAGAGCCGGTGACTTGCCGCTGGCTTTCGCTTCAACGGCTGCCGCACCACTGCCCTGCGCGGCGGCGGGGACACTGCCACCCGTCTGTTGTTCTAAGGCTTCAAGTGCCAATTGGCGCAGTGCGTGGCAGATATACTCAAAGCTTTCCGCATTGGGTTCCTGCGAGGTTTTGTAGGCGTCCAACTGTTCTTGCATAATATCTTTCGTTTCCAAAAACAGGTTGATGATATCAGTGCTCAGGCGCATCTCGTCGCGACGGGCACCATCCAACAGGTTTTCCAACAGATGGGTGGTTTCTTGCAATACCGTAAAGCCAAAGGTTGCAGCCCCACCTTTGATTGAGTGAGCCGCACGGAAAATGGCGTTAAGTTGTTCATTGTCTGGTGCCAGCGGGTCCAGCAATAACAAGTGCTGTTCCATATCCGCCAGCAGTTCATCTGCTTCATCAAAAAACGTCTGATAAAACGCGGTAATATCCATGCTCACGGTGTCACCTCTACTGTGCGTCGCGGCTTGTCGGAGAGACCGGTGCATGACTTGCAGGTGCCGCAGGCAACGATGTCGTTGGCCCAGTGGCAACTGGAGTGATGTTCCCCGTGCTCGATTGTGGTGTTTGTGGTGCTGTCGTTGGTGATGCTGTCTCTGGCGATACCACGGCTTTCACAGGATCATCCGGTGCGGCCTTTGCCGGTTGTGGCGCAGGGGTTGAACTTACCGCAGCCGAGCCAGTTGCTGCCGGTTGCCCAGTGGATGTAGCCGTCACTGCTGGCGCTGGCGGTGTCGTCGCCGTGACAGCTGATGCCGTAGCTGCTGATTTCGTGGCTGCTGATGTTGTTGTTGCTGCTGATGTTGCTACCGGCGCAGTACCACTGGTCTCAATCTGCTTCAAACTCTCCGCTTTTTCGATATCCAGCGCTCGGTTATCCAAATTCTCATGCTCAATATCATGTTGAGTCTGTTTGTTCAGCACCAAGATACTGATACGACGGTTGACCGGATCATCCGATGCCTGCTCTTTGAGGCGCATCGTCGAGGCCATGCCCACGACACGCAGCACTTTGCCCTCATCCAACCCCCCGATCAGCAATTCACGCCGTGAAGCATTGGCACGATCAGCCGAGAGTTCCCAGTTGCTATAACCCCTTTCGCCATTAGCATAAGGCAAGTCATCCGTGTGGCCGGACAGACTGATTTTATTCGGTATGTCATTCAGGATGGGAGCAATTGCACGCAAAATATCGCGCATATACGGCTCAACCTGTGCGCTCCCCATTTTGAACATAGGCCGATTTTGGCTATCAATAATCTGGATTCTCAGGCCTTCTTCCATCATGTTAATCAACAGATGTGGCCGCAGCGCCCTTAGTCTGGGGTCTGATTCGATGAGCTGATCCAGTTTTTCCCGTAATTTATTGAGGCGGTACTCCTCTCTGCGGCTCTCTTCAGAATCAATGTGCTTGCGCACCTCCCCCACTTGTTGGGTGGGGTCATCACCGCCCCCCGGAATGGGACTGGTGCTGGAACTGCTTTTATCGCCGCTGGTCAGCGCGACTTTCAATGGCGTACGAAAATAGTCGGCAATTTGCGTCAGCTCTTGCGGGCTGGAGACCGAGAGCAGCCACATCACCAGAAAGAAGGCCATCATGGCTGTCATAAAGTCAGCGTAAGCGATTTTCCATGATCCGCCATGGTGACCACCACCATGTTTGGCCTTGCGTTTTTTGACCAGAATAACGGGGTGGTTCTGATGCTTCATGCGTCCTCTTCTGTCGCTTGCGGTGCCGGAGCTTTCACTCTACGCACATGCTCTTCCAGCTCAATGAACGATGGGCGTTCCGTGGTGTAGAGCGTTTTACGACCAAACTCCACGGCAATTTGCGGCGCATATCCGTTCAGGCTGGACAGCAGTGTCACCTTGATGCACTGCATCATTTTGGTGGTTTCTGCACTCTGTTGACGTAACAAGGTCGCCAAAGGGGAGATAAATCCATAAGCCAACAAAATACCCAAGAACGTCCCCACCATTGCATGGGCAATTAACGCCCCAAGTTCTGCGGCAGGTCGGTCGGCGGAAGCCAAGGCGTGGACGACCCCCATCACCGCAGCAACAATCCCGAATGCGGGGAGAGAATCCCCCACCATCGCCAAGCTACCGGCGGGAACTTCGCACTCTTGCTCGTGAGTTTCGATCTCTTCATCCATCAATGCTTCGATTTCAAAAGCGTTCATATTTCCGCTGACAATTAACCGCAAATAGTCGGTAATAAATTCGACTAATAACTTATCGGCCAAAATTCTCGGATAATTAGAGAAAATTTCACTTTCGCGTGGATTTTCTATATCCCGTTCAAGTGACAACATTCCCTGCTGGCGGGATTTTGCTAATAAGCGGTACAGTAGCGCCATTAAGTCCATATATAGGACTTTGTTATATTTAGAGCGGCGCATCAATTTTGGCATTGCCTTCATTGTGGCTTTTATTGCTTTACCATTGTTACCCACAATAAATGCACCAATACCTGCCCCGCCGATAATTAAAAATTCAGCTGGCTGATAAAGTGCGCCAAGGTGACCACCAACAATTATGTAGCCACCAAAAACCGCACCTAAGACCACGATATAACCCAAAATAACTAACACGCGACATCCTTAGCAAAGTGTGTGGGTGGAAGGTGAGGCGTTAGCGCCCTTTGAGTGTGATGAATTGCCATTAACTGGCTACAGAAACGGTATCCATCCCGAGGCTGTAACCAAAAATTCAGACAAACCAAAGAAACTCAAACTGCGCGTCTAACCTGCTCATCCAGCAGTTGTGAAGTTATATCGGCAGATTGCGGAGAAAGTTTACGTTTTTTTACTGCGCGGGAAGGTGGCTGGCAGAGACTACAGACAAAGCCGTTTCGTGGCTGGTGTGCATGGGTGATAAAAGTCCCACCACAGCAGTTACAGCCAGAGAGCTGCAACATACCACTGTCAACGAATCGAACCAGCGTCCAAGCACGGGTTAACGCCAGTAATGGCGGGATTCCCGACTGATCAGGGCACTGTTCAAGATAGAGACGATAAGCCTTAATAACGGCCTCGACACCGGTGCATTGTCCGCTTTTTAGCAAGAAGCTATAGGCGTTATAAAACATCGATGAGTGAATATTTTGTTCCCAAGTCATAAACCAATCGGTCGAAAACGGTAACATTCCTTTCGGTGGCGGGCTGCCTCTCAGCTCTTTGTAGAGCTTAATTAAACGCCCCCGGCTAAGTTGCGTTTCACTTTCCAGCATCTGTAAACGCGCACCTAAAGTTATCAACTCCATTGCCAAATGAATGTCTTTGGCTTCCTGGACAATACTTTTCTCAACCATCTGTCATGCTCTTTTCTTAGGCGCACTACCGTCTTTTAACGATAGTTCGTGGAGTAAGTGGCTCGACAATAAAATTCCTGTGTGTATTTGCTGCAAGTCATCCACACGAGACTCTTTCGTCAGATGATGAATAGTATTGTGATCACTGAAACGGAAATGGCAGACTAATTGGTTAGTCTCGGCCAATTTAACCATTTGCGGTAACGTTAACTGTGATAATGCATCGGCCATGCTGTCAGTAATACCCAAGCGAAACATCGCTGAGGCTTTCTCATCGTTAATTAACCGCTGCGCTAAGAGCAAATATGACAAATTAATATCATAAATATGTTTGAGTAATTCAGACGTACTCATTTTAGACATCCCGACTGATTATGTTTTAAAACATAAGTTGGATGATAGTATTCTTCACCCAAGACCTGGGATCCTTCCCGTTATACAGTTAATTAGAACCTATAGAGCTAAAAGTAATTGAAGCCTACTGGTGTTACGTTACAAAAATACCGTTAGGGTATGAAACAACATGTCGTAGGTTTGGCCGCTAGATTTTGTGCTGCTCTGATAATGCGCCTGCGTCATGAAACTTTTCTTACAAATTATTAGGATTATTCCTAAAGAGGCCCAACTCTACTCCCGAATCGTTAGCACATACAATGTGACTAGTGATTCATTTTAAATGTAATGTGACATAGATCACAAAAATAAAATAAAAAGTTGCTACTCATCGCCATAATCGTTCAATTACTGACCACATGCGTGCTCAAAAAATAGCCAGAAGTCAGAAAAGAGCTAAAAAACTAAGGATATAGGCCCAATTCTTACTGTTTTTAGATCAATTCGAACAAATGCATTCCTAAAACAAAATAGCAGAACATAAATCTGTCATAACCCGAAATTATTAGCATTAAGGGCTACCAAGTCACTTAATTACTCGGTAAGGCTATAAGTTACCTAGTGAAACTATTTTGTTTTAACGAATATTTATGCGATTACGAGAATTGCCGTTTGTCGTTCGTTTATTAACCAATCGACCTTTTAGCGTTAAAAAGATCGACATCACGTATTAATAAAGGCAACAGAGGTAACCGCATGTTTCACTCTCGCTTATTCGGACACATTTTCATCAGCCCCGTATCCAACTTTGGTTCATATCCCTATTTTTGCAAGGGGGTTGTGAACAAAATGTAAGATAATCTAATTAATAATGTTTGAGCTATAAGTTCATCGTATGACTCGCTGACTATAAAGTAAATTAACCATCTGAAATAAAAGAAATTTTCCTATGACAATAGCCAAATGTGATTAGCATCCCATTTATGTAATGTGTGATCCCCTAATCTTTAATCAATAGTCGTGCTGATGGGAGCGTAATAATGGGATACCGCAATGTTCTGGTCGCCGTTGCCCTTTCACCCGAAAGCCAACAATTAGTCGATAAAGCCGTTTCTATCGTCCGGCCCTATGACGGCAAGGTTTCGCTAATAACATTGACAACAGAACCAGAAATGTACAGTAGCTATGCGGCCCCGATGCTTGGTGATTTGCGGTCGGTGTTGCAAGAAGAAGCGCAGTTATTTATGGAGGAATTGGCGATGAATGCGGACTATCCCATAGAGAACCGGAGAGTGGTTCATGGCGAGTTCGCTGATAGTCTGGCTTACTGTTGCCAGCAGCAGCACATTGATTTGGTTATCTGTGGCAACCACAGCACCCGTCTAATGAATAAATTCTCTTGCTCAGCGGCCCGATTGATTAACACCAGCACAGTAGATGTCCTGATCGTCCCACTTTGATTAACTCACCCACGACACGAATCGTCATCATTCCGGGGCCAACTGGCCCCGGACGTACTCATATCACATGGTGTTATACCAACAGAAATCTCTTTAGAACCACTTGCCGAAGCGCCGGATATAGAACTGTTTCATCAGTTGCGCAACAACACAGTAACTGATCAGTGTCCCTGCCAACCATGGGAAGTATTCCCATGGTAGCGGCACTAAACCGACCAACGTCCCCAGTGGTGAAAACGGAATATAGATGCCGATGGCCATGATTAGCCCCGTCGTCAGCAGCACAGGCAACGCAGCGGTACTTTGAATAAACGGAATCTTTTGTGTCCGCAGCATATGAACAACCAACGTCTGTGACAGCAAACCTTCAATAAACCAGCCTGACTGGAACAAAGCCTGATGCTCGACACTGTTAGCGGCAAAAACAAACCACATCAATGCAAAGGTTGTAATATCAAAAATGGACGAAGTTGGCCCAATCCAGATCATAAAGCGGCCAATATTTTTAGCATCCCACTTACGCGGTTTACGTAAAAACTCTTTGTCCATCTTATCCCACGGCAGTGAAAGCTGGGAAATGTCATACATCAGGTTTTGTAACAGTAGATGGATAGCAAGCATCGGTAAGAATGGAATAAATGCACTGGCAACTAATACCGAGAACACATTGCCGAAATTAGAGCTGGCTGTCATATTCAGATACTTGATGATATTTCCGAAGGTTTCACGCCCAATAATGACCCCTTCTTCGAGCACCATCAGGTTCTTTTCCAACAAAATAATATCTGCCGACTCTTTGGCAATATCAGTGCCGGTATCGACCGAGATCCCGACATCCGCATCACGCAGTGCCGGAGCATCATTGATACCATCCCCAAGAAAACCAACGGTATGCCCATTGCTTTGTAGCATTTTCAGCACCCGGGATTTCTGCAATGACGTCAGCTTGGTAAACACCGTGCGCAACTCCACTTCACGCGCCAGTGTTTCATCATCCATCTCTTCAATTTCACGCCCACTCAGCGGCTCGCCCGGCTCCAGCCCAACATCACGGCAGATTTTTGCTGTAATAATCGGGTTATCCCCCGTTAACACTTTGACGGCAACGCCGTTTTCGCGCAACGCAGTGATCGCGGCCTCGGCGCTCTCTTTCGGTGGATCGAGGAATGTCAGCAGCCCTTGTACAACCAGATCACGTTCATCATCAATATTTAACGGCAACTCACTGGCTTGAGTTCCTAGCTCACGGGTCGCCAGCAGTAACACACGAAAACCGTCTTCATTATATTGCGTGGCTAACGCCAGTAATTCGGCTCGGCGGCTATCATCCAAAGGGAAAATTTCACTCCCCTCGCGGACTTGTGTACAGATGCTTAGCATCTCCTCCACTGCCCCTTTACAGATTAGGCGCTGGTGCTGCTGCTCATCTTTTACCACGATCGACAAGCGGCGGCGGATGAAATCAAAGGGCAACTCATCCACTTTATTAAAGCCGCGCAGCGCATCGATCTCGGGTTTGCCTCGGCTAAACTTGATGACCGCCTGATCCATCAGATTGCGCATACCACTTTGGTGGAAACTGTTGAGCCACGCCAATTGCAATACTTTCTGGTCGTTACTGCCACTGGCATCTAAATGGTGTTCAAGAATGATACGATCCTGTGTCAATGTGCCGGTTTTATCCGTGCATAATACATCCATCGCCCCAAAGTTTTGTATTGCGTTCAGTCTCTTAACCACAACTTTTCGGCGCGACATCGCAATTGCGCCCTTCGCTAGATTAGAACTGACAATCATCGGCAACATTTCAGGGGTCAACCCGACTGCCACCGCCAATGCAAACAGCGCCGCTTCGGTCCAATCCCCTTTGGTAAAGCCATTAATCAGCAAGACAATGGGTACCATCACCAACATAAAGCGGATCAATAACCAACTGACACTGTTAACGCCGCGATCAAAAGCGGTTTGCGCGCGATTGCCCACAATCGACTTAGCAAGCGACCCGAAATAAGTATGCCCGCCAGTAGCAACGACCACGGCCATGGCAGTTCCGCTGGCAACATTAGTCCCCATCAGACAGATATTCGATAATTCAAGCAGTTCGCTCTCACTACTGGCATCGGCCTCGACTGATTTTGAGCTGATAGCCCCCATCGCATCATACTTTTCGATGGGTATGGCTTCTCCCGTCAGAATCGCCTGACTAATAAACAGATCTCTGGATTTAATCAACCGCAAATCAGCGGGGATCATATCTCCGGCGGATAATAGAATAATATCGCCCGGCACCAATTGCTTAATCGCAATTTCCTGTTTTGCCGGTTGCGCACTGTGGCTACTCCGGCGCAACACGGTCGCGGTGGTGCGCACCATGGATTTCAATGCTTCTGCGGCTTTATTGGTGCGGAACTCCTGCCAGAAACGTAATAGTCCGCTGATCAATACCATCGTGACAATAATACTGACACCAACCAGATCGGTCTCCTCGCCACTTTGTAATGGCAACCAATAGTCGGTAAAGAAACTGATTATCGCCAAAACCATCAAAACAAAAATAAACGGGTTATTAAATGCGGCCAGTAATTGACTCAAAGCCGGTGGTGCTTTCTCGTGGGCGACTTGATTGATGCCATATAACTCTAACCGCTCTCTGGCATCTTCTTCAGTCAGGCCATTTAGATTAGCATTCAATTTGGATAGAGTTTGATCCAAGCTATTTTTAGCCTCTAATGCAATAGTAAAAGGTTTCTTATTATTGCTTTGGCCTGTTGCTGTTTTTTTAAATTTGGTCATAACGCATCTCTTTTAATTCTGGGTGCACAGGGTTTATCCGCTCAATAAACTGAGAGGATAATGTGCTGAACTATTATTGCGCTGCCAACTCTACATTTAATTAGCAGCAGCTAATTAAGTTAACTCCGGGGTGATCGTCCATAACAACTCCTTACTACCACATGGGTCAGTGCTATTTGTTATTTTCTATTTATAACGTCTAATTTATACAACTTCACATTTATAATTTCT